>NZ_JBJDQT010000002.1:177413-326621 GCF_044903565.1 Streptomyces sp. NPDC004065 | reverse complement strand
GTCGTGCCCGCCCTCGCGTCGTGCCCGCCCTCGCGTCGTGCCCGCCCTCGCGTCGTGCCCGCCCTCGCGTCGTGCCCGCCCTCGCGTCGTGCCCGCCCTCGCGTCGTGCCCGCCCCCGCGCCGGGGCCGAGTCCGACCGCGGCGCGGGCGCGTACGGGCGTGGGCGGGTCAGGCCGCGCCGAAGGCCGAGAACGCCCAACCCGTCGCCTGGTGCGTCGCGTCGGCCGGGAGGGCGGCGCGCGCGTCGCGCAGGGCCTCGGCGAGGGACAGCCCCGCGCCGAGGCCCTTGTGCAGGGCCAGCATCAGCGGGACGACCGCCTCGTCGTTGACCGGCGCGCTGCACGCCACCACCCCGGCCGTGCCGAGCGGCAGCAACGCCGTGACCAGGCCGAGGAGTTCGTCCGCGCCGACCGAGGCGAACCGGGCGGTGTCGCAGCAGGACAGGATGATCCGGTACGGGCTGCGGTCCAGGCGCTCGAAGTCGTGCACGACGATCGGGCCGTCGGCCATCGTCAGCGACGAGAACAGCGGGCTGTCCGCGCGGAAGGCGCCGTGCGCGGCGATGTGCGCGAGCGCGGCCCCGTCCAGCTCCCGCAGCACCCGCGCCACCTGCGCGCCCGCCCCCTCCAGCACGGTCGGGGCGCCGTAGCGGCCGGCGAGTTCCGGCACCTCCGCGCCGCCGGTCGCCAGACCCGGGCCGCGCACCAGCACCTGCCGCCCGCCCGGCGGCGGCGCGGTCTCCCGGGCGCGCAGCCAGCTGCTCGCCGACGGCGACACGCTCAGCACCCGCTCCCGCAGCGACGGCAGCAGCGCCCACGGCACCCGGTGCAGCGAGCCGGGCGGCACCACCACCACCGGACCGGAGCCCAAGTGGCGGGCCGCCGGGCCGAGCAGCAGCTCCTCGAGCCGCCGGCCCGCCGCCTCCACCAGCGGCAGCCGCGCCGCCGCGCCCGGATGGGCCAGCCGCCGCAACCCGGCCTGCACATGCTCGGCCTCGGTCACCGCGTCCGCGAGCCGCCCCGCCTCGAAGCGCCGCACCCGCCCCTCGGCGCACAGCAGCACGTGCACCCGCCCGTCCAGCACGGCCAGTTCGACCAGCCGCGCCTCGCCGAGCCGCGCCAGCAGCCGCGTCACGTCGAACCGGTCGCCGCCGCCGGGCGCCTCGCCGCGCAGATGCAAGGTGCGGGAGCGGATCTCCCGCTCCAGCCTCCGCTGCTCCCGTTCCAGGGCGGGCACCGGGTGACCGTCGCGGCGGGCCGCCTCCGCGCGGGCGGCGATCTCGCGGAACGCGGTCAGGCCGCTGAGCAGCGCCGGGTCGGCCGGCGGCCGGGTGGGCGGCGCGCTCAGCACGGTGGCCCGCCAGCGTTCGCTCCACACCAGCAGCCGCCGCGGCCGGCCGGAGGCCAGGCCCGCCTCCTGGGCCAGCGCGGCCAGTTCGGCGCCCTGCGCGGTGGCCCGCGCCCGCAGCTCCGAGGCGCCCAGCGTCATCCGGTGGTCGTCCAGCACGTCGAGACCGCGCCGGCACGCCTCCAGCACCCCCCGGCCGGAGCCGGCCGCCCGGGCTCGCAGCGCCTGCGCGGCCCAGCCCGTCATCCGGGCCAGCGGCGGTCCGGCGCGCCGGCTGCGCGCGGCGACCGCCAGATGCCGTTCGGCGTCCGCCGTCCGCCCCAGGGACAGCGCGATCCGGCCCGCCAGCAGGGACGCCTCCGGGGCCGCGGGCGAACCGAAGGAGGCCAGCCGGGCGGCCACCGCGGCCGCGTCCGCGACCAGCCGCCCGGACCGGCGCCCGGTCGCGGCCCGGGCCTCGGTCAGCACCAGCCGGGCGTGCGCCTCCCACCAGCTGCGCCGCTGCCCCGCGAACAGCCGCACCGCCGCGGCGGCCCGGGCGATCGCCGTGTGCGGGTCGTCCGCCAGCCGGGCCGCGCGGGCCGCGGCCAGCAGCAGTTCCGCCTTGCGGGTGGACTGACCGCCCAGACGGTCGAGTTCGGCTGTCGCCGCGTCCGCCTCGGCCAGCGCCTCCGGGGCGAGCCCGGCCGCCATCAGCACCTCGCAGCGCCGGATGTTCAGCATGAACGTGGGCGTGCCCAGCTTGGCGTAGCGTTCCTCGGCCTCGTCCAGCAGCCGCAGCGCCGCCGGGATGTCGCCCCGCCGGAAGGCCGCCAGGCCCAGGCTCTCCACCGCGTCCGCCTTGTCGTGCTCCTGGTCGGTGGTGTCCCACAGGGCCTGGGCCGCGCCGAAGTCGGCGTCGGCCCGCTCCACCGCCCCCAGCGCCAGATGGACGGTGGCCCGCAGCGTCAGCGCCCGCGCCGTCCAGATCACGTCACCGGCCTGCCGCAGCACCACGATCGCCCGGCGCACGTCCTCCAGCGCCTCACGGTGCCGGCCCAGCACCCACCACACGTACGCCCTGCGGTACAGCACCCGGGCCCGGGTGTGCCCCGTTCTGCGCGCGATCCCGCGCTCGAACGCCGCCAGCCCCTGCCGCGTGCGCCCCGCGTGCACCAACGCAACCCCCAGCGTGGCCAGTACGTCGGCCTCCCGCTCGGCCGACTCCGCCCGCGCCGCCAGGTCCCGGGACCGCCGCAGATGCCACAGCGCCAGCCGCAGATCGCCGAAGTCCCGCTGCCAGATGCCGATGACCTGGTGCGCCACGGAGGCGTGCAACGGCGGCGGGCCGCTCTCCAGCAGCCCCCGGGCCCGCGCCACGGCCTCGCCGGGGGCGGCGAACACCATCGGCAGCAGTTCCTGGACCGAGTCGTCTCCCGCCGTCACCCGTCGGATGGTAGTGGTCCGCCGCGGGCCCCGGAACCGCGTGCCGGAGGTTCGGCGCTGTATCAAGTGACGGCCCCACGGCTCTGACTGACGACCACGCCCCCGACCGGGAGGACACGCCATGGCACCTCGCCGCTTCCACGAGCAGTTCGACCAGATCCAGCGCTCGATGCCCGACGTCCCGCTGGCGATGGGCCCGGACGACTCGGCCGAGTTCTTCTACGAGAAGGGCGTCGTCCTCGCCCGCGACGGAGAGGAGGCGCGGCTCGTCGAGGACACCGTGCGCACCCACTTCACGCAGGCGCCCGGACTGACCGCCGACCACGTACGCCGGGCGAGCCCGGAGACCAACCGCACCGGCATCACCCGCATCCGGGTCGGCGACCCGGGACAGGGCGACCGCACCGGCGACCCAGCCGTCGCGCACGCGATGCGCGCCCTGCGCGAGCACGAGGGACGCGCCGGGCGCCGGCTGGTCAGCCGCAACCACGTGGTGTCCATCGCGGTCAACGCCTGCCCGGGCGACGAACCCGTGCCGGCCCCGCTCACCGCGGGCACCAACCCGGCGCCCGCGGACGCCGCCTACGACGCGGACACCGCGGTCGGCGTCATGGTCGTCGACAACGGCCTGACGCACGACTACCGCGCGGTACCGCTGCTCGCCCACACCGAGGGCGACGTCCAGGCCGGGGAGACCGACGAGCAGGGCGTCCTGCGGCAGTACGCCGGCCACGGCACGTTCATCGCCGGGCTCCTCGCCGCCGTCGCGCCCAACACCGACATCACCGTCAAGGGCACCCTCAACGACGCGGGAGCCGTCCTGGAGTCCGACTTCGGGCACAGGCTCTTCGAGGCCGTCGACGCCGGCGGCTGGCCCGACATCATCAGCCTGTCCGCCGGCACCTCCAACGGCCGCACCGACGGCCTGCTCGGCTTGGACGCCTTCATGCGGGAACTGCGCTCCCGCGGCACCCTGCTGGTGGCCGCCGCCGGCAACAACGCCAGCGCCACCCCCTTCTGGCCCGCCGCCTACGCCGACCTGCCCGGCTACGCCGAGTCCGTGCTGTCCGTGGGCGCGCTGCGCGGCGACGGCGAACACGGCGCCTGCTTCAGCAACCACGGCGCCTGGGTCAAGGCGTACGCCCCCGGCGAGCGGCTCACCGGCGTCCTCACCGGCTTCCGGGCGCCCGTGCCGTACGTCTACCAGCACTCCACGTACGACGCCTGCCGGTTCGGCTTCACCTACGCCTGCACCTGCCAGAGCCCGCGCCACACCGGCGTGCTGAGCGAGGGTCAGGACGGCGCCCCGGGCAAGCCGGACCAGGTGATGTTCGAGGGGTACGCGCACTGGAGCGGAACCTCGTTCGCCACCCCGCTGGCCGCGGGCATGGTGGCCGCGCACATGACGGCGCACAAGGAGCGCGACCCGCGCGCGGCACGGCGGAAACTGCTCCGGGCGAACACCGGGTACGCGGAAGTGCGCGGGGCGCACGTCCCGGCGCTGCGTCCGCCCACCTGGAGCCCGGTCCCGGTCGAGCGGTTCGCCCCGGCATGAGGGCCGGAGCAGCCCCCTCCACGGCGTACCATGACATGCCGTACACGAGGGGTGAGGTCGTGGATCGTGCAGATGTCGGCGTGCTCGTCCAGTCCGCCGTCGACGGCGACGCGGCGGCCTGGAAGTCGCTGGTGGAGGGGCTCAGTCCGCTGGTGTGGTCCGTGGTGCGCGCCCACCGGCTCTCCGACGCCGACGGGCACGAGGTCTACCAGACCGTCTGGTTCCGCTTCGCCCAGCACCTCGGGCGGATCCGAGAGCCCGAGAAGGCGGGGTCGTGGCTGGCCAGCACCGCGCGCAACGAGTGCCTGAGGACGCTGCGGAGCCTGAGCCGGCTGACCGTGACGGACGATCCGCAGCTGCTGGACCGGGTCAGCGAGGACGGCACGCCCGAGCAGTCGCTGCTGGACTCGGAGGAGGCCGCGGCGCAGAGCGAGCGGATCCGGCGGCTGTGGCAGGAGTTCGAGGCGCTCGGCGAGCGCTGCCGCCGGCTGCTGCGGGTGCTGATGGCCTCGCCGCCGCCCAGTTACCAGGAGGTGTCCGCCGCGCTGGGGGTCGCCGTGGGCAGTATCGGACCACTGCGCCAGCGCTGCCTGCGGCGGCTGCGCGCCCGACTCGACGCACGGGGGACAGCGTGAGCGACGACGACCACAGCGCTCAGGACGACGACGGGACGTTCGAGGACGGTCTGCTGGAGGAGGAACTGCGGCAGGCGGTCGCCGTGCTGGACCCGGTGCCGGACGGCCTGCTGCACCTGGCCGTCGAGGCCTACGCGCTGCACGACCTGGACGCGCGGATCGCCGAGCTGACCTTCGACTCGCTGCTCGACGCGATCCCGGTGCGCGGCGCCGTGGACGTCCCGCGGATGCTGACCTTCCAGGCCGGCGAACTCACCGTGGACGTGGAGGTGTCCGAGGACGGGCTGATGGGGCAGGTGCTGCCGCCGCGGCGGACCCGTGTCGAGGTGCTGCGCGGCCCGCAGCGCGGCCCCGCGCTCACCACCGACGAACTCGGCCGCTTCAGCGCGCCCGAGCCCCCCGCCGGACCGTTCGCGCTGCGCCTGCACACGGAGGACGGGGTGGTGGTCACGGAGTGGCTCCGGACCTGACCGGACCGGCCGGTCCGCGGGGGCCGGGCGCTACCAGGTGACGGGCAGGGTCCGCGGGCCGCGGATCATCGTCCTGCGGCGCCAGGCGACCTCGGCGGGCGGCACCGCCAGACGCAGGCCGGGCAGGCGGTCGAGCAGGGTGCCGACCAGCAGCTCGGTCTGCAGGCGGGCGAGCACGGCCCCGGTGCAGTAGTGCGGTCCGTTGCCGAACGACAGGTGGGGGTTGGGGTCGCGGTCCGGGTCGATGCGGTCCGGGTCCGGGAAGACCCCGGGGTCGCGGTTGGCGGCCAGATAGGAGACGTAGACCGGATCGCCCGCGGCGATGCGCACCCCGTGCAGTTCGACGTCCTCCAGGGCGATCCGGGCCAGGCCCACCGTGCTGCGGTGCGGAATGTGGCGCAGCAGCTCGTCCAGGACGGGGCCGCGCGCCTCGGGCCGCTCCCGCATCCGCGTCATCAGCTCGGAGCGGGTGAGCAGCAGGTAGAAGATCTGGCCGCAGTTGTGGGTGACGGCCTCCCCGCCGATCTGCAGCGGCCCGGCGAGGCCCACCGCCTCCTCCTCGCTGATCCCGCCCCGCCCGACGGCGGCTCCGAGCAGCGAGAGCACGTCCTGCGCGGTGCTGTCCCGGCGGGCGCGCACGGTGGCCGCGATCCACCCGTACATGCCCTCCTTGGCGCGGTCGGCGGCCTCGGCGCCACCGCACAGGGAGATGATCTGCCGGGTCCAGGTGTGCACCCGCTCCCGGTCGGCCACCGGCACCCCCATCACCTCGCTGACCACGGCCAGCGGGAACGGCTCGAGCACCCGCTCGACCAGGTCGGCCGGCGGCCCCTCGGCCCGCAGGCCGTCCACCAGCCCGTCGAGGATCTCCTGCGCCCGGGGCCTGAGCCGCTTCATCGCGCCGACGGTGAAGGCGGCGGAGACCGGCTTGCGCAGCCGGTTGTGGTCGGGCTGGTCGGCCCACGCGAGGGAACCCGGACGCGGCTTGAAGTGCGGGGCCAGCCGGGTCACCTGACGGCGGGTCACCTCCGCGCGGCTGAAACGCGGGTCGTTGGTGACCAGCTTGACGTCGTCGTACCGGGTGACCAGCCACGCCCACCCCTCGCCGTACGGCAGGCGGATACGGCTGACCGGGCCCTCGCGCATCAGCTCGGCGAGCACCGGGTCGAACTCCGTGCCCTCCAGGTCGAGCGCGGGCCAGTCGCGCACCGGTGGCAGTGCGGGCCGGTCGCCGGCGGGCGCGGTGGTCCCGCCGTCCGGCCGTGACACCGTCCGGTCGTGCGGCTGTGACACCGTCCGGCCGTCCAGGATGTCCACCGTCCGGCCGTCCAGGAGTTCTACCGTCCGGTCGTCCGGGAGCTTCACCGTCCGGTCGTCGGAGGGCACCGTCCGGTCGGGTGGCGGCGTGGTGATCTCCTGCGTCATGGGTCCACCTTCGCCGCGTCCGTGCCGCTTGTCGCGCCGGAGTGCTCCAGGCGGAGTCAGCCGCCGACGCCGTCGACGAGCGCGGCCAGCGCCGCCGCCGCCCGGGCCAGTCCGGGGCCCGCCGGTCCGCCCGGTTCGCTCATATAGGTGTCGCGGCGTATCTCCACCATCAGCGCGCCGACCCGCGCGTCCCGCCGGTAGTACTCCAGCGGCACGTACGTCCCGCTGAACGGGCTGTCCAGGCCCGTCTCCCCGTACTCCGCGAACGCCTTGCGGGCGAGCTCGGCCAGGTCCGGCGGCGTGTGGAAGGCGTCGGTGCCCAGGCACACCGGCGGCCGGGGGCCGGTGCCGTGCAGTTCGTAGGGCAGGGCGTCGGCCGGGTAGGAGTGCACGTCGATCACCACGGCCCGCCCGGTGGCCGCGAGCCGGTCCCCCACGGCCTCGGTCATGGCGCGGGCGTACGGGTGGAAGTACCGCTCCAGCAGCGGCGCCGGGTCGGTGTCCGCCGGCCGCAGCTCACCGCGGTGCGTGGTACGGGTGTACACCGCGCCCATGCCGGCCGCGAGCATCTCCTCCCGCTCGTCCGGGAACCGCTCCGGGTCGACGACCAGCCGCGACAGCCGGTTGACGAACCGCCAGGGGGTCAGGGCGGCCGACCCGGCGGCCGCCTCCGCGATGTCCGCGGTGTGCGCGTCGGTGATGTGGTCCAGCTCCCGGCCGAGCTCCGCGTCGTCCAGCACGATGCCGGCCCGGACGGCGGCCGGTATCGACCGTGCCGAGTGCGGCACGTGCAGGATCACCGGCGAGTCGGCGGCGCCGGGCAGCAGTTCGAAGGACGGTGCGGTGTCGGGCACGTGGTGCTCCTGTCTTCCGGGAACGGTGGCGGGCCGGCGGTCCGGTGGACCGACCCGCTGCCGATCCTGCCGCACACCACTGACAACGCCCCCGGAGGCCGGGAGGTCGCGGAACGGCTCGGCCCCGCCGGGCGGTGTGCCGGGCGGGGCCGAGCGGGGCGAGGGGGCCGGAGCGCGGCCCGGGGCGGTCACCGGCCGTCCGGTGACCGCCCCGGGAACGCCTGCGAGCCGGTCAGCTCAGGGACGCGAGCGCCGCGTTCCAGGTCGCCGACGGGCGCATGACCGCGGCGGCCTTGGCCGGGTCCGGCTGGTAGTAGCCGCCGATGTCGGCCGGCTTGCCCTGGACGGCGATGAGCTCCTCGACGATCTTCTGCTCATTGGCGGCGAGGGTCTCGGCCAGCGGCGCGAAGGCCTTGGCGAGGTCGGCGTCGTCGGTCTGCCGGGCCAGCTCCTGCGCCCAGTACAGGGACAGGTAGAAGTGGCTGCCGCGGTTGTCGATGCCGCCGAGGCGGCGGGTGGGGGACTTGTCCTCGTTGAGGAAGGTCGCCGTGGCCCGGTCGAGCGTGTCGGCCAGCACCTTGGCGCGGGTGTTGCCCGTGGTCGCGGCGTACTGCTCCAGGGAGGGCACCAGGGCGAAGAACTCGCCCAGCGAGTCCCAGCGCAGGTAGTTCTCCTTGATCAGCTGCTGGACGTGCTTGGGGGCCGAGCCGCCGGCGCCCGTCTCGAACAGGCCGCCGCCCGCCATCAGCGGGACCACCGACAGCATCTTGGCGCTGGTGCCCAGCTCCAGGATCGGGAACAGGTCGGTGAGGTAGTCGCGCAGCACGTTGCCGGTGACGGAGATGGTGTTCTCGCCGCGGCGGATGCGCTCCACCGACAGCTTGGTGGCCTCCTGCGGGGACAGGATCCGGATGTCCAGGCCCTCGGTGTCGTGCTCCGGCAGGTACTGCTTCACCTTGGCGATCAGCTGGGCGTCGTGGGCGCGGCCCTCGTCCAGCCAGAACACCGCCGGGTCGCCGGTGGCGCGGGCGCGGTTGACGGCCAGCTTGACCCAGTCCCTGATCGGGGCGTCCTTGGTCTGGCAGGCGCGGAAGATGTCACCGGCGGACACGGTCTGCTCGAGGACGGCGTTGCCGGCCTGGTCGACCAGGCGCACCGTGCCGGTGGTGGGGATCTCGAAGGTCTTGTCGTGGCTGCCGTACTCCTCGGCCTTCTGCGCCATGAGGCCGACGTTCGGGACGGAGCCCATGGTGGAGGGGTCGTAGGCGCCGTTGGCCCGGCAGTCGTCGATGACGGCCTGGTACACGCCGGCGTAGCTGGAGTCCGGCAGGACGGCGAGCGTGTCGTGCTCCTGCCCGTCCGGGCCCCACATGTGGCCCGAGGTGCGGATCATCGCCGGCATGGAGGCGTCGACGATCACGTCGGAGGGGACGTGCAGGTTGGTGATGCCCTTGTCGGAGTCGACCATGGCGAGGTCGGGGCCCTCGGCCAGCTCGGCGTCGAAGGAGGCCTTGATCTCGTCGCCGTTCGGCAGGTTCTCCAGGCCCTTGAAGATGCCGCCGAGGCCGTCGTTCGGGGTCAGACCGGCCGACGCGAACGTCTCGCCGTACTTCGCGAACGTCTTCGGGAAGAAGGCGCGCACCACGTGACCGAAGATGATCGGATCGGAGACCTTCATCATCGTCGCCTTCAGGTGCACCGAGAACAGCACGTCCTCGGCCTTGGCGCGGGCGACCTGCGCCGTGAGGAACTCGCGCAGCGCGGCGACCCGCATCACCGAGGCGTCGACGACCTCACCGGCGAGCACGGGCACCGACTCGCGCAGCACGGTGGTGGAGCCGTCGTCGCCGAGCAGCTCGATGCGCAGGGTGCCGTCCTCGGCGATCACGGCGGACTTCTCGGTGGAGCGGAAGTCGTCCACGCCCATGGTCGCCACGTTCGTCTTCGAGTCGCGGCTCCAGGCGCCCATGCGGTGCGGGTGGGTCTTGGCGTAGTTCTTCACCGAGGCGGGGGCGCGGCGGTCGGAGTTGCCCTCGCGCAGGACCGGGTTCACCGCGGAGCCCTTGATCTTGTCGTAGCGGGCGCGGATCTCGCGCTCCTCGTCGGTCTTGGGGTCGTCCGGGTAGTCCGGCAGCGCGTAGCCCTTGCCCTGGAGCTCGGCGATCGCGGCCTTGAGCTGCGGGATGGACGCCGAGATGTTGGGCAGCTTGATGATGTTGGCCTCGGGCCGCTTGGCCAGCTCGCCCAGCTCGGAGAGCGCGTCGGGGATGCGCTGGTCCTCGTTCAGGTACTCCGGGAACGCGGCGATGATGCGCCCGGCCAGCGAGATGTCCCGGGTCTCCACGGAGACACCCGCCTGCGAGGCGTACGCCTGGACCACCGGCAGGAAGGAATACGTCGCCAGGGCCGGGGCCTCGTCAGTGTGTGTGTAGATGATGGTCGAGTCAGTCACCGGGTGCTCCGCTCCACGTCTGCAACATTGCTCGACATCAAGATATCTCGTGGCCGACCCGGACTCGACCCGGGTCCGGTGCCGGCTCCTCCCGCCCGGGTGCCGTGCTCATGCATCCGGGATGCGCCCGCGGTGCTCGTGGAGGGAGGGCCGGCACGGCGGAACCGGCGGAGCCGGCGGGAACGGCCGGGACGGCCGCCGGCGTGCGGGATCTCCTCCGCCCGCCGGCGGCCTCGGACGGGCGGCCCTGGGACCGGCGCGGCACGGGACCGGGGGCCCGGGACCAGCCCCCGGGCCCCCGGACCGTCGGCCGTGGCGCGGTTCAGCCCCGCGCGGCGTCCGCGGGCCCGTGCTCGGCGAGCGCGTCGTCAGCGAACCGCGGTTGCGGTATCACCACCTGGCCCTGCTGGAGGGCGACCGTCCGGGCGGGCGCCGGGATGCGGATGCCCTCCTCCCGGTAGCGGCGGTGCAGGCGCTTGATGAACTCGTGCTTGATCCGGTACTGGTCGCTGAACTCGCCGACGCCCAGGATGACGGTGAAGCCGATCCGGGAGTCGCCGAAGGTGTGGAAGCGGACGGCCGGCTCGTGCTCGGGGACGGCGCCGGTGATCTCGGTCATCACCTCCGCGACGACCTCCGTGGTCACCCGCTCCACCTGCTCCAGGTCGCTGTCGTAGCCGACGCCCACCTGCACCAGGACCGTCAACTGCTGCTCGGGCCGGGTGAAGTTGGTCATGTTGGTCTTGGCGAGCTGCCCGTTGGGGATGACGACCAGGTTGTTGGAGAGCTGGCGCACGGTCGTCTGACGCCAGTTGATGTCCTCCACATAGCCCTCCTCACCGGTGCTCAGCCGGATGTAGTCGCCGGGCTGGACGGTCTTGGAGGCGAGGATGTGGACGCCCGCGAACAGGTTGGCGAGGGTGTCCTGAAGCGCCAGCGCGACCGCCAGGCCGCCCACGCCCAGGGCGGTGAGCAGCGGCGCTATCGAGATGCCGAGGGTCTGCAGCACCACCAGGAAACCGATCGCGAGGACCAGGATCCGGGTGATGTTGACGAAAATGGTGGCGGATCCGGCGACTCCGGAACGGGACTGCGTCACCGTCCGCACCAGACCGGCGATCACCCCCGCCGCCGAGACCGTGACCACGAAGATGAGCAGCACGGTCAGGGTCTGGTTGACGTGGTGCTGGACCGTCCGTGTCAGCGGCAGCACCGCGGCGGCCGAGGCCGCGCCGCCCGCGATCGCCGCCCATGGCACCACACCGCGCAGCGCGTCCACGACGACGTCGTCGCCGCTCCAGCGGGTGCGCTTGGCGTGCTTGGCCAGCCAGCGCAGCAGGGTGCGGGAGAGGAACGCGGCAGCCAGCCCCGCGGCCACGGCGATGCCCGCCAGGATGAGATCGTCCAGGGTGACGGCGCGGTTCACCGGTCACCTCCGGACAGACGTACTGCGGCGTACGGCGCCGCCGACGGCCGGATGTGAAGTTGCGTCACGTTGTCACCTGCTCGATTCCGGAATGTGCCCATGTGCCGGCCGGCCCGCTGGCCGTCTCCGGCACGAGCGCTCATCCTGCCGTATCCAGCAGGGCAGTTCGCACCGGCGGCAGGTCCGTGCGCCCCATTCCGGACGCCCCGCGGGCACGGCGGACGGCCGGGCAGGGCATCGGCAGGGGAGCGTGTGCGGTGCACCGCGGCTGCCGGGCGTGCGGTGCGGGACACCGGGCCGGCGGTACGGACCGGGCGTGCGGTGCGCAACACCGGTCGTGCGGCCGGCCGTGACGGAATGTCAGTCGTCCGTGAACGACCCGTGCCTGCCCGCGCCCGCCGCGAAGCGGGCGGCGCCCTTCAGGCCTTCGGCCAGTACGCCCATGCCGTGCCGGAGTTCGCCGCGCAGCGCCGCCGCCTCGTCCAGCCCCTCCTGCTCGAGCACCGAGGCCCGGTCCGAGCGCAGGCAGTCCTGCGGGAACCGGGCGATGGCCGCGGCCAGTTCCTCCGCCTCCGCGCGGGCGCGCCCGGTGGGCACCACACGGTTCACGAGCCCCATGGCGTACGCCTCCGGGGCCGGGACCGGGCGCCCGGTGAGGATCATGTCGAGCGCGCGGCCGGTCCCGATCAGCCGGGGGAGGCGGACCGTGCCACCGTCGATCAGCGGAACGCCCCAGCGGCGGCAGAACACCCCGAACACGGCGTCCTCCTCGGCCACCCGCAGATCGCACCACAGCGCCAGCTCCAGGCCCCCGGCCACGGCGTGCCCCGCCACCGCCGCGATCACCGGCTTGGACAGCCGCATGCGGGTCGGCCCCATCGGGCCGTCGCCGTCCGGCGCCACCTGGTTGCCCCGCTCGGTGCCGGCCGCCTTCAGGTCCGCGCCCGCGCAGAAGGTGCCGCCCTCCCCCCACAGCACCGCCACCCTGGCGTCCTCGTCCGCCTCGAACTCGCGGAAGGCGCGGGCGAGTTCGGCCGCCGTAGGGCCGTCCACCGCGTTGCGGGCCTCGGGACGGGAGAGGACGACCGTCGAGACGTGTCCCTGGCGTTCGATCCGGACCGGCATGGTGACGGCTCCTCGGGTGTGCGGGACCGTGGGCGGACCGGCAGGTTACCCCCCCGGTCACCGCACCGCACCGCACCGCACCGCACCGTGCGGCTCGGCCGCCCCGCCCGCCGACCGGCGCGGATCACCTTGAGCGGCTCAGGTCACCTTGAGGGTCACCTCGATCGGCTCAGGGCGTCTTCGGCGGCTCAGATCACCTTCAGCCGTACCAGCGCGCCCAGCGTCAGCGCCCCGGGCAGCAGCGGCAGCCACACGGAGATGATCCGGTAGGCCAGGACCACCGCCGTGGCCGGGCCCGCGGCACCGCCCGCCGCGACCAGGGCGACGACGAGCGCCGCCTCCACCGAGCCGAGCCCCCCGGGCGTGGGCACCAGCGCCACGGCGACGGTCGCGGCCAGATACGCCAGCGCCATGTGCGCGGGCGGCACCGGCAGCCCCAGCGCCCGCCCCACCGCGATCCACGCGGTTGCCTGGAGCGCGGGGAAGGCCAGCGCCCCGCCCCACAGCGCCAGCGCCCGCGCGGGACGGCGGTGCACCGAGCGGGCCTCGCCCAGGGCGGTGCGCAGGAAGGAGCACACGGCCGTCCGCAACCGCCGCACGCCCGCCACCGTTCCGGCCGCCAGGACGACGACCGCGCCCGCGGCGAGCAGCAGCGGCCCGCCCGCGCCCGACGGCAGCAGGACGCCGAGCCGCAGCGCGTCCGGGAAGGCGAGCAGCAGGGCGCCCAGCAGCGCCAGCCGGGCGACGCCCTCCGCCAGCAGGTACAGCGCGAGCGCGGCCGAGGACCGGGCGAGGGCTACGCCGCACACGGTGAGGAACCGCAGGTTGACCGCTCCCGCGCCGAGCCCCGTGGGCAGCAGGTGGTTGGCGGCGCCCGCGGCGAACTGCGTGGCCAGCAGGCGCCGCCCCGGCAGCCGCTCGGTGACGGCGCCCTGCCGGGCCGCGGCCGCGGCCACCCAGGTCAGGCAGGTGGCGCCGGCCGCCGCCAGCAGCCAGGGCCACTCGGCCCCGCGCAGCCGGACGAAGCCCTCGGCCAGCACCGCGTGGTGGCGCACCGCGGCCACCGCGACGAGCAGCATCGGCACCAGGCACAGGACGCGGCGCACGGGAAGGCGCCGGGCCGCCCGCGTGAGCGGGGGACCGGGGCGGCGGAGGACTGCCGTTTCGGGGGTCACGTCCCTGAATGTTCCCCGTTCCGGGCCAATACCGGGTTGCCGACACGGGGACGGCGGCCGAAGCGCGGTGCGCGGACCCGGAACCGGCACCGGCACCGGCAGCGACACCGGCACTGGTACTGGCGCCAGCGCCGGCACCGGCACCCCTCGCGCATTGACCTCGAGGAGGGCTGAGGTCCTAGGTTCTACTCCATGAGCATGGAGACCACGGCCTGGACGCAGCTGCACAGCGTCATGACCGCCCAGCAGGAGCGCCGCCCCCTCGCGCGGGCGACGCTGCGCCGCATCGCCGCGTTCGCCCGCCCCCACCGGCGCCGGATCGCGCGGTTCGTCGGCCTCGGGGTGGTGACCGCACTGCTCGCCGTGGCGACCCCCGTGCTGGCCGGCCGCGTCGTGGACGCGATCGTGTCGCGGGGCGACCAGGGCACGGTCGTACGCCTGGCCCTGCTCATCGCGCTGATCGCGGTGGCCGAGGCGGCGCTCGGCATCCTCGGCAGACGCCTGTCGGCGACGCTCGGCGAGGGCCTCATCCTGGATCTGCGGACAGCTGTGTTCGATCATGTGCAGCGCATGCCGGTCGCGTTCTTCACACGCACTCGTACGGGAGCGCTCGTCTCCCGTCTCAACAACGACGTCATCGGCGCCCAGCGCGCCTTCAGCAACACCCTGTCCGGCGTCGTCAGCAACGTGGTCACGCTGCTGCTCACGCTCGCCGTCATGCTCACCCTGTCCTGGCAGATCACCCTGCTGGCGCTGGTGCTGCTGCCGGTGTTCGTGATCCCCGCCCGGCGCATGGGCAGCCGGATGGCGCGCATGCAGCGGGAGGCCGCCGCGCTCAACGCGGCGATGGGCACCCGGATGACGGAGCGTTTCTCCGCCCCCGGCGCCACCCTGGTCAAGCTCTTCGGCCGGCCGGAGGAGGAGTCGGAGGAGTTCGCCGCCCGTGCCCGCCGGGTGCGCGACATCGGCGTCCGTACGGCCACCGCGCAGTCCGCCTTCATCACCGCCCTCACCCTGGTCTCCTCACTGGCCCTGGCCCTGGTCTACGGCCTGGGCGGCTGGTTCGCCCTGCGCGGCAGCCTGGAGCCCGGCGCCGTCGTCTCGCTCGCGCTGCTGCTCACCCGCCTCTACGCGCCGCTCACCGCGCTCGCCGGGGCCCGGGTGGAGGTGATGAGCGCGCTCGTCAGCTTCGAGCGGGTCTTCGAGGTGCTCGACCTGAAGCCGCTCATCGAGGACAAGCCGGACGCCCGCGAGGTGCCGGACGGGCCGGTCGCGGTGGAGTTCGACGACGTCCGCTTCTCCTACCCGGCCGCCGACAAGGTCTCCCTCGCCTCCCTGGAGGAGGTCGCCGCGCTCGACACCCGCGGCGGCACCGAGGTCCTGCGCGGCGTCTCCTTCCGTGCCGAACCCGGGCAGACCGTGGCCCTGGTCGGCTCCTCCGGCGCCGGCAAGTCGACCATCGCGCAGCTGCTGCCCCGGCTGTACGACGTCGACGAGGGCGCGGTGCGGGTGGGCGGCGTCGACGTACGCGACCTGAGCGCGGCCTCGCTGCGGGCCACCCTGGGCATGGTCACCCAGGACGGCCACCTCTTCCACGACACGGTCCGCGCCAACCTGCTGCTGGCCCGGCCCACGGCGGCCGACGGGGAGCTGTGGGACGCGCTGCGCCGGGCCCGCCTCGACGACCTCGTGCGCTCGCTGCCCGACGGTCTGGACACCGTCGTCGGCGAGCGCGGCTACCGGCTGTCCGGCGGCGAGCGCCAGCGGATGACCATCGCCCGGCTGCTGCTGGCCCGTCAGCGGGTCGTCATCCTCGACGAGGCCACGGCCCACCTCGACAACACCTCGGAGGCCGCCGTCCAGGAGGCCCTCACCGAGGCGCTGGCGGGCCGCACCGCGGTGGTGATCGCCCACCGGCTGTCCACGGTCCGCGCCGCCGACCTCATCCTGGTCGTGGAGGCCGGCCGGATCGTCGAACGCGGCACCCACGACGAACTCCTCGCGGCGGGCGGCCGGTACGCCGAGCTGTACCGCACCCAGTTCGAGCAGCAGCCGGACGGGCCGGCGGACGGCGCCGTTGACGTGATCGCGGGGGCCACGGCCGGTGCCGGGGCGGCGGCCGAAGACACGCCCGCCGGGGGCACGGGCCCCGGGGGCACGGGCCCCGGGAGCACGGGCGCCGTGGGCGCCGGCGACGCGGCCGGCGGTGCACCGGACGCGCGTGAGGCCGCGGCCGGCGAGGCGGTGGTGTAGCGCGCCGGGGCGGCCCGCACCGGGGCCGCCCGCCGTGAGTGGCCGGGGTGGCCCGCCGCGAACGTCCCGGGCTTGTGCCGCGAACGTCCCCGGCTTGTGCCGCGAACGGTTTCGGCTTGTGCTGCGAACGGCCCGGGCTCGTGCCGCGAACGTCCCCGGCTTGTGCCGCGAACGAACCCCGCCGGACAGCCCCGGCTCCCTCCGCGAACAGCCCCCGCCGCGAACGGCCCGGCGCTCCCGCGCCAGGGCCGACCGGCCCTTCGCCGTGGCCCGGAACGCCCAGGCCGCCGTAGCCGCACTCAGGCTAGCCTCACCTCACTGGACCCTCGCGGTGCACGGCCCGCGAAGTGGCACCGGGCACGGCGAGGACCTCGCGTGCGCGCGGACACGCGCGGACACGCGCGAAGCCGCGCGGACCGCGCGGCTCTGCGCGCGGGACGCGCGGAGACCTGTACGGAGAGACGAATGAACGGCGTTGACGCGCACGGCGGCAGAGAGAGCGGCGCGGTGGCCACCGGCGTCCTGGCCGCCGCACCCCCCGGCGCGGTCGCCCTGGCGGACCTGGCTCCCGGGGCACGAGCGGTGGTCGCGGCCGTCGCCGCCGACGGGACGCCCTCCGTCGCCCGCCGGCTGGGCGACCTGGGCTTCACACCCGGCGCGGAGGTGGAGGTCGTCCGCAGGGCGCCGCTGCGCGACCCCGTCGTCTACCGGGTCAAGGACTACGAGGTGTGCCTGCGCCGGGCCGAGGCCGCCCGGGTGCGCGTCGTCGGAGTGCGGCGGTGAGCCCCGGCTGCCACGACACCGCCGGCGCCGGCGCCCCGCGCGCGCCCCGGGACGGGACACCGCGGATCGCCCTGGTCGGCGCCCCCAACTCGGGCAAGACCAGCCTCTTCAACGGCCTCACCGGGCTGCGCGCCAAGACGGGCAACTACCCCGGGGTGACCGTCTCCCGCTTCGTCGGCACCTGCCACAGCGCCGGGCGCCGGTGCCTGGTGGAGGATCTGCCCGGCACCTACGGCCTGGAACCGGTCAGCCCCGACGAGCAGGTCGCCGTCGACGTCCTGGACGGCCGCGTCGAGGGCGCGGGCCGCCCCGACGCGCTGCTCGTCGTAGCCGACGCGACCACGCTGCGCCGCTCGCTGGGGTTCGTCGCCCAGGTGCTGGCGCGCGGGCTGCCGGTCTGCGTGGTGGTGACGTTCACCGACGAACTGGCGCGCCGTCAGGGCAGCCTGGACGCCGACGCGCTCGCCCAGGCGCTCGGCGTGCCGGTGCTGCCGGTGATCGGCCACCGCGGCCAGGGCGTCGCGCAGGTCCGCGAACGGCTCGCCGGGTACGGCTCCTGGCCGGTGCCCGCCCTCGCGCCGCCGGCCGAGCCGGGCGAGCGGGACGCCTGGGTGGAGTCCGTGCTGGCCTTCGCCGGCTACCGGCCGCCCGAACGCCACCGGGTCACCCGGCGCGTGGACGCCGTACTGCTGCACCCGGTGTGGGGGACGGTGGTCTTCCTCGCGGTGATGGCTCTGTTCTTCCAGACCGTCTTCACCCTGGCCGCCCCGCTGCAGAACGGCGTCGAGGCCCTCTTCTCCCAACTGTCCGGCCTGGTCGCCGCGCACGTGGACAACCCCTGGCTCGCCGGGCTGCTGGGCGACGCCCTCATCGGCGGCGTCGGCGGCGTCCTGGTCTTCGTGCCGCAGATCGTGCTGCTGTTCCTGCTCCTCGCGCTGCTCGAGGGCGTGGGCTACATGTCCCGCGCGGCCTTCCTGATGGACCGGGTGATGGCCCGGGCCGGGCTGGAGGGCCGCGCCTTCGTGGCGCTGCTGTCCTCGTTCGCGTGCGCGATCCCCGGCATCATGGCCACCCGCACCCTGCCCTCGGCCAGGGACCGCCTGGCCACCATGATGGCCGCCCCGCTGATGACCTGCTCGGCCCGGCTGCCGGTGTACGTACTGCTGATCGGGCTGCTGGTGGACCCGTCCGCCGGCGTCGGCCCGTTCGGCGCCCAGGGTCTGGTCATGTTCGGGCTGTACCTGCTCGGCGCGGTGTCGGCGCTGGCGGCCGCCTGGGTGTTCAAGAAGCTCGGCGACCGCGGCGGCGAGCCGGTGCCGTTCTTCATGGAGATGCCCCCCTACCGGCTGCCCGCCCCGCGCGCGGTGCTGCCGGCCATGTGGACCTCGGCGCGCTCGTTCCTGCGCAAGTGCTCGACCGTCATCGTCGGCACCAGCGTCCTGCTGTGGCTGCTGCTGAACCTGCCGCTGCACCCGGCGGCCGAACTGCGCGCGGCCGGCGTCGATCCGGCCGCCTCCCGGTCCGTGTCCGCCTACACGGTCGACCACAGTTACGCCGCGGACCTCGGCCGCGCGGTCGAGCCCGTGTTCGCCCCGCTGGGCTTCGACTGGCGGGTGAACGTGGGCGTGCTGTCGGCGCAGTCGGCCCGCGAGACGTTCGTCGCCACCCTCGGCCAGGTCGCCGCCGCCGAGGACCCCGAGCAGCCGGCCCGGGCCCTGCGCGCCATGACCCACGCCGACGGGCCGCACGCGGGGGAGCGGGTCTTCACCGCGCCCACCGTCGCCGCGCTGCTGGTCTGGTTCGTCTACGCGCTCCAGTGCACGGCCACCGTCGCGGTCCTGCGCCGGGAGACCGGCACCTGGAGATGGCCCGCCACCGCCCTGGCCTATCTGACCGTGCTGGCCTGGCTGATGGCGTACCTCGCCCGCACGGTCACCGCCGCGCTGGGCGGGTGACCGGGCGATGGTTCCCCTGCACCCCCAGCGGGTCCCCGGCCGGCCCGACCGGCTGCGCTGGATCGTCCCGGCCGGCACCCTCACCGTCACCGGCCCGCTGGCGGACGTCCCCGCCCCGCTGGCCGCGCTGCTCGCTGACGGCACCCTGGCCCGCGTCACCGCCGAGCCGGCCGCGGTCGTGACCGTGCTCGGCGCGGACCGGGAGTGGAGCCGCGAGGGCGCCCGGGTCCGCACCGCGCTGCACGCCGCCCTCGACAACCCCGCCGGCTGGACCGCCGCCACCGGCCCGGGCGCCCCCGGCGCGGACGGCCGCCGCGCGCAGGTCCGCACCCTCGACGACCGCCCAGTCGGCACCCGCGCCGCGAACACCCCAGCCCTCGAAGGCCGTTGGCCCGAAGGCCGTTGCTCCGAAGGCCGTTGCTCCAACGGCGGTTGCTCCGACGACCGCTGCACCGACGACCGCTGCACCGACGACCGCGGCGTCGACGACCGTGACACCGACGACGCGCTGCTCCACGCGGCCGCGCAGGAGGTCCTCGCCGGGCCGGCCGGCGACTTCGCCCGCTCCCACGGCGGCAGCATCGAACTGGTCGGCGTCCGCGACGGGGTGGTGACGGTACGGCTCGGCGGGGCGTGCCACGGCTGCCCCGCCTCCTGGTTCACCCTGCACCAGCGCCTGGAGCGCCGGCTGCGCCGGCTGCACCCCGGACTCCGGGAGGTCCGCGCCACGGGCGGGCCGGCGCGCTCCGGCCGTGCCGCGCCGGCCCCGGCCCCGGCGCCGGGCGCGGGGAACTCCCGGGCCGGGCGGAGCCCGTGGACCTTCTAGGGGACGGCCCGTGGACCTTCTAGGGGACGGCCAGTTCGGCCCAGATGGTCTTGCCCGACGCGGTGTACCGCGTGCCCCAGCGCTGCGCCATCTGCGCCACGAGGAACAGTCCGCGGCCCCCCTCCTCGTCCCGGCGCGCCCGCCGCAGATGGGGCGCGGTGTGCGCGTTGTCGGAGACCTCGCACAGCAGGCAGCGGTCCCTGATCAGTCGCAGCAGCACCGGGCCAGTGGCGTACCGCATGCCGTTGGTGACCAGCTCGCTCACCACCAGCTCGGCGGTGAACGACAGATCGGACAGGCCCCAGGTCTCCAGCTGGCGCTCGGTGACCGTACGGGCGTGGGCCACCACGGACGGGTCCGGCGGCAGCTCCAGGTCCGTCACGTCGCCGGCGTCCAGCCGTCTGGCGCGGACGAGCAGCAGCGTGGCGTCGTCCGCCTGCGGTCCGGGCGGCAGGGTCGACAGCGCCCGGTCGCACAGTTCCTCCAAGGGGCACCGCTGCCAGGTGAGCACATGGGCGAGGCGGTCGATCCCGCTGTCTATGTCGGTGTGCCGGTGCTCCACGACGCCGTCGGTGAAGAACGCAACGATGCTGCCGCTGGACAGGTTCAGCTCGACGTTCTCGTAGGGCAGGCCGCCCAGGCCCAGGGGCGGCCCCGGGGTCAGCGCGGACAGCGCCACCGCTCCGTTGGCGTCGGCCACGATGGGCGGAGGGTGGCCCGCGCTCGCCCAGACGCACCGGCCGCCGATGGGGTCGTAGATCGCGTACAGGCAGGTCACCCCGAGCGCGTCGTCGCTCAGCCCGTCGTCCGGGTGCGGCTCCGAGTCCTGCGCGACCAGGCCGTCCAGCCGGGTGAGCAGCTCCGCCGGGTCGAGGTCCAGCAGGGCCAGGGTCCGTACGGTGGCCCGCAGCCGGCCCATGGTGGCGGCCGCGTGGACCCCGTGGCCCACCACGTCGCCGACGGTCAGGCCCACCCGGGCACCGGACAGCGGGATCAGGTCGAACCAGTCGCCGCCCACCCCCACCCGGCTGTCCGCGGGCAGATAGCGGTACGCCACGTCGACCGCGCTCTGCTCGGGCAGGTGCTGCGGCAGCAGGCTCCGCTGCAGCACCAGGGCCGCCGCATGCTGGCTGGTGTAACGGCGGGCGTTGTCGATGCCGACGGCGGCCCGCTCGGCCAGTTCCACGGCCAGCGTCTGCTCCTCGGAGCCGAAGGGGTCCGGGTTGCCGATGCGCCGGAAGGTCGCCAGGCCCAGGACCCCGTCCCGGGTGAGCAGCGGGACGAAGAGGCAGGAGTGCGGGGAGGTGCGCCGCGCCCCGCCGCGCGCCCCGGGCGGGACGGTGTCGAGCACGGGGCGGCTGGTGGCCAGGCACAGGGCCTGCGGTGAGGACGGCGGGTAGGAGACGGGTGTCGTCCGGAACTCCTCCTTCGTCCTGCCGTGCATCCGCAGCAGGTTGTGCCCCGGCGCCGATCCCGTCGGCGGCTGCCGTCCCTCGATGACCGCCGGCGGCAGGTCCACCAGTACCTCGTCGGCGAGCTGCGGCACCGCGACGTCGGCGAGCTCGGCGGCCGTACGGCGCACGTCCAGCGAGGCGCCGAGCCGCTTGCCCGCGCGCACCAGCAGCGAGAGCCGTTCCTGGGCGCGGTAGCGGTCGGTGATGTCCAGGGACTCCTCGAACAGTCCGAGCGGGTCGCCCCGGGCGTCCACCAGCCGGTGGTACGAGCACGACCAGACGTGCTCGCGGACCGGGTCGGCGGGGGCGCGCCCGCGGTAGTGCATGCCCGTGATGGGTTCTCCCGTCGCCAGCACGTGCTCCATCACCTGGTCCTCGTCCGGGGGATGGTGGCGGGAGATGAACTCGCCCTCGGGGAACAGCGCGGCGGCGGGCCGGCCGACGTACTGGGCGATCCCGGCGAGCTCCGCGTCGGTGGAGGCGTTGCCCCACACGACCCGCATGTCGGTGTCGAACATGGTCAGGCCCACGGAGGACTCGGTGGCCAGCCCCTGCAGGATCGCCAGCTGCGCCTCCCACAGCCGCAGCGACTCCAGTTCGGCGGCGACCACGACGGTCCGGGCGCCGCCCTGCTGCGCCAGCGGGCTGAACGTCACCGCCGCGCGCAGGGAACGTCCGTCGCGGCAGCACAGGTCCAGGACCGTGCTGCGGGGCTTGCGCGCCCGGCAGAGGGCGGACAGGCGCTGCCCGGGCGCCACCGCCAGCAGTCCGGCGGCCGAGCGGCCGAGCACGTCCTCGGGCGCGTGTCCGAGAAGGCGCTGGGCGGAGGGGCCCCAGCCGCACACGCGGCCTTCGGCGTCCAGTACGGCGACGCCGGCCTTGGAGAGGTCCAGAGGACTGTGGAAATCGACGTTCGCCGCATTCGGGAAACGATCCATGACACCTGGCCCCTTCGTGCCCCCTTCAGCATCCCGTGCCCCACGACGGAGGACAACCGCACACGCGCCCGCGCGGATCACCGACCAGGTGCGCCGGCCCGACCCGCGCCGGTGCCCGCCTGCCCGGCCGGGCGAAGGCCGTCAGCCGCGCAGCGCAACGGGGCCCGCTCCGGCGTGCCGCCGCCCCCGCCCGGTGCTTGTCTGAGGTCCGGACCTCCGGGCGGCGGACCCGGCCGGAGACGGGCAGGCAGTGGAGGAGCAGGACATCGTGAGTCCGACCGCAGACGCATCCCGGAACGTGATCCCCGCCCACCTGCTCAAGGGCCAGAAGGCGCTGGTCACGGGGGCCAACTCGGGCATCGGCAGGGCTACCGCCATCGGCCTGGGCCGGGCCGGCGCCGACGTGGTCGTGAACTACGTGGCCGGCCGCGAGGAGGCCGAGCAGGTGGTCGAGGAGATCACATCCTTCGGGGTGCGCGCGGCGGCGTACGAGGCGGACGTGTCCCAGGAGGACCAGGTCGTCGCCATGACGGGCAGGATGGTCGAGGAGTTCGGGACGATCGACGTCCTCGTCGCCAACGCCGGCCTGCAGCGCGACGCCCCGCTCACCGGGATGAGCCTCGCCCAGTGGCAGAAGGTCCTCGACGTCAACCTCACCGGGCAGTTCCTGTGCGCGCGCGAGGCGGCCAAGGAGTTCCTGCGGCGCGGAGTGGTACCGGAGGTGTCGCGCGCCGCCGGGAAGATCATCTGCATGAGCTCGGTGCACCAGGTCATCCCGTGGAGCGGGCACGTCAACTACGCCGCCTCCAAGGGCGGCGTGCTGATGATGATGCAGACCCTCGCCCAGGAACTCGCGCCGAAGCGGATCCGGGTGAACGCGGTGGCCCCCGGAGCCATCAGGACGCCCATCAACCGCAGCGCCTGGGACACCCCGCAGGCCGAGCGGGACCTGCTGCGGCTGATCCCGTACGACCGGGTGGGCGAGCCCGAGGACATCGCGAACGCGGTCGTCGCGCTTGCCTCGGACCTCATGGACTACGTGGTCGGAACCACCCTGTACGTCGACGGCGGGATGACCCTCTTCCCCGGCTTCGCCACCGGCGGCTGACCCGGCCCGCCCGTCCGGCCCCGGGAGGGACCTCCATGCACACCGTCCAGCTGCTGACGGACGTGCCGCCGCAGACGCTGCCGGCCAGGTCGATGATGGCCTTCACCCTGGCCTCCCACATCATCCTGGTGCCCCTGGGCGTCGCCCTGCCGCTGATCACCCTCGTCATGCACGGCCACGGCCTGCGCCGTGACGACCCTACGGCCCTGCTCCTGGCCCGGCGGTGGTCGGCGGTGATGGCGGTCCAGTTCGCCATCGGGGTCGTCACCGGCACCGTGCTGTCCTTCGAGTTCGGGCTGCTGTGGCCGGGCATGATGGGCCGGTGGGGGGACGTCTTCGGCATCGGGTTCGGGGTCGAGGCGTGGGCCTTCTTCCTGGAGGCCGTCCTCATCGCCGTCTACCTCTACGGCTGGCGCAGGCTGCCCGCCCGGACCCACTTCCTGCTCGGGCTGCCCCTGCCGTTCGTGGCCCTGCTGGGCGCCTTCGGCATCCTAGCCGCCAACGCCTGGATGAACACCCCCCGGGGCTTCACCCTCGACTCCTTGGGCGACCCCGTCGACGTGAAGATCTGGAAGGCGCTCTTCACGCCCATGTTCGGCCCGCAGTACTGGCACTTCGTCGTGGCGATGTTCCTGACCGCGGGCTATGTCGTGGCCGGCGTCTACGCCGTGGGCCTGCTGCGCGGCCGCCGGGACCGCTACCACCGGCTCGGCTTCACCGTCCCGTTCACCCTGTCCGCGGTGCTCAGCCCCGTCCAGTTCGTGCTCGGCGACTCCATCGCCCGGCAGGTCTTCCACAAGCAGCCGGTGAAGTTCGCCGCCATGGAGATCGTCTGGAGGACCGACACGCACCAGCCGGAGTACCTCTACGGCCGGCTGCGTGAGGACGGGACCGTCTCCGGCGGCATCCGGATCCCGCAGCTCGACTCCGTCCTCGCCGGGTTCCACGCGGACACCCGGGTCACCGGGCTGACCTCCGTGCCCGCGAGCGACCGGCCCACGGCCACCCAGGCCACCATCGCCCACTGGGCCTTCGACACCATGGTCGGGATCGGCTCCCTGCTGGTGCTGCTCGCCCTCTGGTACGCGGCGACCTGGCTGCCGCGCCGCCGGATGCCCGCCTCGCCCTGGTTCCTGCGGTGCGCGGCCGTCGCGGGCGTCGCCTCCGTCGTCGCCGTCGAGTGCGGCTGGGTCGCCACCGAGGTGGGCCGCCAGCCGTGGATCGTGTACCAGAACATGCGGGTCGCCGAGGCCGTGACAGCCACGCGGTCCACCGGCCTGTGGGTCACCTTCGGCCTGGTCGTCGTGGTGTACGTCTTCGTGTTCGGGTCCTTCCTCGCCGTGCTGCTGAAGATGCGCACCCGCTGGCGCCGGGCCGACGAGGAGGGCGGTCCGCGGCGGCCGGAGGAGACACCGGAGCACGCGCCGGAGACCGACACGCCGGATACCGGCATGCCGGAGACCGACATGCCGTACGGGCCGCGCTCCACCGGGAGCCGGCCGTGATCGCCGGGGTCGTCGCCGTCGTCCTGCTGCTCGCGGTCGCCGCCTACGCCTGCGGCGGCGGCACCGACTACGGAGCCGGCTTCTGGGACCTGACCGCGGGCGGAGCCGAGCGCGGCAGGCGCCCGCGACGGCTGATCGACCACGCGATGGAGCCCGTCTGGGAGGTCAACAACGTCTGGCTGATCTTCGTGCTGGTCATCATGTGGACCGGGTTCCCCGTCCTGTTCCAGCAGGTGTTCACCACCATGTGGCTGCCGCTGGCGCTGGCCGCCGTGGGCATCGTGCTGCGCGGCGCCGGCTTCGCCCTGCGCAAGCCCGTCCGGCGGCCGGCCGGCCGCCGTCTGTACGGCGCGGTCTTCGCCGTCTCCTCACTGCTCACGCCGTTCTTCCTCGGCGCCGCGGCCGGGGGAGTGGCCTCCGGCCGGGTCAGCGCCACGACGACGGCGTCGGCGGACGCCTGGGCCAACCCCACCTCGCTGCTGTTCGGCCTGCTCGCCGTGGCGGCCGCGGCGCTGCTCGGCGCCGTCTTCCTCGCCGCGGACGCCCGGCGGTTCGGCGCGCCGGACCTGGACCGGTACTTCCGCCGCCGGGCCCTGGGCGCCCTTGCCGCCGTCGCCGTGCTCGCCGTCGTCACCCTGTTCGTCACCCACGGGGACGCGCCGCACGTGTGGCACGGGCTCACCCATGGCGTGGGACTCGCCTTCGTCGTCGTGGCGGTGCTGGCCACGCTCACCACCGCGTGGCTGCTCCGGCGTCCCTCCGGTGCCTGGTCCCGGGTCACGGCGGTCGCCGTGGTCGCGTCCTCCGTCCTCGCCTGGGGCATGGCGCAGCGCCCCTACCTGATCCCGACCTCGCTGACCGTCGCCGAGGGCGCGGGCGCGCACACCACACTGCGCTGGCTGGCCCTGGTCACACTGGTCGCCCTCGTGCTCGTCGTGCCCGCGGTCGCCCTGCTGTACTGGCTGGACACCCACGGCGAGCTCCAGGGCCTCACCGACGCCGACCTGCGCCGCGGCGCCGGTGACGAGGGCTGACCCATGGGGGGCCGGCGTCCCGCGCGCGTATCCCGCACGGTGGGGATCCGGTGAGCGAGGACGACATCCTCCTGGGCACCGGCCTGACCGTGGCCCTGGCCGTCGGCTGCCAGATCCTGGCGAGCCGGCTGCGCGTCCCGGCGCTGCTCCTGCTGCTGCCGGCCGGGTTCGCCGCCGGCGCCCTGACCGACGTCGTCGACCCGGACGCACTCCTGGGGCCGGCCTTCTCCCCGCTGGTGTCGGTGGCGGTGGCGCTCATCCTCTACGACGCCGGGCTGGGACTGGACCTGCGCCGCCTCAAGGGCGCGACACGCACCGTCGTCCTCCGCCTCATGGTGCTCGGCGTGCTGCTCACCTGGGGCACCGTCGCGATCCTGGCGCCCGCGCTGCTCGGTGTGCCGACGGCCGTGGCGAGCATGATCGGTGTGATCGTCGTGGTGTCCGGACCGACCGTCGTCGGGCCCGTGCTGGAGCACGTCCGGCCCTCCGACAAGGTGCGGCGGGTCCTGCTGTGGGAGGGCTCCCTGATCGATCCCGTCGGCGGCATCCTCGGCGCGGTCGTCGCCCACTCGATCATCTCCGGCGGTCTGCACAGCGGGCACTTCCGCTTCGGCGACTTCTTCGCCGGACTCGCCGTCGGACTCGCCGGGGGCGCGGTCGGCGTCGCCCTGCTGTGGCTCACGCTGCGGCTGCTCCGCCTCGGCGAGACGCTCGGCACGCTCGCCCAGCTGGCCACCGTCGTCGCGGTGGCCGCGGCCTGCGACACGGCCTTCGACGACACCGGGCTCATCGCCGCCATCGTCACCGGACTGACCGTCGCCAACCTCCCCGGATTCGACATGCCCGCACGCCGGCCGTTCTTCGAGACGCTCGTCCAGCTGATCATCGGCCTGCTGTTCGTCTCCATCTCGGCCACGGTCACGCCGAAGTCCCTCACCCCGGTGCTGCTGCCCACGCTCGTGCTCGTCGTGGTGCTCGTCGTGGCCGTCAGACCCCTGGTGGCCGCGCTGTCCTGCCTCGGCACGGATCTCACGCCCCGCGAGCGCGCCTTCACCGGCTGGATGGCCCCCCGCGGCATCGTCGCCGCGTCCACCGCCACGACCTTCTCGGCCTCGCTCGTCGCCGCGGGACTGCGCGGCGCCGGCACGATCCTCCCCGTCACCTTCCTGGTGATCGTGGGCACCGTCGTGATCTACGGGCTGACCGCCAAGCCGGTGGCCGGAGCCCTCGGCATCACCCGGCCCACGCGTGCGCGTCCGCTCCTGGTGGGCGGCGAGCCCTGGGTCCTCGACCTCGCCCTGGCCCTGCGCGCCGCCGGTGTCGACGTGGTCATGTGGGCGAGGGACGACCGGGAGCGGCAGCGGATCAGGCAAGCGGGGATCGAGCCGGCCGCCGGGGAGCTCATGGCGGTGGCCACCGATCCCCAGGCCCGGCTGGAGGGCGTCACCGCGGTGTACCTGCTCACGGACGACGACGACTTCAACGCGCTCGCCTCGGTGGTCATGGAGGACAGCGTCGACGGCCCGGTCCACCGCGTCGGCCCGCCCCCCGGCAGCCAGGGCGTGGTCGCCCCGCGCACCGGCAGCGGCACTCTCTTCGGCCCGCGGCTCGCCCGCCCCTCCCTCGAGGCCCGCCACGCGCGCGGCGACCGCTTCCACGTGCGGCCCGCCTCGGCGCCGCCCCCACCGGGTCACGAACCCCTGTTCGTCGTGCGACGCGACGGCCGGCTGGACCCGGTCACCGAAGCCGAGCCGGTCACCGCCGAGCCGGGCGACACCCTCGTACTCCTCGGCCCCGCGCCGCCGGACGGCTGAGACGGCACGGCGGCTGAGACGGCACGGCGGCACGGCGGCCGGTACGGTACGGCGGCCGGTTCGGCACGACGGCTGAACCGCCGGCCGGTCCGGCCGACCGACCGGCTCCGGACCTCCGCCCGCCGAGCGCGTCGCCGACAGCCAGGGCCGCGTCGATCAGCGCGAGGTGCGGGAACGCCTGCGGGCGGATGCCCGGTTGGCGGCCCGGCGGCCCGACGGCAGCCGCACAGGCCGTCCGGTGAGGCCCCGGCCCGGGCATCAGGGCCTGAGCAGTCCGCCCACCCACCAGTCGTGCGGCTCGCCGTCGTTGGCGATGCCGCGTCTGCTCAGGGTCCCCTCGACGGTGAAGCCGAGTCTCTCGGCCACGGCACGCGAGCCGGTGTTGCCGACCATGGCCCACCACTCGATGCGGTGGACGTCGAGGGTGGCCCAGCCCCAGTCGCACAGGGCCCGGGCGGCCTCCACCGAGTAGCCGCGTCCGCGTTGTTCCTTGACCGCCCAGTAACCGAGCTCCCAGACACCGCGGCTGACGAGGGTCAGGCAGTACGAGCCGACCAGGGCGCCGGTGTCCCTGCGGAACGCGCCGAAGGTGTAGTCCCGGTCCTCGGCCCACTGGGCGGGCAGCTTCTCGCCGACCAGCCGTTCCGCGTCGGCGCGCCGGTAGGGCACCGGTACCGGGGTGTAGAACTGGATGTCCTCGTCCTGGCAGGCCTCGTACACCGCGTCCGCGTCGGCAGGCGTGAAGGGCCGCAGCACCAGACGGCCGGTCTCGAGAGTCACGGGATCCATCGCGGCAGTATGACCGCCGTCGGCAAGCGGCGGACAGTGAATATTCACCGGCCGGTCCGGCCGTGACGGCGACATCGACTCGCGCAGGGGCCTGGCGGCCGGGGCACCCACGAGGCCACACTCTGCTCGGCGGGACGCAGTGCCCGGGCCGGCACCCGCGCGGGCGTCGCCGGCCGCCGACAGCGACCGGAATCTGTACATTTGTGCAGTAGGGATCACGACGGTCAGTCGTGCGGTCGCAGGTCCGTGCCCATGAACCTCGCAGGCGAGGCAGTATGTCCGACGTGAGTGCACCGATCGTGGCCACGTTCCTCGTGTACGTGGCCGTCATGATCGGGACAGGTCTCTGGGCCTACCGCCGCACGCACACCTTCGCCGACTTCGCCCTCGGCGGCCGCAGGCTCCCCGCGCTCGTCGCCGCCCTGTCCGCCGGGGCCAGCGACATGTCCGGCTGGCTGTTCCTCGCCTTCCCCGGAGCGGTGTACGCCGCCGGTGTCGGGGGCAGCTGGATCGCGGTCGGCCTGGTCCTCGGCACGTACCTCAACTGGCTGTTCGTGGCGCCGAGGCTGCGCACCTACACCGAGCGCGCCGGGAACGCGGTGAGCCTGTCGGCCTACCTGGAGGAGCGGTTCGAGGACCGCACCCGCATGCTCCGGATGGTGTCGGCGGCGGTGACGCTCGTGTTCTTCACCGTGTACGTCGCCAGCGGGCTGGTGGCCGGCGGGCTGCTGTTCGGGCACATCTTCGGCGCCGGGTTCCGGCTCGGCGTGGCCCTGACCGCCCTGGTGATCGTCGTCTACTCCTGTCTGGGCGGCTTCCTGGCCGTGAGCCTGACGCATGTCATGCAGGCCACGCTGATGTTCCTCGCCCTGCTCGTGCTGCCCGTCGTCGGCATCGTGACGCTCGGCGGCTTCACCGCGGTGCGCGACTCCCTCAACAGCAGGACGCCCAGTCTGCTCGACATGGGCGCCAAGGTCGATTTCGTGGACGGACGGTGGTCCGGAGGCGGCTCGCTCGGGGTCGTCGCGATCATCTCGTTGCTCTCGTGGGGCCTCGGCTATTTCGGGCAGCCGCACATCCTGGCCCGGTTCATGGGCATCCGCAGTACCGGCGCCGTCCCCGCGGCCCGCCGGATCGAGACCGGGTGGGTGATCGTGGTGCTGGCCGGCGCCACCGTCGTCGGCCTGCTGGGCATCGCGCGGTTCGGCAAGCCGCTCAACGACCCGCAGACGGTGTACATCGCACTCAGCCAGACCCTGTTCAGTCCATGGGGCGCCGGCGTGATGCTGATCGCGGTGCTCGCCGCGATCATCTCCACCGCGGACAGTCAGCTCCTCGTGTCGTCCGTCGCCCTCACGGAGGACTTCTACCACGCCTTCCTCAAGCGGCGCGCCTCGGACGAGGCACTGGTGTGGGTGGGCCGCTCCGCCGTCGTCGCCGTGACGCTGGTGGCCTCCCTGATCGCGCTGAGGGGCGGCGAGCTGCTGGGCATCGTGGGCTACGCCTGGGCGGGCTTCGGCGCCGCCTTCGGCCCGGTGGTCCTGCTGTCGCTGTACTGGCCGCGCATGACCTGGGCGGGGGCCATGGCCGGGATCGTGTCCGGCGCCGTCACGGTGCTGCTGTGGCGGGTGATCAAGCCGCTGCACGGCCCCTTCTGGTCGGGCGTCTACGAGATGATCCCGGGCGTCCTGATCGCCACGGGAGCGGCCCTGATCTTCGGCAGATTCGTCGGCCGGCCTCCGAAACGGGCCTTCTGGCGGATGCCGGGCGGCGGGGTGAGCCAGCTGATGCTCACCCCCTTCCTCAGCCACGCGCCCGTCGGCATCGCCGTCCTCGACACCGACCTGCGGTACGTCTGGGTGAACGAGCCGCTGGACCGCCAGATCCCGCTGAAGCGGCGGCTGGGGCGGCGGATGGCGGAGGTGCTGCCGCAGACCGAGGCCGACGCCTTCGAGGAGAAGATGCGCGAGGTCCTGCGGACCGGCGCGCCGGTGATGGACTTCGAGTACCGCGGCGCCGGCTACACGGTGCACGACCGGAGCCGCGCGATCTCCGCCTCCTTCTTCGCGATGAAGGACCGCCACGACCGGAATGTCGGCGTCTGGTACATGACCATCGATGTCACCGAGCGGTGGCGGGCGCAGGAGCGCCTGGCCCTGCTCAATGACGCCGCCGCGCGCATCGGCAGCACCCTGGACGTGGCACGGACCGCGCAGGAGCTGGCCGACGACGCGGTGCCGGCCGTCGCCGACTTCGTCGCCGTCGACCTGCTGGACTCGGTCACCAGGGGCGAGGAGCCGGCCCCCGGGCCGGTCGGCATGTCGCCCGTCATCCGCCGCGCGGCCCAGCGGTCGGTCCGTGACGGATGCCCCGAGGCGTCCCTGGCCGTCGGGGAAACGGTACGGCGCGCGCCCGAGTCGCCCGTGACCCGCTGTCTGCTGCAGAGCAGGACCCTGGTCGAACGGGTCCTGGACCGCACCAACAGTCCGTGGGTGACCGTGGACGAGACCCTGGGCGCCTCGTTCCTGGACTACGACTTCCGTTCGGTGATGGTGGTCCCCGTGCAGGCGCGCGGCGTCACCCTCGGCGTGGCGACGTTCGCCCGGTCCCGGCGGCTGGGCCCCTTCGAGGAGGACGACGTCCGCCTCGCCGAGGAACTCGTCTCCCGTGCCGCGGTATGCATCGACAACGCCCGCCGTTTCACCCGTGAGCGCACGGCGGCCCGGTCCATGCAGCGCTACCTGCTGCCGCAGGACCTGACCGGAGGGTCCGCTCTCGCCGTGGCCTCGTGGTACCTCCCGGCGGACGCCCCCAGCGGTGTGGGCGGCGACTGGTTCGACGTGATCCCGCTCTCCGGGGCACGGGTCGCCCTGGTCGTCGGCGACGTGGCCGGGCACGGCATCAACGCGGCGGCGACCATGGGGCGCCTGCGCGTCGCGGTGCGCACGCTCGCCAACCTCGACCTGTCCCCGGACGAACTGCTGGCCCATCTGGACGACCTGGTCATCGGCCTCATGGGCGCGCACGACCTCGACGCTCCCACGGCGACCGACGGCGAGGCCACGGGCGCCGCGTTCCTGGGCGCCACCTGCCTGTACGCCGTCTACGACCCGGTCAGCAGGCTGTGCACCATGGCCCGGGCGGGCCACCTCCCCCCGATGATCGTCGCCCCCGACGGCGCCGCCCGCGTTCTGGAACTGCCCGCCGGGCCACCCCTGGGCCTCGGCTACCTCCCCTTCGAGGCCGTCGAGACCGAACTGGAGGACGGCAGCCTCATCGCCCTGTACACCGACGGCCTCATCGAGTCCGTCGACCGGGACATCGACATCGGGCTCTCCCGGCTGGGCGACGCCCTCGCGGCCCCCCTGCCCACCCTCACGGAGACCGGCCAGCGCGTGATCGACACCCTGCTGAAGGGTCCGCCCGCCGACGACGCGGCCCTGCTTCTCGCCCGTACCCGCGTCCTCGCCCCGGACCGCGTCGCCTCCTGGGACCTGCCCAGCGATCCGGCCGCCGTGGCGCACGCCCGCGACCTGGCGGCCCGCAAGCTGGCGGAGTGGGACATCCCCGGCCTCGCGTTCACCACGGAACTGATCGTCAGCGAACTGGTGACCAACGCCATCCGCCACGCGGCCGGACCGGTCGGCCTGCGTCTGATCCGGGACCGCGGACTGATCTGCGAGGTCTCCGACGCCAGCAGCACCGCGCCGCGGCTGCGCCACGCGCGCACCACCGACGAGGGGGGACGGGGCCTGCTGATCGTCGCCCAGATGGCCCGCCGGTGGGGCACCCGCTACACCACGACCGGCAAGATCATCTGGACCGAACAGGTCATCCCGGCCGACGCGACCGGTTAGTGCCGTATCAGGCCGCGCAGGGCGGTGAACTGGTTGTCGCACACGATCGCGATCCGCACGGTCGGAGGATAGAGCGCGCGCAGGTAGCGGCAGAATTCCAGGAACTGGGTGCGCCTCTCGCGGGAGGTCTTCCAGGTCTTCAGGCGTTGAAAGGAGACGCCTTCCTCGCGGAGCAGGATGCGCAGGCCCTTGTGGCTGATGTCGTCGACCACCCCCTCGGCGACCAGGACATCCGCCAGCTTGGACAGACTCCAGGTGGAAAACGGCAGGTCGTGCTCGACGGGTTTGGACTTGGCGATCCTCTTGATCTCGCGGCGCCCGGGCAGGGTGAACGTCTTCGGCCGACCGCCCTTGTATTTCGGGTAGAGCGAGTCGAAGCCGTCGGCGTTGAAGTTGTGGATCACATCGCGAACCCGGTCGGCGCTGGTGAAGGTCACCCCGGCGATCTTCGCCACCGGCATGCCCTGCGCGGGCAGCAGTACCATCTGGGCCCGCCGCCAGGTCACCACCGATCCAGTGCCCCTGCGGATGATCCGCAGTGACCGCTGGCCCTCGGCATCGTCGATCTCTCGGACCTGTACGCGTATCGCCATCAGCACAGAGTGGCCGCCCCCTGCCACCCGGTACAGCACCCGGACGGCGCGTCACATCACAACAGGCCAAACGTTCGCTGTTACAACACGCGGCCGCTCTGTCGGAACCGTGCACCACGCCGCCGCGTCCATCACGGGCATGGGCGAGAGAACCGCGGAACGGGCCGCGGGTATGAACCCGAAGACTGAGGGCGGCGCCGGATGCCTACTCGCCGGCCTCGGTGCGACTGCCGCGCCGCTTGTCTGGGCACCGCGCGCCGCGGTCAGTATCGACGGAGGATTCGAGGGCCATGCCCGCGATCTGAGCGTACTCTTCATCGATCTGCCGCTCATCGTGCTCGGCGGCGCACTGGTTCCGCTCTTCGCCTGGGCGTTGGCCACCAGATGGGTGCACCGCCCGTGGGTCGCGGCACTCGTAGCCTTGGCCACGCTCGCGCTCGCTGTGTGGGGGCTCACCGAGTGGTGGACCCCCCGCCGGCAGCCAGACCCCGGTTACGGACCTGGGATCTGACCACGGCGTCCGCACATCGCAGCGCGACCAGCAGCCACAGGATCACCACATCCCCGCGCCGTCGACTGAAGGGCAAATGTTGCCTGATGCGGCATTGGCGGGCGCGACCGGCTGCGCCGGCGGGCGGGCGGCGGAAGCAGCGGAGGCGGCAGGACCGCAGGACGGAGCCGGCTCACCTGGTGAAGCGTGAGGAGCCGAGGTTCACCAGATGACCGGCCAGGCTGACGCGCACACCGTCCGGGGTGGCGCGCGCCGCGGTGAAGCCGACGTTCTCGGGAAGCTGGACCCGCCAGGTCGCCGTCGGCCGTGCGGCCCCCGGGAGGCTCAGGGAGATCTCGTTGCCCTGGGCGAGCAGGGTCCCCGTGCCGTCCGACGCGCGGCCGCCGGCGGTGCCCGTGATCCTCACCCGGGCGGCCTGCCCCGCCGAACCCTCGGCCTGGGAGATGCGGAGGGGGCCGCCGGCGTGCGCCAGCCGTGTGACCACGCCGGACAGCGCCTCGTACGAGAGCGTCAGGGTGCCCGTGGCGAGGTTCGCCTCGGCGCTGCGGGCGGTCAGGGAGGTCACCCGCACACCGTGCAGGTCGATCCGGAGCCGCTCGACCGGCAGGTAGCCGCCCTGGGCGTTGTCCGTGGTGTCGATGGTGAACTTCTCGGCGTTCAGGGCGACGTGGCCGAAGTCCTGGCTGAACGCCTGGGTCAGGAAGGGAAAGCCCTCGATGGACACGTCGAGGTGCCCGTCGGTGGTGTTCCGGTAGCCGTACTTGTCCGCGGCCAGGCGGGTGGCCTCCTGGTCGGCGTAGTGCACGGCCACCCGGTCCGCGACCGTGAAGAGAACGGCCAGTACCACTACCGTGATCGCGACGACTTTGACCCAGCGACGCCTCATGAAGATCCCCCCGTCGTACCGGCCACGGCCGTGACCGTAGCCTTGACCGTACATGATCAGTCCGGGAGCCGATCATGCACGGCCGACGGTCAGGGCACCGGCGTTGCGGCGGGCCGGGTGGCGGGGTGTGGGGCGGCCGGCCCCGCTCCTTGGGCCCACCGCCGCGGGGGAGTGGCGCTGTCCGCGTGAAGTCTTTTCGTGCAGCCCCCGGCCCTGTCGGCGTGGCACGCGACCGCGAATCCCCGAGCACCTGCGGCGCGACCCGGTCGCCGGGTGGTCTCGCGCCGACGCGGTGCGCGAGTACGCCGACTTTGCGGCAACCGCGGGACCCGACCTGCCGCGGCAGTCGCGCAGCCGGGCGTGAGCGGTCGCGTGTGGCAAGAATGATCCCATGCACATCGTGATCGCGGGTGGACACGGAAAGATCGCGCGCCGGCTGACCCGGCTGCTCTCGGCGCGCGGCGACAACGTCACAGGGCTGATCCGCAATCCGGACCACGCCGGCGACCTGCGCGCGGACGGTGCGGAACCGGTGGTGTGCGATCTGGAGCACACCTCGGTGGACGCGGTGGCCGGCCACCTTGACGGCGCCGACGCGGCACTGTTCGCCGCGGGCGCCGGACCGGGCAGCGGCGCGGCCCGCAAGCAGACGGTGGACCGGAACGCGGCCATCCTCCTCGCCGACGCGGCCGAGCGCGCCGGGGTGCGCCGCTTCCTGGTGATCTCCGCGATGGGCGTGGACAGCCCACCGCCGCCCGGCACCGATCCGGTGTTTGCGGCCTATCTGAAGGCCAAGGGCGAGGCGGACGCCGACATCGCCTCCCGTCCCGGGCTCGACTGGACGATTCTGCGCCCGGGGATGCTGACCGACGACCCGGGTAGCGGCCGCGTCACGCTCGCCGAGCACACCGACCGCGGCCAGGTGCCGCGCGATGACGTGGCTGCGGTGCTCGCCGCCCTGCTCCAGGAGCCCAGGACCGCCGGGCGCATCCTCGAGCTGATCAGCGGGTCCACCCCGGTCGAGGAGGCGGTGCGCGCCGTGGCCGGCGGCTGACGGGCGCACTCCGCCCTCGCCCGGGTGCGGGTACTGACTCACACCCGGGCGCTTTCAGCGGAGTGAGGCCACGAAAGGCTTCAAGGCGATCTCCACCAAGGACTTCACCGCTTGCGACCTCAGCCCCGGCACGCCGCACAGCGACCGACCACACCGACACAGGGGTACATGATCCGCATGGAAGTCGGGCGTGGCCGTTCTTCGGATGCGGACAACGGCGGCGGGAACGACAGCGCGGACGCCTCCGCTGCGGGCGCGCCGAGCCCGGATGCCCTGCTGCCGACGCTCAGTGAGCGAGACCTGAAGGTCCTGCGCCACGTCGGACGCGAGTGGGGTCAGGTGCTGGAGGGTCCCGAAGTGTGGCGGTCCGCGCTGCCGGTGGATCCCAACCTCGGCGGCTACCCGGACGCCGTGCGCCCGAAGCGTTTCGGTCGCTTCGTACCCCTCACCGGCCTGCCCGCCGTCGAGGCAGAAGAGGATGCCGAGGCCCCGCCGTCGCCGCTCGGACGCGTCGGCCACCACGTCCGGCGGGTGCTGCTGGGCCCTCCGCTCGCGGGCACCGCGATCGCCGTCGAGCGGATGCGCAAACTGGTGGCCCTGCCGGTGCTGTCGGCGGACGCCCTCTCCTCGGTCGCCTACGGCCCCGAGGCAATGCTGGCAGTGCTGGTACTCGGCGGCGCCGCCGGACTGCGCTACTTGCTGCCGGTCGCCGCGGTCATCGCCTTCATGATGCTCGCCGTCGGCGTCTCCTACCGCCAGACGATCCGCGCTTATCCGCACGGCGGCGGCTCGTACATCGTGGCCGGCGACAATCTGGGACGGGTGCCAGGTGTGATCGCCGCCGCCGGCCTGATGATCGACTACATCATGACCGTCGCCGTCTCGATCGCCTCGGGGGCCGAGGCGATCACCTCGGCCCTGCCCGCACTCGCCCCGAGCACGGTGGTGATCGGTGTGGCGGTGATCGTCGTCCTGCTGGTGGCGAACCTGCGTGGAGTACGCGAGGCGGGTGCCGTCTTCGCGGCACCCACGTACGCGTTCATCATCGCGGTCTTCACGCTTGTGGCCGTGGGGCTGGCCGACGCGGCCGGCCGCGGATTCCAGTCCATGCCGACGCCCCGGCTTCCGGTCACGGAAGGAGTCACCCTGCTGCTGGTCCTGCGGGCCTTCACCTCGGGATCCACGGCCATGACCGGTATCGAGGCGATCTCCAACGCCGTACCGGCATTCCGCCCGCCGGAGTGGCGCAATGCCCGTACGACGCTGACCTGGATGGTCACCCTGCTGATCATCCTGTTCGTCGGCACGGTCGCACTGGTCCACCTCGACGGGGTGGTGCCGCACGGCAACGAGACCGTCCTCTCCCAACTCGCTCGCCGTACCTTCGGCCCCGGAGTCATGTACGGCTATGTACAGGCGGCGACGGCCGCCATCCTGCTGCTGGCCGCCAACACCGCCTTCAACGACTTTCCCCGCGTGCTGTTCCTGCTGGCACGCAGCGGCCACGCGCCGCGCCTGTTCCTGCGCGTCGGCGACCGGCTCGCCTTCAGCAACGGAATCCTGGCCCTGGCACTGGCCGCGATCGCCATCTTCGTCGGGTTCGCCGGCAACACGCAGTCCCTGATCCCGCTGTACGCCGTCGGGGTGTTCCTCGCGTTCACCCTGTCGCAGGCCGGCATGGTGGTGCACTGGCTGCGCCACCGCGATCAGGCCCACTGGCGCAAGAGCCTGGTCTTCAACGCCATCGGCGGCCTGCTGTCCGCCATCGTCTTCGTCACCGCGGGCATCACCAAGTTCACCGAGGGCGCATGGGTCGCCGTCCTCGTGATCGGACTCCTCGTCCTGCTTGCCCTGCGCATCCGCCGCCACTACGACCTCTGCGCCCAGGCCCTCGCCCTGCGTCCCCACGTCATCGAACTGCCCCGGCAGTCGGCACCGGCGTCCGGACCGCGAGTGCGGCCGACCGCCATGCCCCCGAGGGCAGCGGACCCCGAGACGGAGGAACTGGAGGAAGTCGAGAGCGAGGAAGGCCCGGAGGAGGTCAGCCACCTGATCATCGTGCCCGTCGCCCGGCTCGACCTCGCCGGCATGCGGGCCCTGGCATACGCGGCCTCCCTCGGACAACCTCTCCTGGCCCTGCATCTCAGCCCGACCGAGACCGAGGCGGAACGCTTCCGCGGCTACTGGGCGACCTGGGGCGACCACCTCCCGCTCGAGGTGGTCGTCTCACCCCACCGCGCGATCGTCGCCCCGCTGGTCCACTACATCGAGACCCTGCACCACCAGCGACCCGATCTCACGCTGACCGTGATCCTCCCCGAGATCGTCGTGCGTCACTGGTGGCAACGCGTCCTCCACAACCGGACCGCCCCCCGACTGCGACGGGCTCTGCGACCACTGCCGAAGATCGTCATCACGACCATCCCGTTCCACCTGCCCAGATAGGCGAGCCGCCAGAAGGACGGGAACCGCCGTAACGGCAGCCTGGCCACAGGAAGCAGGCCGGCCGGCCAGGTAGTGGGCGCCCGCGGCTGCGCGAAGGGAAGCCCGGGCCCCGGACCGTTGGGTCAGGGCTGGTTCAGGAGGCAGTCCCGGACTCCGCCGGGAAGAAAGTGATCAAGGTTGCGGTGTCCTCCGGGTCCACCACTCGGACTGCTGCCTCGGCGACGTCCGGCGTGGAGAGGGCGACATCCTTGGGGTGCGGGATCATATGGCGGAGGACGACCGGGTAACGCGGTGACTGACCCCCGACGGCGACGACCACCACGTCGTCCTTCGGATCATAGGTGAGGTAGGAGAACGGCAGCCGCTCCACTTCGTGCTGGTCTCCGATCGAGGGATCCACCACTTCAATGGTGACCAGGTCACCCGTGTGCGCATTGGTGACCTCGTCGAGCTTGGACTGCCATTCCGCGCGGTCGGGCATTGAGGTGTCGGCCATTGCGTGTTCCTTCCTCCGTGCACCTTGGACAGCTTCTGCCGTCAATCGTCCCCGATGCTGTTCGACCCGGCCACCGCCCGTTCCGAGTGCTCTGCCGGTGCGGCGGCGTCTGCTTCCCTCAGGGCGAAGAGCCGTTCGACGGACAAAGTCCGTCCTGCTTTCCGATCCCGGCCGCCGGGGGCCGGGTGAGGGCGCACTTTTCCCGGCGTGGTCACCGGTTCCCGGCCCGCCTGCCGTCCAGCAGTCCGTGCAGGTGCGCGGCGGCGTTCTCGATGTCCGCGTATTTCTGCTGTCCGGCGCGTACCTCGGCGGAGAGCACACCGCAGCGGTGGACGCGCTCGAAATCCCCGTAGGGGAACTTGTACCGGCCCTTGGTCTCCTCTTCCATCTCGTCATCGATGCCCAGGTACCACCTGGCGTACTCGTTGAACCCGTGCTCCTCGAGGTAGGCATTCTCGTCCGCTGCCGAAGGCCGGTGCTCGCTCCACTCGTCCCGGTCGTCCCGGACGATCCGGCCCTCTTCGATCAGTTTCTTTGCATGGTTGAACGCCCTCGCATTCAGTTTCACCGTCATGTCGTGTACCGCCCCATCGACAGTCGTGTTCAGATGTCGGCTGCTGCCGCCCGGATATCCTGTCGAGCCTGCCCCATCAGCTCGTTCAGGTCGCCGACCTCAGGATTGAGTTCCCGCGCGCGCGGCGCGATCTGCTGCAGCCATGCCGCAGTGGCCAGGGCCAGTTCGACGGCCTCCCGGGTCCGCTCCTCGCCGAGCAGTTTCTCGACCTTGAAAGCGATGCCGGCGAGCGTGTCGTCATCGGTGGCAGGCACCAAGTAGGGCTCCAGGCCCGGCGGATACGGTGTCCGCTCCCGGTACTCACGCATCGCGGTCACGACCGCGGGCACCGCGCTGTACCTGTCGAGGAGGCCCATGAAGACGTACAGGCGGGCCACCAGCCGTGGCAGGCCCGGGTGCCGGTCCAGCCAGGCCATCAGCTCGCGCTGATCACCGACGTGGTCCATGATCTGCGACATCCCCTCCGCGACCCGGCTGGGCCAGGTCCAGTGGAAGGGCAGCAGTCGCGCCACCTGATGGGCGAGCGCCGCCTCGCCCTCCGCGTCCAGCGTGCCGGCGGCGAATTCGGCGACCTGCCTGTGGTCCAGTCCGTAGTCGGCCGGCGCCGTCCGGTCCTGTGAGCTCTGTGCCGAGTCGTGGCGCAGACGCAACAGCTGTGTGCCGATCTTGCTCAGTGTCCCGTTCCGCATTGTTCCTCCCAGCTCGCGATGTGTTCTTCAGCGTCGGAGCGGCCCAACGACCAAGTCCTGCCCGGATCCACGCGACCGCCCCGTCACCCCGCAGTTCGCCGGACCGCAGCGAACGCAGAGGATCAACCGGGTGCCGGGTTCCGGGCGTCCCCGCGGATTCGAGCGCAGGCTCTCCTCGGCCGTGGCCAGGGCCCCGTCCACATCGGGCGCCGTCAGCGGGGCAGCCCCGCCAGGATCGTCGTGTGGGAGCACAACTCCCACCTCGGGGATGCCCGGGGCACGGAAGCCGCGCTCCGCGGCGAGCTCAACGTCGGCCAGTTGGTGCGGCAGGCGCACCCCGATGGCTGCTGCCTGCTGGGCTTCACCACCTACACCGGCACGGTGACAGCCGCGGACGACTGGGGAGGACCGGTCATGCGCAAGGCGGTGCGCCCGGCACTCGTCGACAGCGTCGAGGACATGTTCCACCAGGTCGGCGAGGAGGAGTTCCTGCTGTCGTCATCTCCGTAAGCGACGTCCCGGATGGTGCGGTTGGTGCAGCCGTCGGGATCACCCACCTCTACGAGCTCAATGAGGACGGACATACTGACCATATGCGCGAAACCCTCGATCGCGCCCGCTGGGCACGCGGCCGGTTCCCACCGCCGTGCGTACCGCGAAGGCCGCCGCCCCGCCGCACCCCGACAGCCGGCAGCGTCACCCATCTGTCCCGTCAGCACACCTCGTCTCAGCCCGCTGGGTCGATTCCGACCGTGCGATTTGGTCACCGTGCACCGATGCGGATCGCCTGCCCGGCGCGCAGCATGGCAGTCGTCGACCGCCGAGCCGGCGCCGCGTACTCGGCTGCTTCGGGGTGGTGTCCGGTGCGGCGCCGCGCTCCCTGACTGAATTCGACGAACTGCTCAATCGGATGAGCGGATTGCTCGAGTCCACGGTGGGCGGCGCCGCGCCCGAGCCGCGTGGACCTCCCTCGGGGGCGTCACGGAGACCGATGGCGCCTTCGACGCCGAGAGAGATGTGCTGCCGGCGACGTCGAAGCATTCCGGGGAATCCTGTGCCCGACGACCGAATCCAGGGGAGATCACGTGCCCGGCAATGTCGAACGTGCCGCCCTGCGCGCCGCGGCTCAGGCCGCCGAAGATGTCCTGACGAACGTCGCCGAGCGGGCCGAGCAGGCCGAGCGGCAGTACCCGCAGGACCTCTACGCCCAGCGCGTGGCCGAGGTCGGGATGCTCACCGGTGCGTTGAGGGTCCTGCTGGACGCGGTGCGCCCCTTTACCGAGGAACGGGAAGAGGACGGGAGGTGACCGGCGCTTTCGGCGCCGGCCACGAGGTTCGCGCCGGCATTTCGATCACCGTTTGGGGCAGTGCACGCGCGGTACCTGGGATGGGTCGCAGGATTGGAGGCGCCATGGACAGCGACGAATTCGTCCTGCTCGTCAGCCGGCGGGCCCACGTGCCCGAGGAGCAGGCCAGGGAGCTGACCCGGGCCACGATGCTGACGCTGGCCGAGCGGATCACCGGCGGCGAGGCCAAGCACTTGGCCGGCGTCCTGCCCGCCGAGATCGCCCCGCCGCTGGTCCCACCGGAGGATGTCGCCCAGAAATTCGGCGTTGCCGAGTTCGTCCGGCGAGTGAGTGAGCGTGCGGGCGTTGATGAGACCGTGGCGCGCAGGGGAGTCGCGGCGGTTTTCATGACTCTGGGAGAGGCCGTCCCCGGCACGGAGTTCCGGGATGTGATGTCGCAACTGCCGAACGAGTTCCAGAACATCTAGCGTCGGACATCCCGGCACCCGGAGTAACGGCTGCGCGCACGCCATGAGAATGATGAGCCGCTGTTCGCGGCGATCGTCCAGGTGCTGGGGCAGCGGTTGTGTCCGGCGGGCGCTGCCGCCGTGCGGGCGCCTCATCCTCCGACACCGGCGAGGGCGGCACGGACCGCGACAAGGATGGTCCGGGGGTTGGCCGGCACCGGGACCCCCTGGACCGCCACGGTCGGCGTGCCGCCCACGCCCCGCTGGACGGCCATCGCCGTCACGTAGGAACTCCAGTCCAGGTAGACGCCCTGCCGGACGCACGCGGCGAACGAGCTGTCCCCAAGTCCCACCGCGCGGCCGAGTTCGACCAGTTCGTCATCGGACAGGCCCGGCCCGTTCTCGGGGGGCTGGTTGGCGAACAGCGCGTAGAGGTACTCCATGAAGTGGCCGCCATCGGACGCGCAGCCCGAGGCCGCCGAGGCGCGGGAGGAGTACCGGGTCGTGGACAAGCCGTCGAGAAAGCCCATCGGATGGTAGACGAGACTGATCGCCGCCTCGGCCGCCAACTCGTCAAGGATCGGCCCGCTCTTCCCTTCGAACTGCTTGCAGAACGGGCACAGAAAGTCGATGAAGGCATCCACTTGCACCGGGCCGTCTCCGACAATGATGCCGTCCCCGGTCGGCGAGGCACTGGCCGGAACGCGGGAGGGCAAGCTGATGCGGGGCGTCCGAGTACTCACGCCAGTTCCCCTGTCGTAAAGTCGATGGAATTCGCGTCAACACGCGGCAGGCATGGCCGGCCGGCCACTCCGCCGGGTCCTCGAATGCGGCACCGGTGAGGCGAGATGCCGCGCAACCGCTTTTTCCAGCCTCCCACCGGCCAGGTGAATGTCAAACAAGCGCTTGCGAGCGGTTCTCATGGCGTGCGCGCAGCCGTGCTCCGGGTGCCGGGATGTCCGACGCTGGATGTTCTGGAACTCGTTCGGCAGTTGCGACATCACATCCTGGAACTCCGTGCCGGGGACGGCCTCTCCCGGAGTCATGAAAACCGCCGCGACTCACCTGCGCGCCAGGGTCTCAGCGACGCGGTGCCGCCGTCCTCATCCGTCTCCGGATGCCGGACCGCCCGGGCACGGACGTCTCGCGCTCAGACGCCGTGCGCGTCCCGCACGCCGAGTTCGTCGATGTGCCGCAGCAGGTCGAGGGGGTCGGCGTACACCCGGAACGCCTGGGCCCGCTCCAGTTCGTCCTGCCCGTATCCTCCCGACAGCAGCCCCACTCCGAGTGCCTCCGCCCGCCGCGCAGCCAGCAGGTCCCACACACTGTCTCCGACGACGACACAGTCCCGGGCGGGGATGCCGAGCCGCGCCGCGCCCGCCAGGAACAGATCGGGGTCGGGTTTGGCGAGGCCGACTTCCTCGCGGGTGACCGTCGGCACGTCAGGCGGCACGGCGAGTCTGGTGAACATGGGTGTGGCGTCGTCCCGGCGGGCGCTGGTGGCGATCGTCCAGGGCACGCCGCAACCCGTCAGCGTCCGGAGAAGCTCGGCGGCTCCGGGCAGCGGCCGGATGGCGTTCGTCCAGCCTTCGAAGTGGCGGTGATGGGCGTTCTGCAGTTCATCGGCCTCCTTCGGCGTCAGCCGTACGCCGGTCTCACGCATCATGGCCTGCACGAGCAGGCCACCGCTCATCCCGATCCTCCGGTGGATCCGCCAGATCGCCAGACCGATGCCCATCTCGCTCAAAGCCTGCTGCCAGGCGATGACGTGCTGGTAGACGCTGTCGACGAGTGTCCCGTCCAGGTCGAAGACGAACGCCGCGGGCCGGGTGGCCGTACCACCGGACATCTTCCACATCCCTCCCGTCAGCCGCCGGCCCGGGCCGGCGGGTACAGGCGCCGAAGGACAGCCGCTGCGCCCGGCTTTCGATCGGGAAGACCTCGCTGACCGTCAAGTGGGCCGAGCTCGCACCGGCGGAGGCGATGAGGAACACCACGGCCACCAGGACGGAGAACTGCCACGCGGACAGGGCCGAGGTCATGGTCACCCACGTCCGGCACGATCGCGATGACCGCCGAGCCGAAGTACGTCGCCGTGATCATCGACTTGGGCACGACCGGGCCGGACAATCGCCCGAGCGGCACCGGACCGAGGAGTCGCTGATCGCCAAGAGCAGCATGAGGCACCCGCTCCGTTGTTCACGAAGAGTCGCGAGCACTCCCCAGGATGACGGACCGGGCGGCTCCACGTCTGCGCCTGGCGAGTCAGGAATGCACGGGTCCGGTCGCCCCACGAGTACGAGAGAAAAGGATCCACAGGAGGCGCAGCGCGCCCTGGAGGTGCGCCGCCACTCCCGCGAGCGCTACGCCCTCGCGATCCACCGCAGCACGCTGCGCTACCGGCTCCAGCGCATCCGCGACATCAGCGGCAACGACCTCGCGAACGTCGAGGACCGGCTGAACCTCCAGGTGGCGCCCCGAGTGTGGAAGATCGTGATGGGCGGACACGGCTGACACACCACGGGAACTCATTGGAGTGGTGCCGGCAGCGCCGCAAGTCCGGGACGTTTCGGCGAACCGGATGACGGCGTTGACGACGCCCCGGATCGTGCTGGGGCCGTGTCCACTCCCCAGCCGCTTGAAGCGCCCGGCTCGCAGGTCAGCCCAGCACTTCGTCGATCGGGGCGTCGGCGTCCACGTAGCGCACCAGCTTGCGGTTCGCGAATTCCACGATGCCCACGTCGCCGAGTTCGCGCCCGTAGCCGGAGCGCTTGATACCGCCGAAGGGCAGCTCCGGTCGGGACGCGGTCGGGTGGTTGATCCATACCATGCCCGCCTCCAGCCGGTCCGCGACTTCGCGAGCACGTTCCGGGGCGTGGGCGAAGACCGCGCCTCCCAGGCCGTAGGGGGAGGTGTTGGCCAGTGCCACGGCCTCGTCCTCGTCGGCGACCCGGTAGACCGTGGCGACGGGGCCGAAGAGCTCTTCCTGGTAGGCCCGCATGTCCGGTGTGACGTCGGTGAGAAGGGTCGGCTCGACGAAGGCGCCCGGCAGGTCGGGCCGCCCGCCGCCCAGCACCACCGTGGCCCCCTTGTCCACCGCGTCCCGAACCTGCTCCATCAGGAGTTCGGCCGCGGCCTCGGAGGACAAGGGGCCGAGCGTGGTGGCGGGGTCGACCGGATCTCCCGGTCGCACCTCGCTCATCCGGTCACGCAGCCCGGTGACGAAGGCGTCGTAGACGTCGGCAAGGGCGATGAAGCGCTTGGCCGCCACGCAGCACTGCCCGGTGTTGCCCATCCGGCCGAGGAACGCGGCGTACACGGTGCGCTCGAGGTTGTGACCGTCCAGCACGATGAAGGGATCACTGCCACCCAGCTCGAGGACGGACTTTTTGACATTGCGGCCGGCGATCTCGCCCAGGCTCACGCCCGCCCGCTCGCTTCCGGTCAGCGACGCTCCCTGCACTCGAGAGTCATCGATGATCTTCCCGACGTCCCTGCCCCGTACGAAGAGATTGGTATAGACCCCGGTGGGCGCACCCGCGTCCGCGAACAGCTGCTCCAGTGCCAGTGCGGACTGGGGGCAGCTGCTCGCGTGCTTGAGCAGGATCGTGTTGCCCAGGACGAGGTTCGGACCCGCGAACCGGACGACCTGGTACAGCGGGAAGTTCCACGGCATCACACCGAGAAGGACGCCGAGCGGCTCGTTCACCAGCACGGCCGTGCCCTCGGGCACCGGCAGGGGTCGTTCTTCCAGCAACTCGGGGCCGTGCTCGCCGTAGTAGGTGAGGATGTCGGACGCCAGGTCGACCTCTGCACGGCTCGAGTTGATCAGCTTGCCGACCTCAAGGGTCAGGAGGTGCGCCAGTTCCTCCTTGCGCTCCCTCATGAGCCGGCCGGCGCGTTGCACGAGGGACCCCCGGTCGGCCGTCGACCGGGCACGCCAGTGTGGAAAGCTACGGTGCGCCCCGTCGATCGCGCGCCCTACGTCCTCCGCGCTCAGCGCCGGGAAATCACGAACCCTCTCACCGGTGTACGGGTTGACCGTGGCGATCGGGCTTCCCTGGGCAGTGACATGGGCGTCCATGACGCCTCCCTGGAGTCGGGGCACGTCGGGTTTCCACGCCCGGACCCGCTCACACCTGCTGATTCGTCCCATGCCACGGCAAGCTGTGGCACCCGGGTCCTCTGCCTTCTTCATGGCCTTGAACTCGGCCCAGGGCCCGCAGTTGGGGCTGCCCCACCGGTCGCGGCCCGGGTTCGGCTACGCCGGCGCGCGCACGGTGTGGCTCTTGGCCTCGGTGCGATACGACGAGCTCAACCTGACCGGCGAGGCCCCGCACACCACGGTGCACGCAGGCGCCAAGCTGTGGGTGGCCGTGGTCGCCGCCGTCCGTGCGCGGGCGCGGGCCGGGCCGGCGTGGCAGGCTGGCAGGGGGTCCGCGCCGTTCGTCGCACCACAGCAGCGAAGGAGGACGACGCATGGATGAGCAGGAATTCGTCCGTACCGTCGCCGAGCGCACCGGACTGAGCCGGCAGGAGGCGGCGGACCTGACCTGGGCCACGCTCGAGACGCTGGCCCACAGGCTGAGCCCCGGGGAGGCCAGGGACCTGATCATCGAGCTCCCCGAGGGCCTCGTGGAGGCGGTGCGCCGGGGAACCACGGACCGCATCGAGCACTTCGGCCACCACGACAGCGTGCGGCGCGTGGCCGAACGCACCATGCTCAAGGAGGAGGAAGCCGACCGGGGTGTGCGGACCGTACTGGCCGTGCTCCGGGAGGCGATCAGCGAGAAGGAGTTCAACGACCTGATGTCGCAGCTCGGAACGGACTTCTCCCAGGCCCTCGAATCCGCCGGGTGACCCCGGATCCTCCGGCACGGCGCCGGCGTCACGGCGCCGGCGGTCAGGACGCCGCGTGTGCGCCGGGGCGCGGTGCGTGACCCCCGCGGACCGCCGGCCCTTCGCGGCCGCCATGGCGTGAGTCCGACGCCGCCGGCAGACGGGAGGCACGACATGTCTGCGGAACCGGCCCGAGGGATCGCACTCCCCTCCGGTGAGGTGATCGGCGCGCTCGGGCAGGGCACCTGGTACCTGGGCGAGGACCCGGCCCGGCGTGCACAGGAGATCGCCGCCCTGCGGCTGGGCCTGGACCTGGGCATGACCGTCGTGGACACGGCGGAGATGTACGGCGACGGCGCGGCCGAGGAGCTCGTCGCGGAGGCCGTCCGGGGACGCCGGGAGGAGGTCTTCCTCGTCAGCAAGGTGCTGCCGGACCACGCCGACCGGAAAGGCACCGTCGCCGCCTGCGAGGGCAGCCTGCGGCGGCTCCGTGCGGAACGGCTGGACCTCTACCTTCTGCACTGGCGGGGACGGTGGCCACTCCAGGAGACCCTTGCGGGATTCACCGACCTGATGGAGGCGGGGAAGATCCGTTACTGGGGCGTGAGCAATCTGAACGTCGCCGGCATGGTCGAATTGACCACCCTCCCCGGCGGCGACGCCGTCGCCGTCGACCAGGTGCTGTACAACCTCTCCCGGCGCGGCATCGAGTGGAATCTGCTCCCCTGGTGCCGCGAGGCCGGGGTGACGGTCATGGCCTACTCCCCGATCGAGCAGGGGCGGCTGCTGAACGTCGAGGCTCTGGGTGCCGTGGCCCGGGCCCTCGGAGCCACGCCGGCCCAGGTGGCACTCGCCTGGGTGCTGGAACAGGGGGTGGCCGCGATCCCGCGTTCCGGATCACCCGACCACGTTCGGGAGAACCGCGGCGCAGTGGACCTCCACCTTCCCGCCGAGGCGCTCGACGCCCTCGACGAGGCGTTCCCGCCGCCCAGCGGGCCCGCGGCCCTGGAGATGCTCTGAAGGAGGCATAGGAGGCACAGGAGGCATGCGCCCGGAGTGTGGTTCAGGGTGCGGGGCCCTGGCACGGCGCGGGCGGCTCCGGTGCCACGTAGGGCGGCGGCAGCTGTCATACGGCGAACGGGTAGGTCTCGGGGACCTCGCCTTCCTGCCACTCGGCCGTGCGCTCCAGGGGTTCGACCGCCCGGGTCCCGTCGATGTGGATGACACCGTCGAACTGGTCCGACAGGCGCGCGCGGAAGTAGTGGCTCTGCCGCTCGGTCTGCGGCCGGTAGATGACGCCGATCGCCCGCTCGAGGCGCGCCTTGCGCAGCGTGTCGGCGGCCAGGGGCGTCCGGTGGAACGACAGCAGGAACTCCTCTTCGCCGACCTGGTGGAACATGTCCTCGACGCTGTCGACCAGTGCCGGGCGCACCGCCTTGCGCATGACCGGTCCTCCCCAGTCGTCCGCGGCTGTCACCGTGCCGGTGTAGGTGGTGAAGCCCAGCAGGCAGCAGTCACCAGGGTGCGCCTGCCGCACCAACTGGCCGACGTTGAGCTCGCCGCGGAGCGCGGCTTCCGTGCCCCGGGCATCCCCGAGGTGGGAGTTGTGCTCCCACACGACGATCCTGGCGGGGCTGCTCCGCTGGTGGCCGAGATGCTCGGCGAGCGCCTCCAGGGTCTCGGCCATGTGGCGGTCACGCAGATTCCAGGACGACACCTGCCCGCCGAACATCGTCCGGTAGTACTCGGCCGCGTTCTTCACCGTGAGCGCGTTCTGTTCGGCATGGAACTGGTCGTCCTCGGCGAGCAGTCCGTCCCGTCGTGCGTAGCGCACCGCATGGAGCTTCAGCTCGATGAGCTGGTCCATCACCTGCTGCTCGCAGGTCTCACCCGCTCCGAAGGCGGCCTCGAACCCCCAGGCCTGGGCGTCGCCGTCGGTGTTGTAGTGATCGAAGCAGGCGTAGCGCTCGCGGGCCCGCTTCGCCGCGTCCGGATCGACGCGGTCCAGGTAGCTGATGACTTCCTCGATCGAGCGGTACAGGCTGTACAGGTCGAGACCGTAGAAGCCCGCTTTCGCGCTCTCGCCGCCGGAGACCCGGTCGTTGTGGTCCCGCAGCCATCCGACGAAGTCCAGTACGGCAGTGTTCCGCCACATCCACGTGGGGAACCGCTGAAAGCCGCGCAGTGACTCCTCGGCCGTGACGTCGTCGCCGCGGTCCCGGACGTAGCGGTTGACCCGGTAGGCGTCGGGCCAGTCGGCCTCGGCCGCGACCGCGCAGAAGCCCTTCTCCTCGATCAGCCGCCGCGTCATGCGGGCGCGCGCCTGGTAGAAGTCGTGCGTGCCGTGTGAGGCCTCGCCGATCAGGACGAAGTGCGCGTTGCCCACGAGGTCGAACAGTGCCTCGTCGCTGGGTACGCCGTCCTCGACGGGGATCGCCTCGGCGCTGATGAGAGCGACCTCGCTCACGCCCTCCTCGGCCGGTTCCACGGGCCTGCCCGCCGCCCGGCGCAGCAGCTCCCGCACCTCCTCGTCCGTGATCTGGCGGAAGTCCCAGTAGGACTCGCCGACGGCGAAGAACGGCGCCGGGGTGGTGGCGCAGACCACGTCGTCGGCCATGTCGGCCAGCTCGCGGCAGGTCGACTCGGGGGCGGCGGGCACCGCGACGACGATCCGCGCCGGCCGGTGGCGGCGCAGGGCCTGGATCGCGGCGCGCATACTGGCCCCGGTGGCAAGGCCGTCGTCGACCAGGATCACCGTACGGCCCTCCAGCTCGGGCGCGGGCCGCCCCTCCCGATAGGTCTGCTCCTGGCGCAGCAGCTTCCGGGCCTCCCGTTCGACCGCGCCGCGCAGCATGCCCGGCAGGAGGCCCAGGCCGCGGACGACGTCCTCGTTGAGCACCACCACTCCGCCGTCCGCGAGGGCTCCCATCGCCACCTCCTCCTGACCGGGCACGCCGAGCTTGCGGACCAGGAAGACATCGAGTGGGGCACCCAGGGCCGTGGCGACCTCGTACGCCACCGGAACGCCGCCGCGCGGCAGGCCCAGCACGATCACATCGGGATCGCCGCGGTAGCGTTCCAGGAGCTTGGCGAGGACCCGGCCGGCATCTGCGCGATCACTGAACAGGCGGTTCGACACGAGCAGGCTCCTCGCGGTGTGCGGTGCGTGATCGAGGCCGGCTTCCGATGCGCGGCTCCCGGGACCACGGCGAGGGATGCACGGCTTTCGTCGTCATCGTTGTCGAGGCCATGCCTGTGTGCCCGGCAGGTCGCACGAACCGGCCTCAGCCGATGGGAGAGAATCAACCTTTTTTCACTGTTTCACCGGCAGCGGTTCGTGTGCGACGAATCTCTGCCAATCCTACGTCCGGCGCTCCAGGCCCGTCCGGCGCTCCAGGCCGGGCCGGTTGCGCAGCACCCGCCGTGGCCGGATGCGCGGGTGACCACGTCCCGGCCGGTGGTGTGTGCCACGAGCGGCCGGGTACCCGGGTGCACCCACCGCGAGGGGCGCCCCGCAGGAGCCCAGGCCGTCTCACGGCTCGACGGCTGCGGGGCACCCGTCGTCCCCGCCCCTCCTGCGAGGCCTCCGATGAGCCGTCTCTTCACGCCGATCACCCTCCGCGGCACGACCTTTCCGAACCGCGCCTGGGTGGCCCCCATGTGCCAGTACAGCTCGGTCGACGGCTATCCGCAGGACTGGCATCTGGTCCATCTCGGCTCCCTGGCACGCGGCGGCTCCGGCCTGGTCATGCAGGAGGCCACGGCAGTGGAACCCGAAGGCCGGATCACCCCTTCCGACGCCGGCATCTGGGACGACGGGCAGGCCGCCGCGTACAAGCGGATCACCGACTTCGTCCACGGGCAGGGAGCCATTTCCGGCATCCAGATCTCCCATGCCGGCCGCAAGGCGTCGACGGCACCGCCCTGGGAGGGCGACATGTACGTCGAACCGGAGGCCGGTGGATGGCAGACGGTGGCACCCTCACCGCTGCCGTTCGGCGACTGGCCGGACCCACGGGAGCTCGGCACGGACGACATCCGCGCTCTCGTCCGGGCCTTCGGCGAGGCCGCCGCGCGGGCGCTGTCCGCCGGCTTCGAGGTCCTGGAGATCCACGCCGCGCACGGCTATCTGCTGCACCAGTTCCTGTCACCGCTGTCCAACCACCGCAGCGACGAGTACGGAGGCGACCTCGACGGGCGCAGCCGTTTCCTCGTCCAGGTCACCGACGCCGTACGGGCGCAGTGGCCGGAGGACCGCCCGCTGTTCGTACGCTTCTCGGCCACGGACTGGGCCGACGGCGGCTGGACCCCGGAGGAGACGGTCGAGCTGTCGCGCCACCTGGTGACCCACGGCGTCGATCTGGTGGACGTCACCAGCGGCGGGCTCGTCCCCAACGCCCGCATCGAAGTGGAGCCCGGCTACCAGGTGCCCTTCGCCCGAGCCGTCCGCGAAGGCGCGGCCCTGCCCGTCTCCGCGGTCGGCCTGATCACCGCACCGGAGCAGGCCGACCAGATCCTCGTGGACCGCTCGGCCGACGCGATCATGCTCGCGCGCGAACTGCTGCGTAACCCGACCTGGCCGCTCCGCGCGGCCCACGTGCTCGGTGACGACGTCCCGTGGCCGAAGCAGTACCAGCGTGGCCGCCCACGTCATCGCTGAGGCTGTCGCGCCCGGACACCCGGGAATTCGGCACAAGAAGGAGGTTTCCTGCGATATGAGCGATCCATGCGGTAATGCCGCCTTTCCGGCACGCCAGAGCGAGTCGACGCGTGCGCTGCTCGCGGCCGACCGTGCCGGCACGCTGCAGCAGATATCCGCCCTGAGCCGCGAGTTCGAAGGGATCGTCGAGGCGAACGCACTGGTGGCCATTGACGACGAGCACGACCCGGAGGGGGCGAGCACGGCCTTCGAACGGGCGCACGTCGCCGCCCTGCTGTCCCAGGCGCGCGAGCATCTGAACGACCTCGATCACGCCCTGGAGCGGTTGGAGAGAGGCGACTACGGGCGCTGCGAGCATTGCGGTGAGCCGATTCCGGCGGAGCGCCTCGAAGTTCGCCCGGCAGCGAAAACCTGCGTGCGCTGCGCGTCCGCGGCTCATTGAGGCGTGCACAGTTGTTGAGAGCGCGACATGTCGTCCTGCCCTACTCGGCGTGCGCACACGGAGACGCTGTCAAGTGGAGTCCGGGCGTTCCACCGCCTCCTGTCCTCGCAGACCGACCGCCGATGCCACCTTTTGACCCGCTGGGCGCAGGCGGGGTGACCGGGCGAACAGCCACTCTGGGTCGTGTCGGGACCACTCGGCGGTCCTCCGGCGGAAGGAAGTGGCCATGACCGAGCAGGCCCGCAGGACCGTTGCCTCGTACTCGACGTACCAGGAAGCGGAACGTGCCGTTGATCACCTCGCCGACCAGGGCTTTCCCGTTCAGAAGGTGGCGATCATCGGTCAGGACGTGCGCCTGGTCGAACGGGTGATCGGCCGAATGGGGTACGGCGAGGCCGCCCTCCACGGGGCGGCCACCGGAGCACTGCCCGGCGCGCTCGTCGGCTGGATCTTCGGCCTGCTGGACTGGCTGAACCCGGTCGTCTCCGGTCTGCTCCTCGCCCTGTACGGGCTGATTTTCGGAGCGGTCGTCGGTGCGCTGCTCGGCATGCTGCTGCACGCGGCCCAGGGCGGCCGCCGGGACTTCGCCTCCATCCGCTCGATGGAGCCCAGCCGGTACGACGTCGTGGCGGACGAGGACGTCGCCGACGAGGCCGTCCGGCTGGTCGCCGGGCTGGACAGCGGGGCCGGCACGGACACGGAGGGCGCCTCCCCGAAGGGCGACCGCCCGCGCAGCGACTCCGCCCCCGGCTGAACGAATTTCGAAGCCGGGCGGACGGGGCGCCGTACCGTCCGGACCGTCCGAGTGACGGTGATCACGGACGTCCTCCGGGGGGTGCTGCGTAGGCTTGGGCCGTCGTCACGGTGGGTCCGCCAGAGTGGATGAGGCCTCCTCCACGGGCCTGACGATACGTCAGAAAAGTCGGCAAGTGGTCAGCGCGAGTCATGGAAAACCTGGGGAGAGCTGCCCGGACGTGCGACTCGTTGTAGAGTGTGGAAACAGCCCTTGACCTGCAAAAACGCAGGCAGGGAGCCTAGTTGTGGGAGTGTCCCGATGCTGCGTACCATGTTCAAGTCCAAGATCCACCGCGCCACCGTCACCCAGGCCGACCTGCACTACGTGGGATCGGTGACCATCGACGCCGATCTGCTGGACGCGGCGGATCTGCTGCCCGGTGAGCTCGTCCACATCGTGGACATCACCAACGGGGCGCGGCTGGAGACGTACGTCATCGAGGGGGAGCGCGGCTCCGGTGTGATCGGGATCAACGGCGCCGCCGCCCACCTCGTCCACCCCGGCGACCTGGTGATCCTCATCAGTTACGCCCAGGTCACCGACGCCGAGGCGCGGGCCCTGAAGCCGCGTGTGGTGCACGTGGACGCCGACAACCGGATCGTCGAGCTCGGCGCCGACCCCTCCGCGCCGGTGCCGGGCACCGACCAGCAGCGCAGCCCGCAGGCCGTCGTCCCGGCCTGAGCGGGGCACCCGGCGGCGGAACGCGGCCGGCGCATCGAGCAGGGAGCGTGCCATGAGTGACCTCGACATCCGCGACGACCGGGCGGCCGGCCGGCTCGAGGCGGTCGGCGCGGACGGCGAAGTGGTGGGCCACGTCGAGTACTTCGTCCTGGACGCGCCCGAACGCGCCCTGGTGCCCGTGCACACGATCGTGGAACCGGCCCACGAGGGCAAGGGCATCGCGGGCTCACTCGCCCGCGAGCTGTACGCCGTCGCAGGGCGCGAAGGGGTCCCCGTGGCGCCGCTGTGCCCCTACGTCGTCAAGTGGGCCGAACGCCACCGCGACGAGGTCCCGGCCGCCGACCCCGCGCTGCTCCGGGCCGCCCGCGACTGGCTGGCGGCCCACCCGGAGCGGTTCTGAGCGCGGCGCCCGGGCCCCCGGTGCTCGCCCTCCTGCACACCTCGCCCGTGCACGTCCCGGTCTTCGACGCCCTGCGCGACGAGGCCCATCCCGGCCTGGAGCTACGGCACTTCGTCGACGAGCGGCTGCTGCTGCGGGCCCGCCGCGAGGGTCCGGAGGCGGTGCGGGACGAGTTGCGGGCGGTGCTGGACGAGGCCGTCGCCCAGGGCGCCCGCGCGGTGCTGTGCACCTGCTCGACGATCGGCGGTGAAGCGGAGCGCGCCGGGGCCGGGGTTCCCGTGCTGCGGGTGGACCGGCCGATGGCGGCGCGGGCCGTGGCGGCGGGCCGGCGGATCGTCGTCCTGGCCGCCCTCGAGAGCACCGTGGCCCCGACGGTCGCGCTCCTGGAGGAGGAGGCCCGGCGCGCCGGGCGTCCCGTCGGCGTCCGCACCCTGCTCGCCGACGGGGCCTGGGCGCACTTCGAGGCCGGTGACACCGGGGCGTACGTCCGCGCGGTGGCGGCCGCCGCCGACACGGTGACGCGGGCCGACGCGATCGTCCTCGCCCAGGCGTCCATGGCCCCGGCCCGGCAGCTGACGACGACGTCCGTGCCGGTCCTGTCCAGCCCGGGCCCGGGTCTGGCGGCGGCGGTACGGGCGCTGGGGGCGGCCTCGGCCTGATCCGCGGCGGCTTCCATCCGATCCGCGGCGGCTTCGGTCCGATCCGTGGCGGGCGCGGCCGGCCGCGGTCGGCGATCCCGCACCTCCGCTCCCGTGGGAGCCGGGCAGCCGGGGCGCGTGGCTGCGCTGCCGGGTTGTGCGCGCCGTGTGGGCCCGACTGTGCCTGTGGCGCGGGCCCGGCCGCGCGCTCGCTGTGGGTACGCCGGGCGCGTCGCGGCGCCGGTGCGCCCTGGGGCCACCCGGGTCCTCGCCGTGGCGCCGCCGGGTGACTGGCCGGTCGGGGCACGGGTAGGCGGGGAGTAGTCCAGAGCCGACCTCGATCGACTGGCCGGAGGACGCCATGACGAACCCGTACCCCGACCCCGTGCCGCCCGGGCCCACGCCGGGTCCGGACCCGCGGCATCCGGATCCCCGGCCGGACCCGGTCCCCGGCCCCGAGCCGTCCCCGGCGCCGGAGCCCCCGGCACCCGGTCCCCCTCCGGGCCCGGCTCCCACGCCGCCTCCCCCCGGCCCCGGTCCGACCCCGCCGCCTCCCGGTCCTCCCGGGCCCGGCCCCGATCCCGTGCCCGGGCCGCCGCCGGGGCCCGTGCCGACCCCGCCCCCGAGCCCGGTTCCCGAGCCTCCTCCCTCGCCGGTCCCGCCCGGTCCGGAACCGGTGCCGAACCCCGAGCCGGGACCGCCCCTGACCTGAGACGACGACGGGTGGGCGGCCCCGCGGCCGCCCACCCGTCGTCACTCCGTACCGCGGGCGCACCCGGCCACGGCCGTACCGCGGGCGCACCCGGCCACGGCTCCACCGCCCGTGCACCCGGCCAGGGCTCCACCGCCGGCGCACCCGGCCACGGCCGTACCGCCGGCTACGCCGTCACCTCCGAGCGGTCACCGCCCCACAGCGTGTGGAAGGAGCCGTCGCGGTCCACGCGCCGGTAGGTGTGCGCGCCGAAGAAGTCGCGCTGGCCCTGGGTGAGGGCGGCGGGCAGGCGCTCGGCGCGCAGGGCGTCGTAGTAGGCGAGCGCCGCCGAGAAGCCCGGGGCGGGCACGCCCTGGCGGGTCGCGGCGACCAGCACCTCCCGCCAGTCGTCCTGGGCCTGCGCGATCTCCCGTGCGAAGGTCTCGTCGGACAGCAGGCTCGGCAGGTCCGGCCGGGCGTCGTAGGCGGAGCGGATGCGGTCCAGGAAGGCCGCCCGGATGATGCAGCCGCCGCGCCAGATCGAGGCGACCGCGCCGAGGTCGATGTCCCAGCCGTACTCCTCGCTGCCGGCAGCGATCTCGTGGAAGCCCTGCGTGTACGACACGATCTTCGAGGCGTACAGCGCCTGCTCCACCCGGTCGGCGAACGCCGCCGCCTCCGACTCCGGCAGCGGGGACGCCTTGGGGCCGGCCAGCCCGCGCGAGGCCTCCCGCAGCGCCGCGTGCCCCGACAGGGAGCGCGCGAACACCGCCTCCGCGATGCCCGACACGGGCACCCCGAGGTCGAGCGCGATCTGGACCGTCCAGCGGCCCGTGCCCTTCTGCTCGGCCTGGTCCACCACCACGTCCACGAACGGCTTCCCGGTGGCCGCGTCCACGTGGGACAGCACCTCCGCCGTGATCTCGATCAGGTACGAGTCGAGCCGGCCGGTGTTCCAGGTGCGGAAGATCTCCGCGATCTGCTCGGGGGAGTACCCCGCCACGTCGCGCAGCAGCTGATACGCCTCACCGATCAGCTGCATGTCCGCGTACTCGATGCCGTTGTGCACCATCTTCACGAAGTGACCCGCGCCGTCCGGGCCGATGTGCGTGACGCACGGCGCGCCGTCCGCCGCCTTGGCGGAGATCTTCTCCAGCATCGGGCCCAGCGACTCGTACGACTCCTTCGAGCCGCCCGGCATGATGCTCGGCCCGTGCAGCGCGCCCTCCTCGCCGCCGGAGATGCCCGTGCCCACGAAGTGGATGCCCTGCTCGCGCAGCTCCCGCTCCCGGCGCCGGGTGTCCGCGAAGTGCGCGTTGCCACCGTCGATGATCATGTCGCCGGGCTCGAGGAGCGGGGCGAACTCCCGGATCACCGCGTCCGTCGGATCGCCCGCCTTCACCATGATGACCAGGCGGCGCGGCCGCTCCAGCGCCGCGACGAACTCCTTGGCGGTCTCGGCGGGGACGAACTCGCCCTCGTGCCCGAACTCCTCGACCAGGGCGTGCGTACGGGACGGCGTCCGGTTGTGCAGGGCGACCGTGTAGCCGTTGCGCGCGAAGTTGCGGGCGAGGTTGCGGCCCATGACCGCGAGTCCCGTGACGCCGATCTGGGCTGTAGTGCTCATACCGCCTGCTCCTCAAAAAATCCGGTGGATCATCAGGTGGACCCTCGGGGGACCTCTGGGGACCTCGGAGGACCTCGGAGGACCTCGGGGGACCTCGGGGGACCTCGGGGGACCTCGGGTGGAACTTCCGGTGGAACGTGCCGTCAGTATTGCTCTTGATGGCCCTCGGACCATCCTGACGTGCCGGTACGGCGACCGCATGTTCGCCGTACCGGCACGCTTCATTACGCACGGCAGGTGCCCGGCGGCTCAGTACGGACGCGGTTCATTCGGCCAATGCGGGTCCGGTACCGGCCACTTGGGGCGGCGAAGCGGCCGATAGCCGTCTTGTCATGGCCTGTTCGCCGCGCTTACTTTTGCCCCTCCTGACGCATGCCGAGGGGGATCGGACATGGCCGTACGCGGCCGGCACCGCCGGTACCAGCCGAACAGGATCAACCGCGCCTCGCTCACCATCACCGCGGGCGGCGCGGGAATGGCGATCCCGCTGATCGGCGCCGGCGCGGCGCACGCGGCCGACTCGGCCACCTGGAACAAGGTCGCCGCCTGCGAGTCGAGCGGCGACTGGAGCGTCAACACCGGCAACGGCTACTACGGCGGGCTGCAGTTCACCCGGTCCACGTGGGAGGCGTACGGCGGGACGCGGTACGCACCGCGCGCGGACCTGGCCACCAGGGCGCAGCAGATCGCCGTCGCGGAGAAGGTACTGGACGGGCAGGGACCCGGGGCCTGGCCGGTGTGCTCGGTACGGGCCGGCCTGACCCGCGACGACGCGGCGCCGGGCGCGCACGGCGACGCGGCGCCCGCGCGGACCACGGCGAAGAAGGCACGCACAGCGGGCTCCGCCGGGTCCGCCGCCCGCGACGGCGCCGACGTACGGCCGCAGACCACGCCGCAGTCCCGGGCCGGTACTGCCGAGATGTACACCGTGGTCCGGGGCGACACCCTCTCCGGTATCGCGGAGGAACGTCATGTCCGGGGTGGCTGGCGGCAGTTGTACGACACCAACCGCGCGGTCGTGGGCGACGACCCGGACCTGATCCTGCCGGGGCAGCGCCTGGCGCTGCGGCCGGGTTCCCGCACGGCGCCCGCGCCGCACGAGCGGACCTCCACGGCGACCCGGCCCGCCGCACCGGGGAAGGCGGCGAAGCCCGCCCGGTCCGGAAAGGCCGCCAAGCCCGCCAAGCCCGCCAAGACCGCCGGGCGCGCCTCGGGGACCGGGGCCGCGGGCAGGACGGAGACGCACAGGTCGCGCGGCCACTCCGCCGCGCACGGTCTGGTCGCCCCGGTGAGCGGCCACGTCGGCACGGGCTACCACGTCGGCGGCGTCCACTGGTCGAAGGGCTACCACACCGGCGTCGACTTCGTGGTGCCCACGGGCACCTCGGTGCGGGCCGCCGGGGCCGGGCGGGTCGTCGCCGCGGGCTGGGGCGGATCGTACGGCTACCAGGTCGTCGTCCATCACGCCGACGGCCGCTACACCCAGTACGGCCACCTGTCGGCGATCTCCGTGCGCGAGGGGCAGAGCGTCTCCGCCGGCCAGCGCATCGGCCGCTCGGGCGCCACGGGCAATGTCACCGGGCCGCATCTGCACTTCGAGGTGCGGACGGGCCCCGGGTTCGGCACGGACGTCGACCCGGTCGCCTACCTCCGGGCCGGCGGGGTCCGCCTCTGACCGCCGGCTGAGGGCCGGAGCGGAGTCGTGCACGGGGGTGCGCCCGCGCGGCGCGGTGCGGCCCGCCCGCGCGCCTGGTGGGCGTGGGCCCCCGCCCCTCGCATGGGCCCCCGCCCCTCGCATGGGCCCCCGCGCCTCGCGTGGGGCCCCTTCGCGCGCCGGGCCTCGCGGTCCGTGGCGGCGGCGTCGCGTACGCGTCAGGATCGGACGCGGGTGCGGTGCCGGTCGAGGGCGGGCACCGGGACGTACGGCTCGGCGCGGTAGGCGCCGCCGCAGAACGGGACCAGGAGCACGGGCGGTCCGTTCTCCCCGGACGGCTCCCGCTCCGCGGTCACCGGCACGGTGGCCACCCGTACGCGGGCCGGAACGGCGCCCGGACCCCGCCCGGACGGGGCGGCGGAGAAGACCGGTACCTCCGGTGCCGTCCGCGCGGGCACGCGCCCGGCCTCCGGCACCACCGGGGAGGTGCGCTCGATGCGCTCCGTGGTCAGCAGGATCAGGCCGCCGGCGGCCACCACGCCGCAGCCGAGCGCGAGGACGGTGCCCGCCGTGCCGTGGCGGAAGGTTTCGCCGAACATCGTGATGCCGACCGCGGCGGCCACCACAGGGTTGACCACCGTCAGCGTGGCCAGCGGCGCGGCGAGGCCACCGCCGCGGTACGACGCCTGCGAGAGCAGGATGCCGGCCGTGGCCAGGACGCCGATCACCGCCAGGGACGGCAGGTCGGCGGCCGAGACGCCGTCGCTCCAGTCCACCGCCACGGTCTTGGTGAACACCGAGGACATGCCGAAGGCGATACCGGAACCGGTGGCGAGCAGTACGCTGCGCACCGCGGGATGCCGGTGCGCGGCCCGCCCGGCGGCCGTGAGGGCCGTCACCACCCCGCCGGTGACCACGGCCAGGCCCACCCGCTGGGCGGCGCCGAGGGAGTGCTCGCCGGAGGCGCCCACCAGGGCGAGCAGGCCCGCGAGTCCGGCCGTCGCCATGACGGCGCCCCGCCAGGCGGCCGCGCCCGCCCTGCGGCCGACGAAGACCGCCGCCATGGGCAGCGCGAAGACGATGGTGAGGGCGCCCAGCGGCTGCACCAGGCTGAGCGGGCCGCAGGCGAGCGCCACCACGTGCAGCAGTGCGCCGAGGCCGTTCAGCGCGATCGCCGCCCACCAGGCCGGCCGGCGCAGCGGCGCGTACTGTTCGCCGGGGGAGGAGACCGCGACCTGCTCCTGCACGATCGCCCCGCCGGCGTAGGCCACGGCGGACACGAACGACAGGAGCACGGACAACGCGAGGGCGCTCATGAGCCGCTCCTCTGCGTGAGACGGGGGCGGTCACCCCGGATCGGCGAACAATCGGCTTCCATGCTGAACACCCTGTCGCGCCGATCTCTTCCCGTCGTCGTCCCTGAGCACGCAATGGGTCCTACTGCCGATGGAGTACGACTGCCCGGCCGTCCTCCCCTGGGTGGGCGACAGGAGGGGGACACCCCCTGCGGGGAACCCCTAGGAGCCTTGGTACTACTGCTGTTCGTGGACCTCGACCCAGCCCTCGCGGCGCTGCGCCCGCTCGGCGGCTTCTTCGTCCTGCGCACCGGCGCCCCGCCCCGCGGACCGCTCCCCACCCTCGCCCGGGCCTACGGCACTTCGCCGCCCGCGCAGGCCGCGGCACCGTCCAGCCCGGCACCGTCCAGTGCGGCACCGCCGTCCGGCGCGGCGCGGGCCGGCAGTGACGACGACCCCCTGGCCGTACGGGTCCGGCGGGTGGCCGCCGCGCTCCGCGTCCCCGAGACGCGGGTGGCGGCCTCCGTGGCGCACCAGGCGCTCGCGGCCCGCCTGTGGTCGGCCGCGCTCGGCTGCGCCGTGCGGTACGGCCGGATCCCCGACCTCGATCCGTGCCTGCTGCACTGGGACCCGGCCGGCAGCGCGCCGGACGACCTGTGGCTCACCGAGGTGCGCCCGCTGCCCGGGGACGCGGCCACGCTCGCGGACGTGGTGCTGCGCGGCCACCTGGAACCCCTGGCGGCGGCCCTGCGGGCCCGCCACCGGCTCGCGCCGGGACTGCTGTGGGGCAACGCGGCCTCCGCGCTGGCCGGTGCGGCGCGACAGGTGGAGGGGTGGGCACGCGCCGGCGGCGACGGCGGGGCGGGCGACCGCGCCCGGGAACTGACCGCACGCCTCCTCGCCCACCCCCTGCTCACCGGCACCCTCACCGCCACCGGTCCCCTCACCGGACCGGGCGCCCACACCGGCACTTCCGTCGCCGGGACCCGCACCCTCACCGGACCGGGCGCCCACACCGGCACTTCGGTCGCCGGAACCGGCACCCCGAGCCCCCTCCCCGGCACCCCGAGCCCCCTCCCCGGCACCCCCGGCACCGTCTTCCGGCGGCGCAGCTGCTGCCTCTACTACCGTGTCCCCGGCGGCGGGATCTGCGGCGACTGTTGCTTCACACGAGCGCCGCGCTCTTCCCCGCGCGCCGCATCTGGGTGACCATGAAGGCGACCGGCCGCTGAGCGTCAGGGGGTAGCGGGTGCGAGTGGGACTGCTGACCCGGGAGTACCCCCCGGACGTGTACGGCGGCGCGGGCGTCCACGTCGAGTTCCTGGCGCGGGAACTGAGGCCGCTGGTCGACCTGGAGGTGCACTGCTGGGGCGAGGGCCGCGCCGACGGCGTGGTGCGCCACCGCCCCTGGTCCGCGCTGGACGGCTCCAACGACGCCCTGCGCACCTTCTCGGTGGACCTCGCCATGGCCGCCGGGCTCGAGGGCCGCGAGCTCGTGCACTCCCACACCTGGTACGCCAACCTGGCCGGCCACCTCGGCAAACTGCTGTACGGGGTGCCGCATGTGATGACCGCGCACTCCCTGGAGCCGCTGCGCCCCTGGAAGGCCGAGCAGCTCGGCGGCGGCTACGCCCTGTCGAGCTGGGCGGAGCGCACCGCGATCGAGTCCGCCGACGCGGTGGTCGCCGTCTCCGGCGCGATGCGCGAGGACATCCTCGGCTGCTACCCGGCGCTCGACCCGGCCCGGGTGCACGTGATCCACAACGGCATCGACACCGGCCTCTACCAGCCCGACCACGGCACCGACGCCCTGGAGCGGATCGGCCTGGACCCGGACCGCCCGTACGTGCTGTTCGTCGGCCGCATCACCCGTCAGAAGGGCGTCCCGCAGCTGTTGCGGGCGGTGCGCGGCATCGACCCGGCCGCCCAGGTCGTGCTGTGCGCGGGCGCGCCCGACACACCGGAGATCGACCGCGAGTTCCGCGATCTGTACGAGGAGCTCAGCCGCGCCCGCGCGGGCGTGCACTGGATCCCGCGGATGCTGCCGCGCCCGGACGTGATCCAGCTGCTGACGCACGCCGCCGTGTTCGTCTGCCCCTCGGTCTACGAGCCGCTCGGCATCGTCAACCTGGAGGCCATGGCCTGCGGCACGGCCGTCGTCGCGTCCCGGGTCGGCGGCATCCCCGAGGTGGTCGAGGACGGCGGCACCGGCCTGCTGGTCGACACCGGCGACGGTTTCGAGGCGGGGCTCGCGCGCGCCCTCGACCGCCTGCTCGGCGACCCGGAGGAGGCGCGCCGGATGGGCGAGGCGGGCCGGCGGCGGGCGGTGGAGGAGTTCGGCTGGGACACGGTCGCGCGGCGCACGGTGCGGCTGTACGAGGAGATCCTCAAACAGGCTTAGTCCTCGCTGCTCAGGGGCAGTAGTGGTGTCAATCGGGTGAGGGGAGCGGCCATGCGTCGTGGTGGACCTTCGGTCCTCGGCATCGTCCTCGCGGGCGGGGAGGGCAAGCGTCTGATGCCGCTGACCGCCGACCGCGCCAAACCGGCGGTGACCTTCGGCGGCACGTACCGGCTCGTCGACTTCGTGCTCTCCAACCTCGTCAACGGCGACATCCTGCGGGTCTGCGTGCTGACGCAGTACAAGTCGCACTCGCTGGACCGGCACATCACCACCACCTGGCGCATGTCGAGCCTGCTCGGCAACTACGTCACCCCGGTCCCCGCCCAGCAGCGCCTGGGCCCGCGCTGGTACCTGGGCAGCGCCGACGCGATCCTGCAGTCGCTCAACCTGATCCACGACGAACAGCCCGACTACGTCGCGGTGTTCGGCGCCGACCACGTCTACCGCATGGACCCGCGGCAGATGCTCCAGCAGCACATCGAGGGCGGCGCCGGGGTCACGGTCGCCGGCATCAGGGTGCCGCGCGCGGAGTCCTCGTCGTTCGGGGTGATCACTCCGGGCTCCGACGGGCAGACCGTCGAGCGGTTCCTGGAGAAGCCCGCCGACCCGCCGGGGCTGGCCGACGACCCCGAGTGCGTGTTCGCCTCCATGGGCAACTACGTCTTCACCACCAAGGCGCTGATCGAGGCGCTGCAGCGGGACGCCGAGGACGAGCGGTCGGTGCACGACATGGGCGGCTCGATCCTGCCCCAGCTCACCGACCGGGGCGAGGCGCAGCTGTACGACTTCAGCGCCAACCACGTGCCCGGAGAGACCACCCGCGACCAGGGCTACTGGCGCGACGTCGGCACGCTCGACGCCTACTACGACGCCCACATGGACCTGATCGCCGAGCGCCCGGCCTTCAACCTCTACAACCGCGACTGGCCCATCTACACGCACTCGTCCCAGCTCTCCCCGGCCCGGTTCAACGCCGGGGGCATCGCGAGCGAGTCGATCATCAGCGCGGGCTGCCTGATCCGCGGCCAGGTCACGCGCTCGGTGCTCTCCCCGGGGGTCCGGGTCGACCCGGGCGCGGTCGTCCAGGGCTCGGTGCTGCACGACAACGTGCACATCGGCCGGGGCGCGATCGTGCGCGGCGCGATCCTGGACAAGAACGTCGAGGTGCCGCCCGGGGCGACGATCGGCGTGAACCCGGAGCGGGACGCGGAGCTGTACACCGTCTCCAAGGGCGGTGTGATCGCCCTGGGCAAGGGCCAGCGGGTGCCGTAGCCGACGCGGCCGGGAAGAACAGCCCGGACCGGCAGCGGGCAAGGCGAGCGCGCCTTCCCTGCCCTTCGGCCGGGCGGCATGGGTGCTTCGCCGGGCGGCTCCCGGGTCTTCGGCCGGGCGGCATGGGTGCTTCGCCGGGCGGCTCCCGGGCCTTCCGTCGGGCGGCATGGGTGCTTCGCCGGGCGGCTCCCGGGCCTTCCGTCGGGCGGCATGGGTGCTTCGCCGGGCGGCTCCCGGGCCTTCCGTCGGGCCGCACGGGCCTTTCCGCCCGCCCTCCCCGGCCCTTCCACCCGCCGCACCGGCTCTTCCGCCCGGCCGCCGTGCGCCGCTTCTCAGCGCGGCGCGCCCCGCTTGGCGACGCGTCGTGCGCGACACCCCCGGGTTGCCCGGCTGACGGGCCCTCAGACGTGATCATGCAGGCAACGACGTCTCCTCCCGGAGGTCTTCCTGCATGAGATGGACCCGGCGCCTGCGCCTGTGCATGGCGGGCGCGGTGGCAGCCTCCGCGCTGTCCGCCGCCCCCGAAGCCGCACGGGCCGCCGAACCGCGCGACGCCCGGCTCACCGACCTGGTCAACCCGTTCATCGGCACCGCGAACGAGGGCAACACCTTCCCCGGTGCCGCCGTCCCCTTCGGCATGGTGCAGCTCTCCCCGGACACCGGCCACAACACCGGTTACGACTACGCCCAGAACCGGATCCGCGGCTTCTCCCTGGTCCACCTCTCCGGCGTCGGCTGCCGGCTCGGCGGCGATCTGCCGGTGCTGCCGACCACGGGCGAGGTGACGCGGACGGACTACGCCAAGTACGCCGCAGGCTTCCGCCACGACACCGAGGAGGCGAGCCCCGGCTACTACCGCGTCGACCTCGACTCCGGCATCCGGGCGGAGCTCACGGCCAGTGCCCGTACGGGCGTGCAGCGCTACACCTTCCCCGCCACCGACAAGGCCAACGTCCTGCTCAACGCGGCCCAGTCGCTGCACCGGACGGTGTCCACCGAGGTCGAGGTGCTGGACGACCGGACGGTGCGCACCGCGATCACCGGCCGCGGCTTCTGCAAGGACACCGTGCCGTACACCGTCTACACGGTCACCCGTTTCGACCGGCCGTTCACCGCGTACGGCACCTGGGACGGCGCCACCGTGACGCCCGGTTCGCGCACCGGGCACGGCGGCGCCTACCTCCGCTTCGACACCCGCGAGGACCCCACCGTCGAGGCGACCACCGCCTTGTCCTACGTCGACGCGGACGGCGCGGCGGGCAATCTGCGCGCGGAGGGCGGGCGCACCTTCGGCGCGGTGCGCCTGGCGGCCCGGCGGGCCTGGGAGGACAGGCTCTCCGACGTCCGCGTGAGCGGCGGCGACCCCGCCCGGCGCCGCACCTTCTACTCGGCGCTGTACCGGGCCTTCCTCGCGCCGAACGCAGGCAGCGACGCCGACGGCCGCTACACCGGCTGGGACCAGCGGATCCACCGGGCGCGCGGCTTCACGTACTACCAGAACTGGTCGCTGTGGGACACCTACCGAACCCAGGCCCAGCTCCTCGCCCTGCTCGCGCCGGCCGAGTCCCGGGACATGGCGATCTCCGTGATCCGCGTCGCCGAGGAGGGCGGCTGGCTGCCCAAGTGGGGCTACGGCACGGTCGAGACGAACGTCATGACCGGCGACCCGGTCACCCCCTTCCTGACCAACGCCTTCCAGCAGGGCCTGCTCAAGGGCTACGAGAAGCGCGCCTACCGGGCGCTCAGGCGCAACGCCGACGAGGTGCCGCCGGCCGGCTCGCCCTCGGTGGGCCGCGACGCCAACCCGGACTACATCGCCCGCGGCTTCGCCCCGTACGTCAAGGGTCACGAACCGGTCGTGTCGGGCCACTCCGACTACGCCTTCGGAGCCTCGGCGACCCTGGAGTACGCGCTGTCGGACGCCATGCTCGCCCAGATGGCGCGGGCGCTCGGGCACCACGGCGACGCCGCGCGCTATGCCGCCCGTTCCCGCAACTACCGCAACCTGTTCGACCCGGCCACGGGCTTCTTCCGCGCCCGCGACGGCTCCGGCGCCTTCACCGGGCCGTGGAGCCCCGCGCAGAGCGTGGGCTTCCACGAGGGCACCGCCTGGCAGTACCAGTGGCTGGTGCCGCAGGACGTGCCGGGCCTGGTGGGCCTCCTGGGCGGCAGACGGCTCGCCAACGACCGCCTCGACGAGTTCTTCGCCTACCAGCAGTTACTGAAGGACCCGGAGGGCACCGCCCGCGACGTGTGGGTCGACGGGCCGTACGCCTACTACGGCACCGACAAGTACAACCCGCAGAACGAGCCCGACCTGATCGCCCCGTACACCTATCTGTCCACCGGCCAGCCGTGGAAGACCACCGACGTGGTGCACGCGGCGCTGACCCTGTTCACCGACACCCCGGCCGGCCTGACCGGCAACGACGACCTGGGCACCATGTCCGCCTGGAACGTGCTGTCGTCCATCGGCCTGTTCCCGGTGCAGCCCGGCTACGCCACCTGGGGCCTGTCCACACCCGTCTTCGACCGGGTCGACCTGCGCCTGGACCGCCGCTACTACCCCGAGGGCGCCCTCACCATCACCGCGCCCGGCACCTCCCGCGACGACCGCTACACCCAGGCCGTGCTCGCCGACGGGGTGCCGCACGAGCGCACCTATCTGACGACCGGCGCGCTGCGCTCGCTGCGCACCCTGCGCTACACGGTCGGCCCGCGCCCCTCGGCGTGGGGCACCTCGGACGGCGCGGCGCCGCCCGTGCTGAGGTGACACTGCCGCAGACCCCTTGTGTCCCGCCCCCCTTCACCGGGAGGCGGGACTTAATCTGGTGTTAACTGTGCGTAGCTTGATCGTACTTGACCGTAATCGGCCGAGGGCGGTTGACTGCAGACTCACCCACCGTCGACGCGAGGCAAGCCATTGATGTCCGATCTGCTCGCTCCCCTCGACCTGGCGTTCTGGAACATCGAGTCCGCCGACCACCCCATGCACCTGGGTGCGCTCGGAGTCTTCTCGGCGCACTCGCCCACCGCCGGCGCCCACGCGGCCGACCTGCTCGCCGCCCGCGCCGCCGCCGTGCCCGGACTGCGCATGCGCATCCGCGACGTGTGGCGCCCCCTCGACCTGCGCCGCCCGCTGGCGGACGCGCTGCGGCGGCCGCTCGGCTTCGGCGGCGCCACCCGCGAGCCGGACCCGTACTTCGACCCGCTCAACCACGTCCGGCTGCACGCCCCGGCCACCGACTTCCACGCCCAGGCCGGCCGTCTGATGCAGCGCCCGCTGGGACGCAACCGCCCGCCCTGGGAGGCCCATGTGCTGCCCGGCGAGGACGGCGTCTCCTTCGCCGTGCTGTTCAAGTTCCACCACGCCCTCGCCGACGGCCTGCGCGCGCTCACCCTCGCCGCCGCCGTGCTCGACCCGATGGACTGGCCCGCGCCCCGGCCCCGCCCCGCCGAACCCGAGCGCGGCCTGCTGCCCGACGTGCGCCGGCTGCCCGGGATGGTCCGCGGGGCGCTGTCCGACGTGGGCCGGGCCCTGGACATCGGCGCGTGCGTCGCCCGCTCCACCCTCACCATCCGCTCCACCCCGGCGCTGACCGCCGAACCCACGGGCACCCGCCGCACCGCCGGAGTGGTCGTCGACATCGACGACGTGCACCTGGTCCGCAAGGCGGTGGGCGGCACCGTCAACGACGTACTGATCGCGGTCGTCGCGGGCGCCCTGCGCCGCTGGCTCGACGAGCGCGGGGACGGCAGCAAGGGCGTCACGCCCCGCGCGCTGATCCCGGTCTCCCGGCGCCGCCCGCGCACCGCCCACCCGCAGGGCAACCGGCTCTCCGGCTATCTGATGGAACTGCCCGTCGACGAGCCGTACCCGCTGCGCCGCCTGGCCGCCGTCCGCGCCGCCATGGACCGCAACAAGGACGCCGGCCCCAACCGGGGCGCGGGCGCCGTCGCCCTGCTCGCCGACCATGTGCCGGCGCTCGGCCACCGGCTCGGCGGACCGCTCGTCGGCCAGGCCGCCCGGCTGTGGTTCGACATCCTCGTCACCAGCGTGCCGCTGCCCGGCGTCGGACTGCGGCTCGGCGGCCACCCGCTCGAGGCGGTCTACCCCTTCGCACCCCTGGCACGCGGCCAGTCCCTGGCGATCGCGATCTCCACCTACCGGGGCCGGGTGCACTACGGGCTCGTCGCCGACGCCAAGGCGGTGCCCGACCTGAACCGGCTGGCCCGCGCCGTGTCCGAGGAGGTCGAGACACTGATCACCGTCTGCGCGCCCTGACCGCCGGCCACCGTCTGCGCGCCCTGCCCGCGGGTCGCTGTCCGCGCGCCCGGCCGTCGGCCGGCCGAGCGCGCCGCCGCCCCGCCCGGCGCGGCGCGGGGGGCCCGGCGCGGCGGCCCCGGCCGTGACCGGTTTGGCCCGGCGCCCCGGCGCTGCCGTAAAATCCGGCGTTCGAAAGCGGGCGCGAGTCGGCGCGCCGCGCGGGTGACCAGGAACGGCAGCACGATGACGGTGACAGACGACGGCCCCACGGCCACGGACGGCGTGGCGTACGGGCCGGACGGCGAGACGGCGTACGGGCCGGGCATCGACCCCGAGCGCCTCGCCGTGTGCCTCAGCGTGCTCGCGGAACTCGACCGGATCGACGTGGACCACCCGGACGCCATCGCGGTGCGCCGGGCCACCTCGCACATCTACCGCACGGTCAAGCAGCGCCGCCGCCAGGAGCGCCGCGCCGCCAAGACCGCCCACGACCGCGCGGTCACCGAGGCCACCGCCACCGGGTCCGCCCAGCGCGTCGACGACGAGACCGAGGGCATCCTGCCCTCCTCGCGCACGGCCGAGGGGCAGATCGCGGGCATACTCCAGCGCCCGCGCTCCTGCTACATCTGCAAGAGCCGCTATGTCGAGGTCGACTACTTCTACCACCAGCTCTGCCCCGCCTGCGCCGCCGGGAACCGCGCCCGCCGCGACGCCCGCGCCGACCTCACCGGCCGGCGCGCCCTGCTCACCGGGGGCCGCGCCAAGATCGGCATGTACATCGCGCTGCGGCTGCTGCGCGACGGCGCGCACACCACGATCACCACGCGGTTCCCCAACGACGCCGTCCGCCGCTTCAAGGCCCAGCCCGACAGCGACGAGTGGATCCACCGGCTGAAGATCGTCGGCATCGACCTGCGCGACCCCGCCCAGGTCGTCGCCCTCGCCGACTCCGTGGCCGCCGAGGGCCCGCTGGACATCCTGATCAACAACGCGGCGCAGACCGTACGGCGCTCCCCGCAGGCCTACAGCGAACTGCTCGCCGCCGAGTCGGCCCCGCTGCCCGCCGGCGAACTGCCCGCGGCCGAGGTGATCGGCACCTTCGGCTCCGGCGCCGTGGCCGCGCTGCCGGTCGCGGGCGGGGGCGCGCTCACCGCCCAGGACGTCACCGACCTGGCGCTGGTCTCCGGCTCGGCCTCCCTGGAGCGGATCGCCGCCGGCACGGCCATCGACGCCGGCGGCCTGGTCCCCGACCTGCACGACACCAACAGCTGGATCCAGACCGTGGAGGAGGTCACGCCGGTCGAGCTGCTGGAGGTCCAGCTGTGCAACTCCACGGCGCCCTTCATCCTGATCAGCAGGCTGCGCCCGGCCATGGCGGCCTCCTCGGCCCGGCGCACGTACATCGTGAACGTCTCCGCCATGGAGGGCGTCTTCAGCCGCGGCTACAAGGGTGCGGGCCACCCGCACACCAACATGGCCAAGGCCGCCCTGAACATGCTCACCCGCACCAGCGCCCAGGAGATGTTCGAGAAGGACCGCATCCTGATGACGGCCGTGGACACCGGCTGGATCACCGACGAGCGTCCGCACCCGGACAAGGTCCGCCTCGCCGAGGCCGGCTTCCACGCCCCGCTCGACCTCGTGGACGGCGCCGCCCGGGTATACGATCCAATTGTTCGCGGTGAACAGGGTGAAGACCTCTACGGCGTCTTCCTGAAGGACTACGCGCCCGGGAAGTGGTAGGAGTCCGTCCCCGATGAACGGCTCCGGCGCCTCCCGCGGTCCCACGCCCTGATGAGAGCGCGTACGGGAGTTGCCATGAGCAGTGCAGACTTCATCGATCCTCGGTGCGCCGAGGATCCGCGCAACGTCTACCGGTCCGACGAGGAGTTCTACGCCGCCGACCGCCCCGAGCACGCCAGCCTGCCCGAGGACCGGCCGCGCGGCGGGGAGCCCGGCACCTTCTCGCTGCGGCACAGCGGCACGTGGGGGACGGTGGGGTTCATCGTCATGATCGTGCTGGTGGTCATGATGGGGATCGCGCTGTTCCCCTGAGCGCCGCCCTTCCCTTGCCGGCACCCAGGCCCCGCACGTCGCCCCGTCCGCGACCGTGCGGGGCCGCCTTCGTGTGCCGTCGCGCGTGAGGTGCGTCCGTCCGAGAGCCCGAACGGGTGAATCCGGCGCCCTTCTTCTTCGGGCAAATCCCCCTTATGTGGCCCAATCAACACGGCCGACTTCGGAAAGTTACCTGCTCTTTGCAGCCCCATCGAGCGGGGGGCCGCTCATTTGGTTAATCTGAGGTGGACGGACAGCACCAAGGGGTTCCATCCACACCCACCCGTCGTCCGTCCCGGGGCAAGCCGGCGTACAGCGGCCTGCTCGCACCTCAGTTGCCGGCGCCACCGCGTCCGACCTGCTTCGACCCATGCCCGAGCGGGTGTCAGGAGCCGGACCGCCAACCGGCCGGGGCGCCCCGAGGGTGACCGACACATAAGGAGTGCGCGGTGACACCGGAGAAGACGAATCGCGAGCAGCGCCCCAAGGAACGCGCGGAGCGCGCGGGCCGGCGGCACGGAGACCTCGGCAGCCTCGACGTGTGGGCGCGGTCGGCGCCCATCCGCCTGGCGGGCTACGAGGAGGACCTCGCCGAGCCGCACATCCTGCCCAGCGTGGACTGACCCGGCAGGAAGCCGTCGCGATCGCCACCGTCCCGGCCGCCCGGCCGGGACACCGGTCCGGCCACCGCGTCGGGCCGGCCACCGCGCCAGTACGGCACCGCGCCGGCCCGTCCGGCAGCACCGGCCGGGCCACCGCGCCGGTGGCAGCCGCTACGCCGTCCCCGCCGCTACGCCGTCCCCGCCGTCCGCCGCCACGGGTGCAGGCGCTCGATCTGCTCCGCCAGGTCCAGCAGGACCGCCTCCGAACCCGGGCGGCCGACGAGCTGGACCGCGCACGGGGCCCCGGAGGGCAGCGTGCCGAACGGCACGGCCATGGCCGGCCAGCCGGTCAGGTTCCACGGCGGCGTCATGGGCGAGTAGGACGTGTTGGCCAGCACATTGCGCAGCCAGCCGCGCTCGTGCCACGGGCCCGCCTGGGGCGAGCGGCGGGCCAGCGCGGGGGTCAGGAGCACTTCGTACTCGGCGAAGAAGGGCTCCAGCCTCCGGCGCAGCTGTTCCCGCCGGGTGCCCGTGCGCACCCCGTTCAGGAACCGCCGTCCGATCGCGGCGTGGACGCGGGTACGCCGGGTCAGCCGGCGCGTGTCCAGTCCCGCCGCGTCCACGGCCGTGCCGGCCGTCCAGTGCCGCAGGGCCGTGACCCCGAGCGTGGCCGGGTAGGGCGGGTTCGCCCGCCGGAGGCGGTGCCCGGCCCCGGCGAGCAGCCTGGCCGCCTCCCGCGCCGCCTCCGCGTACGGCCTGCTCACGGCGACGCCGGCCAGCGGGCTGCGCAGGGAGACGGCGATCGTGCGGGTTCCGGGCTCCGCCGGCCGCACGGCCCCGGGGTCCGCCAGCACGGACAGCATGAGCCGGGTGTCCTCGACGGTCGTCGCCAGCGGGCCGTTCTCCGCCATCCCGAACCAGTCGCCCTCGCCGATGCCCGCGGGCACCACCCCGGAGCCCGGCTTGATGGTGACCAGGCCGCAGTTGGCGGCCGGAATGCGCAGCGAGCCCATGCCGTCGTTGCCGAGCGCCACGGGCACCATCCCGGCGGCGACCGCGGCCGCGCTGCCGCCCGACGATCCGCCCGCGCTGCGGCTGGTGTCCCACGGGTTGCGCGCGGTGCCGTGCACGCCCTCGGTGGTGCCGAAGACGCACAGCTCGGGCACGTTCGTCAGCCCCACGACCACCGCGCCCGCCGCGCGCAGCCGGGCCACGGTGACATGGTCCCCGGCGGCCGGCTCCGCCGGCGTGGCGGCCGAGCCGACCCGGCTGGACTCGCCGCGCACGGCCAGGTTGTCCTTCACCGCCACCGGCACGCCCGCCAGGGGCAGTTCGTCCAGGTCCGGCCGGGCGGCGACCTCGTCGGCCTCGGCCAGGGCCGCCTCGGCGCGGACGGTGCGGAAGGCGCCGATCCGGCCGTCCAGCCGCTCGATCCGGGCCAGGTGCTCGGCCACCACCTCCCGGGGCGTGGCCCGCTTCTCGCGTACGGCGGCGGCGATCTCGGCGGCGCTGAGGCCGACCCAGCTGGTCACGGGCACTCCTCGGGACGGGACGACGGACGGCGTGCGTACTCGGGCGTACTCGGGCGTACTCGCGAGTACGTCAGGGAGAACTGTGCCCCGCCACCGTCACCGCGTCGAGAGGGCACACGCCACCGCCCAGGGGACGGGGGCGGCCGGCCTGGCAGCTCCGGCAGGTCCGGCATGGGCCGGCGTCGGCCCGGGGGCGCGTGCCCGTCGCGTGCCGGCGTGCGCGGTCGGGCGCCCAGTACTGCGCCGCCGGCCTCTCGCCCGCGCCCGGCGGGCGCGCCGTACGGTTCGAAGTGCGCGTGGTGGGGGAGCTCTACACCGCGTCGGCCCCCGCGACCGTCCGCCGCCCTGGTAACCGTCCGCCCGTACAGCCCGCCGATCCGTCCGCCGTCGTACGACCCTCGGAGCGTCCCGTATGCATGACGACCGCAACCTGGTCGAGGGCCGCCTCAGGCGCGTCCTGGACGAGCGCATCCGTCCCGCCGTGTACCCCGAGTCCGTCCCCCTCGACGTGGCGGTGTGGCACGCGCCCGGCGAGCCCGTACCGGTCGCCGAGGGGCTGGCCGCCGAGCCGCAGCCGATCCAGGTGGGCGCCCGGTGGGGCGCCCCGTGGGGCACCAGCTGGTTCCGGGTGCGCGGGAGCGTGCCCCGCGCGTGGGCCGGCCGGACCGTCGAGGCGCTGCTCGACCTGGGCTTCGACGAGAACATGCCCGGCTTCCAGTGCGAGGGCCTCGTCTACGCGCCGGACGGCACCCCCGTGAAGGGCCTCAACCCGCGCAACCAGTGGGTGCGCGTCGGCGCGCCGGTCGCGGGCGGCGAGGAGGTGGTCCTGCACATCGAGGCGGCCTCCAACCCGGTCCTCCTCGGCTACCGCCCCTTCCGGCCCACCCGCCTCGGTGACCGGGAGACCGCCGGCGCCGAGCCGCAGTACACCCTGACCCGTATGGATCTCGCCGTGTTCGACGAGACCGTGTGGCACCTGGTCGCCGACCTGGAGGTGCTCGGCGAGCTGATGGCCGAGCTGCCGGTGGACTCCCCGCGCCGCTGGGACATCCTGCGCGCGGTCGACCGGGCCCTGGACGCCGTCGACCTCCAGGACGTCAACGGCACCGCGGCCCGCGCCCGGGAGCGGCTCGCCGGTGTCCTCGCGGCCCCCGCGGCGCCCTCCGCGCACCGGATCAGCGCGGTGGGCCACGCGCACATCGACTCGGCGTGGCTGTGGCCGCTGCGCGAGACCGTGCGCAAGGTGGCCCGTACGGCCTCCAACATGACCGCGCTGCTGGAGGACGAGCCGGAGTTCGTGTTCGCCATGTCCCAGGCGCAGCAGTGGGCGTGGATCAAGGAGCACCGGCCCGAGGTGTGGACCCGGGTGAAGAAGGCGGTCGCGGACGGGCGGTTCGTGCCGGCTGGCGGCATGTGGGTGGAGTCCGACACCAACATGCCCGGCTCGGAGGCGATGGCCCGGCAGTTCGTGCACGGCAAGCGGTTCTTCCTCGACGAGTTCGGCATCGAGAACGACGAGGCGTGGCTGCCGGACACCTTCGGCTTCGCCGCGGGGCTGCCGCAGATCATCCGCGCGGCCGGCTCCACCCGGCTGCTCACCCAGAAAATCTCCTGGTCGCAGACGAACAAGTTCCCCCACCACACCTTCTGGTGGGAGGGCATCGACGGCACCCGGATCTTCACCCACTTCCCGCCCGTGGACACCTACAACTGCTCCATGAAGGGCGGCGAGATCGCCCACGCGGTCCGCAACTTCAGGGACAAGGGCGTCGCCCGGCACTCCCTCGCGCCCACCGGCTGGGGCGACGGCGGCGGCGGCACGACCCGGGAGATGGTCGCCAAGGCCGCCCGGCTGCGGGACCTGGAGGGCTCCGCGCGGGTGGTCTGGGAGACTCCGCGGGCCTTCTTCGACAAGGCCGAGGCCGAGTACCCCGAGCCGCCCGTCTGGGTGGGCGAGCTGTACCTGGAGCTGCACCGCGCCACCCTCACCAGCCAGGCGAGGACCAAGCAGGGCAACCGGCGCAGCGAGCACCTGCTGCGAGAGGCCGAACTGTGGGCGGCCACCGCCGCCGTGCGCACCGGCTTCCCCTACCCCTACGAGGACCTGGACCGGATCTGGAAGACGGTCCTGCTGCACCAGTTCCACGACATCCTGCCCGGCTCCTCCATCGCCTGGGTGCACCGGGAGGCGCGGGCGACGTACGACCGGGTCGCCGCGGAGCTCGGCGCGATCGTCGAGGCCGCCCAGCGCGCCCTGGCCGGTGACGGCGGCACCGAACTGGTCTTCAACTCCGCGCCGCACGCCCGGGCCGGCGTCCCGGCGGGCGGCGCGGCCACCGCGCGGGCCGAGGGCGCCACGGCGCTCACCGAGCGTGAGGGCGGCGGCTTCGTGCTGGACAACGGGCTGCTGCGGATCGGGATCGACGCGCGGGGCCTGGTGGTCTCGGCGTACGACATCCGGGCCGGCCGCGAGACGGTCGCGCCGGACCGGGCCGCGAACCTGCTCCAGCTGCACCCCGACCTCCCCAACATGTGGGACGCCTGGGACGTGGACGCGTTCTACCGCCACACGGTCACCGACCTCACGGACGCGGAGACGGTCGAGGCCGGCGAGGACGGCGGTTCGGTGCGGATCGTACGGTCCTTCGGCTCCTCCCGGGTCACCCAGGTGCTGTCGCTGCCGGCGGGGGAGCGGCGGCTGGTGCTGGACACCGAGGTGGACTGGCACGAGACGGAGAAGTTCCTCAAGCTCGCCTTCCCGCTGGACGTGCACGCCGAACGGTACGCGTCCGAGACCCAGTTCGGGCACGTCCACCGGCCCACGCACACCAACACCTCCTGGGAGGCCGCCCGGTTCGAGGCCTGCAACCACCGCTTCGTGCACGTCGCCGAGCCCGGCTGGGGCGTGGCCGTCGTCAACGACTCGACCTACGGGCACGACGTGACCCGCACCGTCCGCCGCGACGGCGACCCGGGCACCACCACCACGGTCCGGGTGTCGCTGCTGCGCGCCCCGCGCTTCCCCGACCCCGAGACCGACCAGGGCGTGCACCGCTTCCGGCACGCCCTGGTGCCGGGCGCGGACATCGCCGACGCCGTCCGCGAGGGCTGGCGGATCAACCTGCCCGAACGCCGCCTGACGGGGGCGGGCGAGGTGGCGCCGCTGGTCACCGTGGACGAGGACGCGGTGGTCGTGACCGCCGTGAAGCTGGCCGACGACGGCGGCGGGGACGTGGTGGTCCGCTTCCACGAGGCCCACGGAGGACGCGCCCGGGCCACGCTGACCGCGGGTTTCGACCTGGCCGGGGCAGAGGTCACGGACCTGCTCGAGCGGCCCCTGCCCGACGTGCCCGCACCCGCCCACGAGGGCGGGCGGATCACCGTGCGGCTGCGCCCGTTCGAGCTGATGACCCTGCGACTGCGGCGCGCCTGAGACCCGCGCGCACCCCGTCCGCGGACCGGGGGCGGTACGGCCGCGTGCGCCGTACCGCCCCCGGTCCAGGGGGATTCGGCCCGGACCGACCGGCTCAGTCCAGCTCGTAGTCGAACCAGATGCGGTGCGTGCCGTCGGGGTCGACGGCGAGGCCGCCCGAGCCGCGTATCCCGGCCAGCTCCCCCGTGCCGCTCGACGGGACGACGGTGAAGAACTCCGCGGTGCGGTCGGTGCCGGTGGTGGTCGCGGAGTGGACGAAGTTGAAGGCGCCCCGCCGGCCGTGCAGGGCGCCCTCGAAGGACTCCATGGCCACATAGGTGCCCACGCCGGCCTCCTGGTCGTACGCGGCGGTGAACAGGGTCGCCGCGCGCCCGGTGATCTCGCCCTCGAAGTGCTTCTCCAGGGTGGAGACGCCCACGGGGAGGGCCGTTTCGACGGCGGGGTCCGGCTTCAGGCCGGTCGGCGTGAACGACTTCACGGTGAAGGTGCCCGTAGCTCTCATGCCCGAGACCGTAGCGGGTGGGTCTGACAACGGGCTGTCGGCCGGCCGGCGGTCGGGAGCGTGAGTGGGTGGCCCGCCGGGGCGGGGCGCGAGGGGCTCGGACGCGGCGCGCGAGGGGCCGGGAGGCCGGAGCGGGCGTCCGGCGGGGTCAGGTCTCGTGCGCGGGCTCCGCCAGCCGGGTCGGCGGCAGGTATTCCCGCACGTATGTGCGGTCCCAGCAGGCGCCCGTCGCGCGCAGCTGCCGCGGGCTCGTGTAGCGGTACCGGAAGAGCCGGGCGCGGACGAAGCGCGGCGGCCGGTCCGGCGGGAAGGGCGAGCGGCGCAGCAGCCTGAGCGTGTCGCGGTCGTTCTCCAGCAGCCGTTCCACCATGGCGCCGAACCACGCGCCGGCGTACGCCGGGGACAGCGCGGCGAACCACATCATCCAGTCCAGCCGCAGATGGTAGGGGGCGAACTGACGCGGCCAGCGCCGCGGGTCCCCCGGTTTGCCCTTGAACTCGTACTCCCGCCAGTCGGCGTCCTCGCGCGGGGTGTCGTCCAGCGTGCCCTCCACCACCACCTCGTAGCGGATCCGGCTGATGCTGCCGAACGCGCCGTAGGTGTTCACCAGGTGCAGCGGGTCGAAGGAGCGGTTCATGACCTGGCGGCGGGAGATCATGTTCACCACGGGGCGGTAGCTGAGGAACACCACCAGCGCGGCCACGGCGAGGACGACGACCTCGTACCACAGCGGGGGCGCGGGCACGGACGGCGGGTGCGCCGGGAACCGCACGGCCGACAGGGCCAGCACGATCGTGATCCAGTTCAGCCAGGCGAAATTGCCCGACAGCACCAGCCACAGCTGGGTGACGATCATCAGGGCGGCGGCGGCCGAGGCGATGGGCTGCGGGGTGAACAGCAGGAACGGCACCACCAGTTGGGTGACGTGGTTGGCCGCCACCTCCGCCTTGTGCAGCGGGCCGGGCAGATGGTGGAAGAACCAGCTCAGCGGCCCGGGCATCGGCTGGGTCTCGTGGTGGTAGTGCAGACAGGTCAGGGTGCGCCAGCACGCGTCGCCGCGCATCTTGATCAGCCCCGCGCCGAACTCGACGCGGAACAGGAGCCAGCGCAGCAGGAACAGCACGACGACCGGCGGGGCCACCTCCTCGTTGCCCAGGAACACGGCGAGGAAGCCGGTCTCCAGCAGCAGCGACTCCCAACCGAAGCCGTACCAGGTCTGCCCGACGTTGACGATCGACAGGTACAGCGCCCAGGGCACGGCCCACAGGAGCATGGCGCCCCACAGCGGCAGTCGCGCGTCCAGCCCCGCCAGCAGCGCCGCGGACACGGCGCACCCGGTCCACGCCACCGCCGCGAAGAGCCGGTCGGAGTAGCGCCAGTGGAACAGGCTCGGCGCCCGCCGGAACGGCACCCGCTCGACGAAGCGGGGGACCGGCAGCATGCCGCGCTCGCCCAGCAGGGCGCGGAACTGCAGGGCCGCCGTGAGGAACGCGACGACATACACGGCGGCCAGCGCCCGCTGGAAGACCAGCCGGCTCAGCCAGTACTCGGGTGCGGTGAACCATCCCACGGCCGTTCGCGCTCCTTTCCCCGCCGGTGACGCGGGTCCCGGGCCCCTCCCGGTGACGCGGGTCCCGGGCGCCCCGAGCGGCTCGCGGGGACCGCGGCAGCGGGCCGCCGCCACCCGACTCCGGCTACCCTGCCCCCGGCTCGAAGAATCAGACAAATACTGGCAAGGTGGCCCCATGGCTGAACGGGGAGCGAAGTCCCTGTCACTCCCGGACGACTGGCCCGCCCACCCGGATCCGATCCTGGCGCTCAACCGAATGGGCAGCTTCGACTGGGACCTGGACACCGGTCTGCTGCACATGGACGCCCAGGCACACCAGATCTTCGACATCGCCCCCGAGGAGTACGACGGCCACCCCGAGAGCCTGGCGCCCCGCATCCCGGGCGGCGAGGGACAGCGGCTGGACGGCCTGGTGGCGCAGGCGATGAAGGACGGCAGCGAGAACTACGGCACCTACGTCCGGCTGCGCCGCCGCGACGGCACCCTGCACTGGGCCTACACGCAGGGCTACATCCGGCGCGACGACACCGGCCGTCCGCGCCGCATCATCGGGATCGTCCGGGACGCCACCGACGAGCTCAACGACACCACCGGGCTCCAGGAGCGGATGGCCCGCGACACCGCCCGGCGCGAGCAGACCAACGTCGTCGAGACCGTCACGGCCGCCCTCGCCCACGCGCGCACCGTGCAGGACGTCATCGACGTCGTCAAGGACGCCCAGGGCCTCGCCCTCCTCGGCTCCACCAGCCTGGTCCTCGGGCTCTTCGAGTCCGGCCGCCTCAGACTCGTCGCCGAGGGCCCGGAGGGCACCTCGGTGCCCGGCACCCGCATCACCCGGCTCGACGAGCCGTACCCGATGAGCGAGGCGGTCCGCACCCTCAGCCCGCGCTTCATCGAGTCCCCGGAGGACTTCGCCGAGCGCTACCCCATCCTGTGGCCGCACATCACCGGACTGCACATCACCTCGGCCGCCTATCTGCCGCTGATCGCCCAGGCTCGCCCGATCGGCGGAATGGGCCTGCTCTACAGCGGCCGGCACGGCTTCTCCCAGGAGGAGCGCAACGTCCTCGTCGCCCTCGGCAGCAGCATCGCCCAGAGCCTGCAGCGGGCCATGCTCTACGAGCAGGAGAAGGACCTCGCGCAGGGCCTGCAGCAGGCCATGCTCCCCCGCACCATCCCCAGCGTGCCCGGCGCCGACGTGGCCGTGCGCTACCGCTCCGGCTACGCCGGCGGCTCCCTGGGCCGGGACATCGGCGGCGACTGGTACGACCTGATCCCGCTGCCCGGCGGGCGGGTCGGCGCCGTCATCGGCGACGTCCAGGGCCACGACACGCACGCCGCCGCCGTCATGGGGCAGCTGCGCATCGTGCTGCGCGCCTACGCCGCCGAGGGCCACACCCCGGCCACCGTGATGGCCCGCGCCTCGGTGTTCCTGCACGAGCTGGACACCGACCGCTTCGCGACCTGCCTGTACGCGGAGGCCGACCTGTCCACCGGCGTCGTCCAGGTGGTCCGCGCCGGCCACATCGACCCGCTGCTGCGCATGGGGAACGGCACCTGCCGCCGGATCACGGTCGACGGGGGACTGCCGCTCGGGCTGTCCGCCGAGTTCGGCAGCCTGGAGTACCCGGTGAGCGCCATGGAGCTCGACCCCGGGCAGGCCCTGGTGCTGTGCACCGACGGCCTCGTCGAACAGCCGGGCGCCGACCTCGACGACGGCATGAGCGCCCTCGCCGCGGTCGTCGCCCAGGGGCCCCAGGACGTACGGGACCTGGCCGACCGGCTGATCGAGCTGGCCGAGGTGCGCGGCGGCGACGACGACGTGGCCCTGCTGGTGCTGCGCCGCCGCGCCCTGGCCGAGCGCCAGCCCGTGGGCCGCCTCCAGCAGCACGTCGCCCCCGGCGACCCCGAGGCGCTGACCCAGGCCCGGCACATGATCCGTAGCGCCGTCCGCGCCTGGGGCGCCCGGGAGCGCTCCTACGAGATCGAGCTCGTGGCCGACGAGCTGATCACGAACGCGCTGATGCACACCGAGGGCGCCGCGATCGTCACCCTGAGGGTGCTCAGCGGCACCGAGCGGCGGCTGCGGGTCGAGGTCGAGGACTCCTCCAGCGCCCTGCCGCGCCGCCGTGAGCCCGGCGAGCAGGGCGTCTCCGGCAGGGGGCTGCTGCTCGTCGACCGGCTCGCCGACGTGTGGGGCGTGGAGGCGCGCGGCGGCGGCAAGTGCATGTGGTGCGAGTTCGTGGTGGAGGAGCGCGACTGAACGGCCCCGGGGCCCCTGTCCTCCGCCGCCGCGGGTGGCACTCTGGAACCATGCCGGAACTGCCCGAGGTCGAAGCGCTCAAGGACTTCCTCAACGAGAACCTGGCCGGCCGCGCCATCGTACGGGTACTGCCCGTAGCGGTCAGCGTCCTGAAGACGTACGACCCGCCCGTCTCCGCCCTCGAGGGCCACCGGGTCACCGGGGTGCGCCGGCTCGGCAAGTTCCTGGACGTGGAGACCGGGGACGGCCCCCACCTCGTGACCCATCTGGCCCGCGCCGGCTGGCTGCAGTGGAAGGACCCGCTGCCCGACGGCGCGCCCCGGCCCGGCAAGGGGCCCCTCGCCCTGCGGGTCGCCCTGGACACCGGAGCCGGCTTCGACCTCACCGAGGCCGGCACCCAGAAGCGGCTCGCCGTGTACGTCGTACGGGACCCGCGGCAGGTGCCGGGCGTGGCGCGCCTGGGCCCCGATCCGCTGGCCCCCGGCTTCGACGAGGAGCGCCTGGCGGCCCTGCTCGCCGGGGAGCGGCGCCGGATCAAGACGGTCCTGCGCGACCAGAGTGTCGTCGCGGGCGTGGGCAACGCCTACAGCGACGAGATCCTTCACGCCGCCGGGATGTCCCCGTTCAAGCTCGCGGACTCGCTGACCGCGCAGGAGGTCACCCGGCTGTACGAGGCGCTGCGCACGACGCTGACCGAGGCGGTCGAGCGTTCCCGCGGACTGGCGGCGGGGCGGCTGAAGGCGGAGAAGAAGAGCGGCCTGCGGGTGCACGGCCGCACCGGCGAGCCCTGCCCGGTGTGCGGCGACACCATCCGCGAGGTCTCCTTCAGCGACTCCTCGCTGCAGTACTGCCCCACCTGCCAGACCGGCGGCCGGCCGCTCGCGGACCGCAGGCTGTCCCGGCTGCTGAAGTGAGGCGCGGCGGCTCGGCCGCTGGAGCGGTGTGCGGCGGCCCGGCTGCCGGCGTCAGGTGCTCGGACGCCGTGCGGACGCTCAGGAGGAGCCGAGGGTCACCACGTGGGCGCCGTCCCGCGTGCGGACCTCGAAGTGGTCGATGTCCTCGGTGTGCATGGCCGCGCCGCCCGCCATCGTCCTGGCGCCGGCGTCGTGGGCGGGCACGCTCCAGGTGGTCACCGTCTCCTCCGAGCCGTCGCGGCCGATCACGACCAGCCGGCAGGACCGGGGTCCCGCCCCGTCCTTGATCCGCAGCTCCACCGAGCTGCCCCAGTCGGCGTCCTCGGCCTTCACCTCGGCCCACACGCCCGTCCTCGCGTCGGTCGCCGTGATGTCCACCGGGCCGTTCTCGTGCCCGGCCATGGCGACCAGGGCCGGCCCGCCCACCGCGAGCACCACCGAGGCGGCCAGCCCGTACAGCAGGCGCCGGCGGCCGGCCCGGTGCCGCCGCGCCACCTCGCCGATCAGCCGGTCCAGGAGCCGGGGGCCCGGCTGGGTCATGGGGTGCACGAAACGCGGCGTGGCCCGGCGGTACAGCAGCAGCTGCCGTGCGGTGGGACCGAACTCGGTGACCTGCGCCGCGCACCGAGGGCACTCCATGAGGTGGTCCTCGAAGCGGAAGGCCTCCGCCTCGTCCAGCACGCCGAGCGCGTACGCGCCGACGTCGCGATGCCTTTCCAGGGACCTCATGCCGAATCCTCGTGACCGTGGGGTGAGTGTGGGTTACTCCTTGCTCCCACCGGTACGCACCGGACCGCCGAATCACTCAAGCCACACACCGAATCGTAATCAAGAGGTTCGGAGCGGCCGGTCCCGCGGATTGGTCGGAATCTAGAAAAGGTGGATGGCGAGGTGTCCCAGGGGCAGTCCGAGCTGCCAGGCGGGCGTCCAGACCTTGGGCCCGTCGTCCTCCGCGGCCGCTCCCGTGCGCCCCGGCACCGCGTCCAGGTCCGGTGCGAGCAGCTCGGTCTCCTCCAGCCACCGCCAGGCGGCCTCGGCCAGCGCCAGGTCCGGCGAGGCCACGCCCGCGTCGTACGCCCGCGCCGCGAGGTCGGCCATCCGCTCGCACACCCAGTCCTGCCACGGCTGGTCGTACGCCGTCAGCGACAGCCAGGTCTCCAGCTGCGAGACCACCCGGATGCCGGAGAGCTCGCCGCCGGTGTCGGACAGGAAGATCGTCAGCGCCAGCGCGTCCCGCCCGGCGCGGAACTCGAACGACGTCGGCGGCATCAGGTCGCCGGTGCGCAGCAGCTCGTCGGCGATGTACTCGGCGTACAACCAGGCCATGGGGACGGCCAGTTCACTGCCGCCTTGGCCGTCCGTGCTCTCTTGACCTCTGTGCTGCATCCCTTCCTGCCTTCCTCCGGTGCGTGACTTCGGCCCGACCCCGGGTCCCAGTCCGGAACACGGATGAGGACAGCCGATTACTCAACGGTGGTCCACAGCAAGGCGCTTTACGGAGGTTTGACTCGGCAGTCGGTTTCACCGCAGGTCGGCCGCGTATCCCGGGAGCACCCGGCGCAGGGCGCGCAGCGCGTAGTACGCGCGGGACTTCACGGTACCGGGTGGGATCCCGAGGATCTCGGCGGCCTCCGCCACACTCGCCCCGCGGAAGTACACCAGCACCAGGACTTCACGGTGCTCCGGCGTGAGTGTCTTCACAGCCTCGCGGACGTCGAGCGTCGCGGCGGAACGCTCGGCGTGGTCGGCGATCACCCGGTGGTGCTCCAGCACCGCGTCCCCGACCTCCGGCGGCCGGGCCTGCCGGGCCCGGCGCGCGTCGATGGCGAGCCGGCGCGCCACGGTCAGCAGCCAGGGCCGGACGGAGTCGAAGGAGTCGGCCCGCAGTGCCTCGGGGTGCTGCCAGGCGCGGACGAGGGTCTCCTGGAGCAGGTCCTCGGCGCGCTGCCGGTCGCCGTCGCTCAGCCGCAGCAGCAGGGCGAAGAGCGGCCGGCCGTGCTCGCGTTGCAGGGCGGCGAGTTCGTGTTCGGCGGTCGTCGGTGCGCCCGTCAGGGTGGTGGTTCCGGCCGTCATGGCCGTATGGCACCGCAGGGCGCGGCGTGTGCACAGGGCGCGCACCCGGCTGTGCGGCGGACGGTCGATCGCGTCGGTGAACGGTTCGACGAACGGTCCGTCAGGCCCCGACGAACGGCCCGTCAGGCCCCGACGAACGGTCCGTCAGGCCCTGCCGGACACACCCGAGGGGCGTACGTGCACGCCGATGCCGTTTGCGGCAACGGTGAGATTCGTACCCATTCATGTGTCTTTATGACAGTCCTTTCCGTACGACCGTAGTGGGGTGAACCGGTGATCGCACGCAGACGGCAGGCAGCCCTGGCCTTGACGGCACTGCTCGCGGCGGGCGCCGCCTGCCAGGCACAGCACCGCCAGGAGCGGCACGCCGCCGCGGGGCACGCGGGTCCCTCGGCCACCGCGGCCCGGCCGGCGGCCGGCGGATTCACGCTCGTGGCCTCGGGCGACATCCTCCCGGACGGCCCGGTCGCCGACCGGGCCGGCTTCGACGCGGGCGGGGCGGGCCACGACTTCCGCCCGATGCTGGAGGGCGTCAAACCCCTGGTGTCGGCAGCCGACGTGGCGCTGTGCCAGACCGGCACCCCCTACGGCGCGCCCGGCGTCGCAGCCGCCGGCGCGCCCCGCTACAGCTCCCCGCCCGAACTGGCCGAGGCCCTCGCCGCCACCGGCTACGACAGCTGCTCGACCGCCTCGGAGCACACCCTGGACGGCGGCACGGACGGCGTGCGGCGCACCCTCGACGCCCTGGACCGCGCCGGTGTGCGGCACGCCGGATCGGCGCGCACCGACGCCGAGGCGCGCGGCGTCACGCTGCTGCGCGCCGGGCACGCGGTCGTCGCCCACCTCGCCTACACCTATGGCACGAACGGCCCCTTGCCGGCCGGTCAGCCGTGGGCGCTCGCCCTGCTCGACGAGAACCGGGTTCTCGCCGACGCCCGCGCCGCCCGCCGGGCCGGCGCCGACGTGGTGGTCGTGTCCCTGCACTGGGGCTGGGAGTGGCAGGAGGTCCCCGACGCGCGGCAGGTGGCCCTGGTGCGGCGGCTGACCGCCGCGCGCGACGGCGACCGCCCCGCGGTCGACCTGATCCTCGGCACCCACGCCCATGTGCCGCAGGCGTACGAGAAGGTCAACGGCACCTGGGTCGTCTACGGCCTCGGTGACCAGATCACCGGTGGGACGGGCGGCCCGGGCGGCCTGTGGGACCCGCGCGCCAACCAGAGCACCCTGGCCCGCTTCACCTTCCGGCCGCCCGCGCGTCCGGGCGGCCGCTGGGAGGTGGCCAGGGCGGAGTTCTTCCCCGAGATGTTCGACCTCGACGCCGGACGGGTGGTGGACCTCGGCGAGGCGGTCGCCCAGGGCGCCGACCTCGAGGGCGTCCGTGACCGGATCCGCGGCGTGGTGCTCGCCCGGGGCGCGGCCAAGGACGGCCTGGTGATGGGACAGTGACGGCGGCGGGCGGCGGGCGGCGGCGGGCCGTGGGCGGCGGTGACGGCGGCGGGCGGTGCGGCGGTGAGAGCGGTGCGGCGGTGACAGCGGTGCGGCGGGCGGCGGTGACCGAGGTGACGGCGGCGGGGTGCGCCGGCTCGCGTCCGGGCGGCCGGCGGCCCCGCGCGCCGCCCGTCAGCGCTTGGCCAGTTCCGACCGCCGGTAGGAGTAGCCGAAGTAGACCACGCAGCCGATCAGGAACCACACCGCGAACCGGACCCAGGTCTGCCACTGCAGGAACGTGATCAGCCAGATGGAGAAGACCACCCCCAGCGCCGGCACGAACGGCATCCAGGGCGTGCGGAAGGAGCGCGGCAGCTCCGGCTGCCGGTAGCGCAGCACGATCACCGCCGTGCACACCACCACGAACGCCAGCAGGATGCCGATGTTGGTCAGCTCGGCCGCCTCCCCGATCGGCAGGAACCCGGCGATCAGCGCCGACGCCACCCCGACGATCCAGGTCACCCGCGTCGGCACGTGGCGCGTGGGGTGCGTCTTGGCGAACCAGCGGGGCAGCAGCCCGTCCCGGGACATGGAGAACCACACCCGGGTCACGCCCAGCATGAAGGTGAACATCACGGTCAGGATGCCGATGATCGCGCCCACCGCGATCACGTCCGCCAGCCGGTTCAGCCCCACCGACTTGAACGCGGTGGAGAAGCCGCTCTCCTTGTCGATGTCCTTGTAGTTCTGCATGCCGGTCAGCACCAGACAGGCCGCCACGTACAGCACCATCGCGATCACCAGCGAATAGATGATCGCCTTCGGCATGTGCCGCTGGGCGTCCTTGGACTCCTCGGCCGCCGTCGACATCGCGTCGTAGCCGAAGACCGCGAAGAACACGGTCGCCGCGCCGGTGAACGCGCCGCCGACCCCGTAGGGGAAGAAGGGGTGGTAGTTGGCGGTGTTGATGTGGAAGAGGCCCACCGCGATCACCACCAGCACCACCAGTACCTTCAGCACCACCACGACCGTCTCGAAGCGGGCCGCGCTGCGGATGCCCAGGGTCAGCAGCCAGGCGATCAGCAGGCACAGGATGGCCGCGAACAGGTCGATCCGGTGCCCCGACCCGGTCCCGGGCGCGCCGAGCATCCACGCGGGCAGGTTGGCGCCCATGTCCTCGATCAGGAAGCTGAAGTAGCCCGAGATGCCGATCGCCACCACCGCCACGATCGCGGTGTACTCCAGCAGCAGGTCCCAGCCGATGAACCAGCCGGCGAACTCGCCGAGCACCGCGTAGCCGTAGGTGTAGGCCGAGCCCGCCTTCGGGATCAGGCCCGCGAACTCGGCGTACGACAGCGCGGCGGCGGCGCTGGCCACACCGGCGATGAGGAAGGACACCACCACGGCGGGACCGGCCGTGCCGTTGGCCACCGTGCCGGCCAGGGTGAAGATGCCCGCTCCGATGATGCCGCCCACGCCGATCGCGGTGAGCTGCAACAGCCCGAGCGACCTCTCCAGCCGGGGGCCCTCGCGGACTTCCGTGTCCTCGATGTGTTCGATGGGTTTGCGACGGAGAATGCCCTCGCCCATCCGGAGCCCGGCCATGTGCCTCACCTCTTCCCAGACGGCAAACGGCTGACGGCGGATCGGATCATGATGACCCAGCACCGCCGGGTACGGAAGACGCCACGCACGCCCGGGGCGACGGCGCGCACACAGCGGCACGCCGCGACGGTTCGCACGGCCCGCGCTCCCGGGCCCTGAGAAGCGGGTTCCCGGCTCCACCGGCCGGCACGCGCCGGCGCTACGGCACCACCGTCACCGGCCACCGGCCCGCCTTGACCAGCCGGACCGCGACCGAGCCGATGATCCGGTGGCCGGCCTGCTCGGAGGCGCCCACGACCACGGCGTCGGCCTTCAGCTCGTCGGCGGCCTTCACCAGGCCGTTGAACGGATCCCCCGGAAAGGTGTGGAACTCCCAGCGGACCTCGAATATCCCCTTCAGCCGCTCGGTGGCCTCCCGGATCTGCTGCACCAGGTCCTCGGCGATCTCGTCGGTCGTCCCGGCCACCGGCGCGCCCAGCGCGGCGCCCGCCGTCATGACCGGCTGCACGTAGACCAGGGCGAGCAGCGCCCTCTGCCGGCGGGCGAGGCCGGCGGCGTAGGCCGCGGCCCGCATCGAGGAGTCGGAGCCGTCCACTCCGGCGACGATCACCTTGGGCCCGTCCGTGCCCCGCTCGAACTCCTGCTTGCGGCGCTCGTGCTGCCCGTGCTGTTCCGTCACTCTGCGAGGCTATCGGAAAGACCCCCGGCCGTCCCCGGCCGGTACGGTCATGTGCCCAGGCCCGGGCCGGGCCGGTACGGTCATGTGCCCGGGTCCGGGCGGAGCTCGGGGACATCGGCCGGGTGGTACTGGGCCGGGCGGGTGTATTCGGCCGGGGGGTACGGTGCCGGACGGGTGGACCGGTCACTGATGAGGCATGCGAAAGGATCAGTTGCTCACACGGCGCCGGCTGCTGTTCGCCGGGGCCGCCCTCGGTGCGGCGGGTACGGCGGGCACGGCCGGCCTGTTGCTGACCGGTGCCCCGGGCTCCTCCCGCCCCGTCCGCGGGGCCGCACCCGCCGCGGGCCCCCAGGCGCACAGCGCCTCCAGGCCCTCCGCGTTCCGGCTGCACCCGCTCACCGGCGACCTCCCGCAGCGCGCCCAGCCCCTGCCCACCCGGGTGCGCCGGGCGCCCATCCTGCGCATGTCCGGCCGCGGCAGGACCATGCTGCTGACCTTCGACGACGGGCCCGACCCCCGCTACACCCCGCAGATCCTGGACACCCTGGCCAAGTACGACGTGCGGGCGACGTTCTTCGTGTGCGGGGAGATGGCCGACTGGAACCGCGACCTGCTCGCCCGGATGGCCGACGAGGGGCACGTCGTGGGCAACCACACCTGGACCCACCCGCTGCTCACCGAACTCACCCGCCGGGAGATCCGCTCCGAGATCGAGCGCACCTGCCACGTCATCGACAAGGCCTACGGCGCACCGCCCCAGTGGTTCCGCGCCCCCTACGGCGCCTGGAACAAGGCCACGTTCCAGCTCGGCGCCGAGCTGGGCATGGAGCCCCTGGCCTGGACGGTGGACAGCTTCGACTGGACCACCCCCGGCACCCGCGCCATCGTCCGCCAGGTCGAGCATGGCGCCGCCCCCGGCGTCGTCGTGCTCTCCCACGACGCCGGGGGCGACCGCTCCGAGACCGTCCGGGCCCTGCGCAAGTACCTGCCGCACCTGCTGGACGACGGCTACCGTTTCACCGTGCCGCGCCGGACCTACGGCTGACGTACCGGCGCGCGGGCGGCTCACTTGACGTCGACCAGCCGGGCGAAGACGACCACGTTCCCCTTGTATCCGGTCTGCTTCGTGTAACCGCCGCCGCAGGTGATGACCCGCAGTTCCGGAGTGCCCTTCGAGCCGTACACCCGGTCGCCGGGGAAGTCGTTCTTCTCGAACACCTCGACCCCGTACACCTCGAAGACCGCCGTCCTTCCGTCCTTGCGGTGGACCTCGACGTGGTTGCCCTTCTTCAGCGCGCCGAGCCCGTAGAACACGGCCGGGCCCATGCTGTTGTCCACATGGCCCACGACGACCGCGGTGCCCTTCTCCCCGGGGGTCACCGCACCGTTGAACCAGCCGGCCAGGTTCGGGTCGTCCGGCGGAGGCGCCGCGACCCAGCCGTCGGAGTCCACGCCGACCGCGGTGACCGGCGCGTCCACCTGGATGACGGGGATCTTCACCCGGTCGGGCAGCGAGCGGGGGAGCGTGGCCGGGGTCCCGGGCGGGAGGTCCGGCGCGCGGCTGGTGTCCGGCGCCGCCGCCGTCGCGGGCTGCGGCGGACCCACGTCGAACTCGCCCGAACCGTTGCGGATGAGGGCCAGTCCGGTGAGCAGCACCAGCGCTATCACGCCCCACGGCGCGCGCTTCTTCCGCCGCCGCAGCTCCTCCTCCTCTTCGGCGATCCTGGCCAGCTCGCTCGCAGACATGGACCATCCCCTCTCGACGCGGCCGTCGCCGCGTCATTCGCGCATACGAAAACGCTAGATCCGGTACGCGCAACCGGCGCGGGGGCAGTGGCGAACGGGGGACGGCCGTTTTCGGTGCGCCATCCGAGTCGTTCCCGGGGGCTGAATTCTGACGGTGTGTGACCTGCGGTGATCGCCGGGCGGGTGAATCGGGCCGGTGCGCCGGTCACCGATACGGACCAGCCTCGAAATGCGCCTGCGAACAGGGCATCCGAGGGTTTTTCCGGGAGGTGCTTTCTCGCCGATCGACCGGGTACGGGTCCCCGGGGCGCCTTCCGCGGAGGAATCAGATGCGTAGTGCTCGTACCCCATTGGCGGTGCTGTTCGCGGTGATCGCCACCGCGGGGCTCGCCGCCCCCGCGGCCGCCGCGAAGGGCGGCGACGCGCCGGGCGCCAACTGGGACGTCGGTCCCGGCAACGGCCAGATCGGTGTCTTCGGCAACGGCCAGTTCGGCGGCCCCGGTCCGGTGGGCGGCGGTCCCGGCAACGGCCAGTTCGGCGGCCCCGGCAACGGACTCGGCGGCTTCTTCGGCAACGGCCCGGGCAACGGGACCGGCCCCTTCTTCGGCAACGGCCCGGGCAACGGGGCCGGCCCCTTCTTCGGCAACGGCCACGGCAACGGCCTGGGCAACGGGGCCGGCCCCTTCTTCGGCAACGGCAACGGACAGTTCGGCCCCGGTGGCGGGGGTCCCGGCGGTCCCGGGATCGGAGGGGCCGGTGGCCTCAACCGGGGCCGCGGTCACGGCCACCACCACTTCGGCGGTCCCGGCGGGCCCGGGAACGGTCCGGGCGGCGGGATCGGCATCGGTCCCGGTGGCGGCATCGGCGGGGTGGGCGGTATCGGCGGTGTCGGTGGTGTGCCCGGCAAGGGCAATGAGGGTGTCGGGGGCGTCGGGGGTATCGGGGGCGTCGGCGGGGTGGGCGGCATCGGTGGTGTCGGTGGTGTGCCCGGCAAGGGCAATGAGGGTGTCGGGGGCGTCGGCGGTATCGGGGGCGTCGGCGGGGTGGGCGGCATCGGCGGCGTCGGTGGTGTGCCCGGCAAGGGCAATGAGGGTGTCGGAGGCATCGGCGGCATCGGGGGCATCGGCGGCATCGGAGGAGTGGGCGGAGTCGGCGGCATCGGGGGCGACCGCAACGTCCTGATCGAGCCCAACGCCATCGGCCGGGGCGGGCAGTTGGCGGTCACGGTCAACGGCTGCCGCAACGGCGGCACCATGTCCTCGCGGGTCTTCCCGTCGACCCCGCTGCGCCCGGTCACCGGTTCCGGCGAGCGGGCGCGGGGCGTGGTGGTGATCCGGCCGGACGCGCTCCCGGGGACCTACCAGATCGTCATCATCTGCAACGGCGGCTCGGTCGTCCGGCCCGGGAGCTTCACGGTCGTCGGCGGTGTCCGGGGCGGCGTCGGCGGCGGCACCACCACCGGCGCCACCCCCGCCGACATCGCCATCGGCGGCACCCTGGTGGGCTCGGGCGTCCTCGGGGCGGGCGTGTTCTGGATGCGCCGCCGGTCGGAGCGGCGGACCTGAGACCGCGCCCGGCGCCGAGCGCCACACACCGGCGGCCCGCCCGAGCGGGAAGATCCGGCCTCCCTCGCCCCAGGAGGCCGGATCCCGTCGTTTCCGCGGGCGCCCGCACGCGGTGCCGTGCACGTCGTCGCACCGGGGTGCCGTGCGTCTCGTCGCACGCGCCGTCACACCTGGCCCGCGACTGGCCCGCAACCACCTGGCCCGCACCCGGCCTTGCACATGGCTTCGCCCCGGACCCGGGAGAGTCCGGGGCGAAGCCGTGCGGGGCGACGGCGGCGCGCTCAGGCGGCGCCTTCCTCGCCGGAGCGGCGGCGCGCGAGGAAGTACGCCGCGCCCACCGATCCGGCGATCAGCGCGGTGCCCATGCCGATCTGCTCGAGGTCGAAGCCGGCGACGGTGCCGCCGCCGCCCGCGTGGACGCCGTGCCGGAAGTGCTCCGGCCTGCCCGAGTCGTAGCCGCCCGAGCGGCCCTCGTCGTCCCCGTCGTCCTCGGAGCGGCCCTCGCCGCCTCCGCCGCCGTAGGAGTGGCCTCCTCCGCCTCCACCGCCGCCGGAGCGGCCCTCGCCGCCCCCTCCGCCGTAGGAGGAGTGGCTTCCGCCGCCTCCGCCGTAGGAGCCGTCACCGCCGCTGGCGAAGGCCGCGGGCGCGGAGAGGGTGAGGGCGCCGACGCCGAGAAGTGCGGCCGAGACAACGCCTATTACGCGCATGATGAGTCCTCCGGTCCCCGAGGAGCAGCGGCGGACCTCTTCCGCCTGTACCGGACGTGCACCTCGATGATCGAAACGCTAGGAAGAAGCGCACTCCGGCGCGATCGCACCCGGGCGAACGGGGCAATGGTGTGGGCCGCCCAGGGGACGCGGCTCCGGCGGCCGGGGGAGAGGGACCCGGCCGCCGGAGCAGTATCGGCCGCGAACGGTCGGGGACCGTCGGCGGGTGAGTGACCGTCAACCGAGGGCGCGTCAACCGAGGGCGCGTCAACCGAGGGCGCGTCAACCGAGGGCGCGTCAACCGAGGGCGCGTCGGCCGAGGACGGTTGGGTCGGTGAGGGGCCGTCAGGGGGACAGGTGCGGGAACAGGTCCAGGAAGGGGCCGGCCGCCGCCTGCACGCCCCGGCTGTAGGGGGCGTCGAAGTCCCAGATGAGGAAGAGCAGGAAGGCGATGAGGGCGGAGAACAACCCCGCCAGCACCAGTTCCCGCGCCGTGCGCCGGATCTGCAGCGCGAACACCATGCCGATGGTGACGACGGCCCCCGAGAGCAGGCCGAACCACACCACCGGGGGCATCGTCGCGCCCGTGGAGCCGGCGCGCGCGGTGCGGGCCTGGTCGGCGGCGGCCACCTGGTCCACGAGCGGCTGGTAGGCCTGCGCCTCGTAGTCCGAGGCCGGGCGGTAGTCGGTGACGTCCGCGCGGACCCGGTCCAGCAGCCGGTCGCCGAGCGGGGTGACCCGCCCGTGCTCGGCCATTTCCTTCCACTCGGCGCCGACGACGTGCCCGACGTAGACGTCGATGTCGGAGCGGATGCGGTCGCGGACCGCGGGAGGGTAGACCCGCACGCGCTCGGACACCTCGTGCAGCGCCTGGGCCTCGGCCTGGACCTGGTCCTGGGCGGCGACGCGTGCCTCCCAGACCCCGGCGATGGCCAGGCCCAGCACGATGGCGTACACCACGCCGATCCACATCGTCATGTACTCGATGACGTCGGGGGTCTCGCTGGGGTCGTCGTCCTCGGCGGCCGTGCGGTGCCGTACGAGGGTGATCGCGACCACCACGGCGCAGGCGGCCAGCATCGCGAGGGCGAGAACAAGCCATTCCGACAACGGATCCCTCCTAGGGTCAGCGCGGGCGGAGCGCGGCCACCGCGGCCAGCGCGGGCACGGCGATGAGCAGGACGTAGGTCAGTGGCGACGGACCGTGCCGGGGCGGGCGCCGGTGCGGCTTCGGGTGGTGCGCGGGATAGTTCACCGCCACCGGGGACGCCGGGGGCCGGGGGCGCGGCCCGGGGGCCGGCGGGGGCTTCGGGGCGGCCTCGCGGACCGGGGGCGGGGCAGGTGCGGGCGGTGCGGGGCGCGGCGGAGGGGCCGGCCGGGTGGGCGGTGCGGGCGGCGGGACCGGCCGCGGCCGCGGGGGCGGTTCCGGCACGGGGGTGGGCCTCGGCGGGGGCGGCGGCGGACTGGGGGTCGGTGTGGGTGTGGGTGTCGGCGTCGGTGCGGGGGTCGGGCTCGGACAGGGCGGTTCCGGCTCGGGCGTGGGGGCGGGGCACGGTGGCGGCGGCGAGGGCCAGGAGCCGCCGGCCGCCGACACGGCCACGCTGCCGTCCGGGCCCGTGGAGGCGTAGGCGCAGGCATCGGCCGCGGCGGGCGGGGCCGGCGCGCCCAGACACGTCCAGGCCAGGGCCACCGGGGCCAGCAGCCGCAGCACCAGGGCCGGTCGGTTCGGTTCGGGTCGGTGCACGAGCGAGATCATGGGCGTTCGCGGACCAGGGCACGCCGCGATGCGGCGCGAATGCCACGAAGGTGGGACGCACGCGGCTCGGCGTTTCGGCCCGCCGGTTCACCCCCGCGGGTGTCGATGTGCGCGCGCGTGCGGGTGCGGCGCGAAACCGGTCACCGGGTTCCGAAACTTTTTCCTGTCACGTTGAACACAACCGCCACCCCCATGCGTACCCAGTGTCGTGCGGCGGCGCAGCAGGGCGCTGCAACACCCTTGTGATTATGGGGAGTTTGAGATGAACACCTCCTGGCGGAGCGCCTCGCTCGTGGCGACGGCCGCGGCCGTACTGGCGTTGACGACGGCGTGCGGTCAGGACAGCAGCCCGGCGGCGGGCAGCCAGAACGTCGGTGCGACCGCCCCGGTGGGCGGAGTGGGCGGGGTCGGCACGGGCGTCGGCGCCGGAGCGGGCACCGGCGCCGGCAACGGCTACGGCGCCGACGGCCAGCAGGGCGCCGGTGCGTCGAAGACCGCCGGACAGCTCGCCGTCTCCACCAACGCGGAGCTGGGCAAGTTGCTGACGGACAGCGCCGGCATGACCCTGTACCGCTTCGACCAGGACACGGCCGAGCCCCCCAAGTCCAACTGCGACGGCGACTGCGCCAAGGCCTGGCCGCCCGTCCCCGCCGACGACGCCACGGCCGGCGCCGGCATCGACAAGGCCCTGCTGGGCGAGGTCACCCGCGCCGACGGCACCAAGCAGCTGACGATCGCCGGCTGGCCCGCCTACCGCTACGCCAAGGACACCAAGGCCGGTGACGTCACCGGCCAGGGCGTGGGCGGCAAGTGGTACGCCATGGCCCCCAACGGCAAGAAGGCGTCCCTGGCGAGCCTGCCGGGCCTGTCGGTGAAGAAGACCGAGCTGGGCGAGATCGTGGTCGACCGCAACGGCATGACGGTCTACCGCTTCATGAAGGACAAGGCGTGGCCGAAGCCGGTGTCCGCCTGCACCGGCGCCTGCCTGGAGAAGTGGCCGGCCGTCGCGCCCGTCAAGGCCGCCGACACCAAGGGCGTGGAGAAGAAGGGCCTGATGGGCTTCACCCGGCCGGACGGCGTCAAGCAGATGACCGTGGACTGCTGGCCGATCTACACCTTCTCCGGCGACAAGGCGCCCGGAGACACCAACGGTCAGGGGGTCGGCGGCACCTGGTACGCCGTGTCCCCGGACGGAAAGCCGGTGGGCGCGCCGAAGTAGGCATCAACCTCCCCAGGGTCGATCGCCCCACCCGACGGTGCCGGACACGGAAGGGAGGGATGACGCAGAGCGAGAGCGCCGGACAACCCGACGGCGCGCCACCGACCGGACCGCCCCCTCCGCACCGCACGGAGGGGGCGGTCCGCCGTGTGCGACCGGCACACGCGCCCCGCGCGCACCGTGCGACGAGTCGGCGCGGCCCTGTGCACACCGGCACAATCCGGCTGTGATACGGACGCACCGGCCGACGAAGCCCGCAGGTGGTGACCGGGAACGGATGGTCAATTTCCGTTTCCCCTCGCCCCTTTGGCAGGCGATCAGTAGCCTCTGGCTCGAACACCGGATCGCCTAGCCTGGGAGAGAAGATGGAGCGTCCTGCTTGGGCCCCACGGAGTATCGACATCTCGGTGCCGAGCGTCGCTCGTATCTACGACTACTACCTGGGTGGTTCGCACAACTTCGAGGTGGACCGGGAAGCGGCCCGCAGGGCCATGGAGTTCATGCCGGGGCTGCCCAAGATCATGCAGGCCAACCGGGCGTTCATGCGCCGTGCCGTGCGCTTCGCCGTGGACGAGGGCGTCACCCAGTTCCTGGACATCGGCTCGGGCATCCCCACCTTCGGCAACGTCCACGAGGTCGCCCAGCGGGCCAGTCCCGGAGCGCGGGTGCTGTACGTCGACCACGACCCGGTCGCGGTCGCCCACAGCCAGGCCGTGCTGGCGGGCAACGAGAACGCGGACGTGGTCGCGGCCGATCTGCGCAAGCCCCAGGAGATCCTGGAGAGCCCCCAATTGGAGCGGCTGATAGATCTGAATCGGCCAGTGGCGCTGCTTCTCGTTGCCATACTGCACTTCGTGGAAGACACGGACGACCCCGGCGCTGCGGTGGCCGAGCTGCGCGACGCGCTCGCGCCCGGCAGCCTGCTCGTCCTCACGCACGCCTCGTACGAGGGGATCCCGCTGCCGCAGGAGCGGTCCGAGGGCGCGGTGGACGTGTACAAGAACATACGCAACCCGCTGATCATGCGTTCGCGCGACGAGATCGCACGGTTCTTCGAGGGGTACGACATGGTGGAGCCCGGACTGGTGCCGATGCCGCTCTGGCGGCCGGAGACGGCGCCGGAGGAGGAGGATCCCTACGGCTTCTCCGGTTTCGCCGGCGTGGGGCGCACGGCGTGAGCGCGGAGCCGGACGGGCCGGAGGACAGACTGCGCCGGCTGACGACGATCTGGAGCCGGGCGGTCTTCCCGGTGACCTCGGCGTCGCTGACCCGCCCGGAACTCGAGGAGGAACTGAGGCCACTGGCCGACCTGTTGAGCCGGGCGCTGCGGGCCAGGACCTTCGACGCACAGGCCGGCGAGGCGGTCGGGGCGGGACTCGTCGCCGCGCACTGCACCACGCCGGAGGCGCTCAGCCGCTCCCTGGACTGCGTCGACGCCTATCTGGTCCTGTACTGCGGCGAGGACGGCGACCAGGAGGACCTGCGGGCCCGTTCCGCGCGGCTGCAGCACGCGATGGCCGCCGGGTTCGCGCGGGCGCTGCGCGAGCGCACGCTGGCCGAGCAGGAGGCGATCGCCCAGGCCGCGCTGCGCGCCCAGGGCGTGGTCGCGCAGGCGCTGCACGCGAGCGAGGCCCGCTTCCGGGCCGTGTTCGAGGGCGCGGCCATAGGCATCGGCATCGCCGACCTGGACGGCAACGTGCTCCAGGTCAACGGTGCCCTGCTGCGCATGTTCGGGGGCTCCGAGCAGAGCATGCGCGGCCGCAACGTACGGGAGTGGACGCACGCCGACGACGCCCCGCAGGTCTGGCGGCTGTACGAGGAACTCGTCCGCGGCGAACGCGAGCACTACCACGTGGAGAAGGCGTTCTACCGCCCTGACGGAACGGTCCTGTGGACCAACCTCACCGTCTCCCTGCTCCGCGACGCCGACGGCAACCCGCAGTACCAGCTCGCGCTGATGGAGGACACCACCGAGCGGCGGCTGCTCAACCTGCGGCTGCGCTACGAGGCCACCCACGACGCGCTCACCGGCCTGCCCAACCGCACCCTGTTCTTCGAGCGCCTGGAGAAGGCGCTGAGCGCGGGCGGGGGCCAGCGCTTCGGGCTGTGCTACCTCGACCTGGACGGCTTCAAGACCATCAACGACAGCCTCGGGCACGCGGCCGGGGACCGGCTGCTGGTCGAGGTCGCCGACCGGCTGCAGTCGTGCGCGACCGCGCCCGGCGAGATGGTCGCCCGGCTCGGCGGCGACGAGTTCGTCGCACTGACCACCGGGCCCGGCACCCAGCACGAGGTCGGCGACCTCGCCGCGCGCATCCTGAACGCGCTGGCCGCGCCGGTGCGCATCGACGGCCGGGAGCTGTCCGTGCGCGGCAGCATCGGCGTGGTCGAGGGGCCGGTCGGGGAGCGCAGCGCGGCGGAGGTGCTGCGCAGCGCCGACATCACCATGTACCGGGCCAAGTCGGCCGGCGGCAACCGCTTCGAGCTGGCCGACCCGGAGGCCGACGCCCGCGCCATCACCCGGCACGGGCTGACCACGGCGCTGCCGGCGGCCCTGGACCGGGGCGAGTTCTTCATCGAGTACCAGCCGCTGGTGCACCTCGGCGACGGCAGCGTGCGGGGCGCGGAGGCGCTGGTGCGCTGGCTGCATCCGCAGCACGGTGTGCTCGGCCCCGACCGGTTCATCCCGCTGGCCGAGCACACCGGGCTGATCGTTCCGCTGGGCCGCTGGGTCATGGAGCAGTCGGTGCGCCAGGCCCGCGAGTGGCGGGAACTGCACGACCCGGACGGGACCGGCAGCCCGCTGCGCATCAACGTCAACCTCTCGCCCTGCCAGCTCACCCATCCCCGGCTGGTGCAGGACACCGTGGACATCCTCGAGCGGGCCGGCGTGGCCCCCGACGCGCTGTGCCTGGAGGTCACCGAGTCCGCGCTGATCGGCGCGGACGACGACCTGCTCAAGCCGCTGCGCCGGCTGGCCGACATGGGCGTGGACATCGCCCTGGACGACTTCGGCACCGGCTACTCCAACCTCGCCAACCTGCGCCGGCTGCCGGTGAGCGTCCTCAAACTGGACCGGTCCTTCACCCGGGGCATGCAGCAGTTCCCGGCCGACCCGGTCGACCTCAAGATCGTCGAGGGGATCGTCGCCCTCGCCCACAGCCTGGACCTCGCCGTCACGGTGGAGGGCGTGGAAACCGGCGCCCAGGCCGAGCAGTTGCGCGTCCTGGGCTGTGACACCGCCCAGGGCTGGTACTACGCCCGCCCGGGCCCCCCGGAGCGCCTGCACCAACTCGCCCTGGTGGACGCCGCGGGCTGAACAACGTCCCGCGGGGCCGCGGGCCCGCCTCCCCGCGGCGGCGCGGGCCGTGATCCCGCGGGCCCTGGGGTCCCTGCGGTCCCCTGGCGGCGCGGGGCTGTAATACCGCGGGGACCGCGATCCCGGGGGGCCTGGGTCCCGCGGGCCCTGGGGTCCCTGGGGTCCCTGGGGTCCCTGCGGTCCCCTGGCGGCGCGGGGCTGTAATACCGCGGGGACCGCGATCCCGGGGGGCCTGGGTCCCGCGAGGTCTGGGGCCCCGGGGGCGCACGTCGGTTCGGCCTCCGCGGGTCCTCTTGCGCCGTGGGCTCTCTCGTGCCGTGGCCCCGCCGCGCCGGAACCGCCGTTCAGCCGCCGCCGTGGCCGGCAGGCGGATCCCCGGGCCGGTCGGCCCGTCGTTCCTCCGGCCGTCCGGTGGCGGCCAGGGCGGCGGCCGGGGCCGCGGCGGCGCGGACCCGCGGGCAGACCGGGGCCGACCGCCTTCGCCTGAGCCACCACGCACCCGGCCCGTGCACGGCACCCGCGGGTGCTCGCGGGTTCGGAATCGGGTGCTTCAGCGGGTGCCCCGGCGGGCGCCTGCCGGCTCCTGCCGACCGAGACGGGGCCGGGGCCGTGCGCGGGCGGCGGGCCCGGAGGCCGGAGGGGTGCCCGTCCCCGGGCCTCGGGGTCGCCGGCCCCTCGTGCCCGCGCGCCCCTCGTGCCCGCGCGCCCCTCGTGCCCGCGCGCCCCGCGCCCCCGGGCGCGCGCGTGCCCCCGGTGCTCCGGCGGCATCCGTCAGCGTTCCAGCAGCATGCGCTGGAGTTCGCGGGCCGCCCGGGGCGGGGCCACGTCGCTGCGGTGGGCCAGGGCGATCGTGCGGTGCAGGCCCGGGCGGGCCAGGGGGGTGACCCGCAGGCCGCGGCCGGAGCGGGTGGCCACCATGCGCGGTACGACGGCGACCCCGAGCCCCGCCCGTACGAAGCCCAGCACCGCGTCCATCTCGCCGCCCTCCACCGCGAAGTCCGGTTCGAAGCCCTCGGCGCGGCACGCGGCGACGGTCAGCTCCCGCAGGTCGTAGCCGTGCCGGAACATCACCAGCCGCTCGCCCTCCAGGTCCGCGACGCGCACGGTCCGCCGGGCCGGGCCGCCGGGTGCGGGAGCCTCCGGCGAGGACACCACCACGAGGTCCTCGCGCAGCAGCTCCACCGTGGTGAGCGCGGGGGAGGGCGTCGGCAGCGGGAGCACGACCAGGGCGAGGTCGAGGGCGCCGCGCGCCAGCTCCCGTACCAGGTCGTGGGAGCCGCCCTCCTCGATCAGCAGCCGGATGCCGGGGTAGCGGTCGTGGAAGGCGCGCAGCACATCCGGCAGCAGGCCGGTGCACACGCTCGGGGTCGCCCCCAGCCGCACCCGGCCGCTGCGCAGCTGCACCAGTTCCTGCACCTCGTGCCGGGCGGTGTCGGCGTCGGCGAGGATCCGGCGGGCCAGCGGCAGCAGCGCCTCCCCGGCGTCGGTCAGCGTGATGTTGCCGCGCGCCCGCAGGAACAGATCCGCGCCCAGCTCCCGCTCCAGCGCCCTGATCTGCTGGGACAGCGAGGGCTGGGCGACGTGGACCTGCTCGGCGGCCCGGGTGAAGTGCCGGGTCTCGGCGACCGCCACGAAGTACTGGAGCTGCTGGAACTGCATCCGGCCATGATAGCTGCCCCCTATCGAAACGAGCCGCACCATGTCTTGGACCGATGGGGACCTTCGGCCCTAGCGTTCCTTCCCATGGCACTGGCAACGCGGACGGACCGACGGCCGTCCATGGCACGCACCGTGTGGGACTCGACCGTCGGCAAGAAGACCGTGATGGCGGTCAGCGGTCTGATCATGCTGCTGTACCTGGTCGTCCACATGATCGGAAACCTGAAGATCTACTTCGGGGCCGGCGACTTCAACCACTACGCGCACTGGCTGCGCACCGTCGGCGAACCGTTCATGCACTACGAGTGGACGCTCTGGCTGATCCGTGTCGTGCTCGTGGCCGCGGTCGTCGCCCACGCCGTCTCCGCGTACCAGCTCAGCCGGCGCGACATCAAGGCGCGCCCGGCCAAGTACGTACACGCACGGCCCCGGGCGAGCTACGCCACCCGCACCATGCGCTGGGGCGGGATCATCCTCGGCCTGTTCATCGTCTGGCACCTCCTCGACCTGACCACCGGCACCGTGCACTCCGGCGGCTTCCAGGAGGGCCGGCCGTACCAGAACGTGGTGGACACCTTCTCCACCTGGTACGGCAACGTGATCTACATCGTGGCCATGCTGGCGCTCGGCCTGCACATCCGGCACGGCTTCTGGAGCGCCGCCCAGACCCTCGGCGTCGGCAGCCGCAGGCGCGACCGCGCCCTGAAGACCGCCGCGAACATCCTCGCACTGCTGCTCACGGCCGGCTTCATCGCCGTCCCCGTGGGCGTGATGACCGGAGTGGTGAGCTGACATGACCTCCTACGCCGACTACACGACCGGCGAACCCGTCGCCGACACCAAGGCGCCCTCCGGCCCGATCCACGAGCGCTGGGACAAGCGCCGGTTCGAGGCCAAGCTGGTCAACCCCGCCAACCGGCGCAAGCAGACGGTCATCGTCGTCGGCACCGGCCTCGCGGGCGGCTCCGCCGGCGCCACCCTCGCCGAACAGGGCTACCGCGTCATCCAGTTCTGCTACCAGGACTCCCCGCGCCGGGCCCACTCCATCGCCGCGCAGGGCGGCATCAACGCGGCCAAGAACTACCGCAACGACGGCGACTCGGTCCACCGCCTGTTCTACGACACCGTCAAGGGCGGCGACTTCCGCTCCCGCGAGTCCAACGTGCACCGCCTCGCCCAGATCTCCGTGGAGATCATCGACCAGTGCGTGGCGCAGGGCGTGCCCTTCGCCCGCGAGTACGGCGGCCTGCTCGACACCCGCTCCTTCGGCGGCGTCCAGGTCTCCCGCACCTTCTACGCCCGCGGCCAGACGGGCCAGCAGCTCCTCCTCGGCGCCTATCAGGCGCTGTCGCGGCAGATCGCGGCCGGCACCGTCGAGATGCACCCGCGCACCGAGATGCTGGACCTGATCGTCGTCGACGGCCGGGCCCGCGGCATCGTCGCCCGCGACCTGATCACCGGGAAGATCGACACGTACTTCGCGGACGCCGTCGTCCTGGCCAGCGGTGGGTACGGCAACGTCTTCTACCTGTCCACCAACGCCATGAACTCCAACGCGACCGCGATCTGGCGGGCGCACCGGCGCGGCGCGTACTTCGCCAACCCCTGCTTCACCCAGATCCACCCCACCTGCATCCCGCGCACCGGCGACCACCAGTCCAAGCTCACCCTGATGAGCGAGTCGCTGCGCAACGACGGCCGTATCTGGGTGCCCAAGGCCAAGGGCGACACCCGCCCGCCGAACCGGATCCCCGAGGACGAACGCGACTACTACCTGGAGCGCATCTACCCCTCCTTCGGCAACCTCGTGCCCCGCGACATCGCCTCCCGCGCCGCGAAGAACGTCTGCGACGAGGGCAGGGGCGTGGGCCCCGGCGGCCAGGGCGTCTACCTGGACTTCGCCGACGCCATCAAGCGGATGGGCCGCCAGAAGGTCGAGGAGAAGTACGGCAACCTCTTCGACATGTACGAGCGGATCACCGCGGAGAACCCCTACGAGGTGCCGATGCGGATCTACCCCGCCGTGCACTACACCATGGGCGGCCTGTGGGTCGACTACGACCTGCAGACCACGATCCCCGGCCTGTTCGCCATCGGCGAGGCCAACTTCTCCGACCACGGCGCCAACCGCCTCGGCGCCTCCGCGCTGATGCAGGGCCTGGCCGACGGCTACTTCGTCCTGCCGGCCACCATCAACGACTACCTGGCCCGCCACCCGCACCAGGACGAGGTCACCCCGGACCACCCGGTCGTCCAGGAGGTGCTCGCCGAGACCGAGGACCGGCTCGGCCTGCTCCTCGCCGTCGACGGCGACCGCACCCCCGACTCCTTCCACCGCGAACTCGGCGAACTCATGTGGGAGCTGTGCGGCATGTCCCGCACGGAGACCGGTCTGCGCAAGGCGCTCGAGCGCATCCCGCAGATCCGCGAGGAGTTCTGGCGGCGCATCAAGGTCCCCGGCACCGGCGAGGAGTTCAACCAGTCGCTGGAGAAGGCCAACCGCATCGTCGACTACCTCGAGCTCGCCGAGCTGATGTGCCTCGACGCCCTGCACCGCGACGAGTCCTGCGGCGGCCACTTCCGCGAGGAGTCCCAGACGCCCGACGGCGAGGCGGCCCGCCGGGACGACGAGTTCGGCTACGTCGCGGCCTGGGAGTTCACGGGCACCGGCACGGCCCCCGCCCTGCACAAGGAAGACCTGGTCTTCGAGTACGTCCACCCCACTCAGCGGAGCTACGCATGAAGCTCACCCTGCGCGTCTGGCGGCAGAAGAACGCCGACACCGACGGCGCCATGTCCACCTACGAGGTGGACGGCATCTCGCCCGACATGTCCTTCCTGGAGATGCTGGACGTCCTCAACGAACAGCTCATCCTCTCCGGCGAGGACCCCGTCGCCTTCGACCACGACTGCCGCGAGGGCATCTGTGGCGCGTGCAGCCTCGTCATCAACGGCGACGCGCACGGCCCGGAGCGCACCACCACCTGCCAGCTGCACATGCGCTCCTTCCAGGACGGCGACACCATCGACGTCGAGCCGTGGCGGGCCGCGGCCTTCCCCGTGGTCAAGGACCTGGTGGTGGACCGTTCCGCCTTCGACCGGATCATCCAGGCCGGCGGATACATCACCGCGCCCACCGGCTCGGCGCCCGAGGCCCACGCCACCCCCGTGCCCAAGCCGGACGCCGACTTCGCGTTCGAGCACGCCGAGTGCATCGGCTGCGGCGCCTGCGTGGCCGCCTGCCCCAACGGCGCGGCGATGCTCTTCACCTCCGCCAAGATCAACCACCTCAACGTCCTGCCGCAGGGCGCGCCCGAGCGCGAGACCCGGGTGCTGGACATGGTGGCCCAGATGGACGAGGAGGGCTTCGGCGGCTGCACCCTGACCGGCGAGTGCGCGACCGCCTGCCCCAAGGGCATCCCGCTCGCGTCCATCACCGGCATGAACAAGGAGTGGCTGAGGGCCACCCGCAAGGCCGCCAAGCGCTGACGGCGCGCGGCCCCTCGCACGTTCGCCGGCACGGTGCGGACGGGCGGGGCCGGGGACAGGTGCTCGTCCCCGGCCCCGTCAGCCTCCACCCCCCACCCGTGGATCCCGTCGGCCCTCCACCCCCAACCCGTGGATCCCGACGGCCCCTTCCGCCCCCGTACTCACCGCTCCTGCCCAGCGGCTCCGTTCCGCGGCGCGGCTCGCAGCGCTCGGGCGAGATACGCGGCCGTGACGCTTCCCTCCGCCCGCGCCACCTCCTCGGGCGGCCCCGCCGCCACGACGCGGCCGCCCTCGTCGCCGCCGCCCGGCCCGAGGTCGACCACCCAGTCCGCGCCCGCCACGACCGACATGTCGTGCTCGACCACGATCACGGTGTGCCCGGCGTCGACGAGGCCGTGCAACTGCCGCATCAGCACCTCGACATCGGCCGGGTGGAGCCCGGTGGTCGGCTCGTCGAGCAGGTAGAGGGTGTGGCCGCGGCGGCCGCGCTGCAGTTCGCTCGCCAGCTTGATGCGCTGCGCCTCGCCGCCCGACAGCTCGGTGGCGGGCTGGCCGAGCCGCAGATAGCCCAGGCCCACGTCGAGCAGCGTGTCCAGACTGCGGGCGGCGGCCGGGACGTCCGCGAAGAACCCCGCCGCGGCCTCCACCGTCAGGTCCAGCACCTGGGCGATGTTCCGCCCGCGGTACGTCACTTCGAGCGTCTCCGGGTTGTAGCGCGCCCCGCCGCAAGCCGGGCACGGGGCGTAGGTGGTCGGCAGGAACAGCAGCTCCACGCTGACGAAGCCCTCGCCCTGGCAGGTCTCGCAGCGCCCTCCGGCCACGTTGAAGGAGAACCGCCCGACGCCGTAACCGCGTGCGCGCGCCTCGTCCGTGGCGGCGAACACCTTCCGTACGACGTCGAACAGCCCCGTGTAGGTGGCCAGGTTGGAGCGCGGGGTGCGGCCGATGGGCCGCTGGTCCACGGACACCAGCCGGCCCACGCCGGCGGTCTCCTCGGTGATCTCGCCGAGAAGCGTGGACTTCCCGGACCCGGACACACCCGTGACCGCGGTGAACGCGCCGAGCGGGAACGCGGCGGTCACCCCGCGCAGATTGTGCCGGGTGACCGGACCGACCGTGAGCCGGCCGCGCGGGCGCCGGTCCCGGCGTCGCGGCGCCGCCGCGGGCCCGAACAGGAAGCGCGCCGTGGCCGACCGGGCGACCTCCGCCAGCCCGGCGACGGGCCCGCTGTGCAGCACCCGCCCGCCGTGCTCCCCGGCGCGCGGACCGACGTCCACCACCCAGTCGGCCCCACGCACCACGTCCAGGTGGTGCTCCACGACGAACACCGAGTTCCCGGCCGCCTTCAGCCGCCGCAGCATCGTCACCAGGGCCTCGGTGTCGGCCGGGTGCAGTCCCGCCGACGGCTCGTCGAGCACGTACACCACCCCGAACAGCCCGGACCTCAACTGCGTGGCCAGCCGCAGCCGTTGCAGCTCGCCCGCGGAGAGGGTGGGCGCGGCCCGGTCCAGGCTCAGATAGCCGAGCCCCAGCTCCACGACGGGTGCGATCCGGCTCCGCAGGTCCTCGGTGAGCACCCGGGCCGGCTCGGACGCCCCCCGCAGCACCCCCGCCAGCTCGCCCAGCGGCAGCGCCGCCAGCTCGGCGATGGTCCGCCCGGCGAAGGTGACGGCCAGCGCCTCGGGACGCAGCCTGCGGCCCCCGCAGACCGGGCAGGGCTCGGCGACCAGGAACCGCTCGGCCCGCGCCCGCAGCGTCGCGCTCCGGGAGTCCGCGAAGGTCTTCATCACATACCGCCGGGCGCTCATGTACGTGCCCTGGTACGGCCGTTGGATACGTCCGGCCTCCCGCACCGGGTGCACGGTCACCACCGGCTGCTCGTCGGTGAACAGGATCCACTCGCGCTGCTCGGCGGGCAGCTCGCGCCAGGGCCGGTCGACGTCGTAGCCGAGTGCCTCCAGGACGTCCCGCAGGTTCTTGCCCTGCCACGCCCCCGGCCAGGCGGCGATCGCCCCCTCACGGATGGACAGCGACGGATCGGGGACCAGCGACTCCTCGGTCGTGCGGTGCACCCGCCCCAGCCCGTGGCACTCCGGGCACGCCCCGGCCGCCGTGTTGGGCGAGAAGGCGTCCGAGTCGAGCCGCGGCGCACCCGGCGGGTAGTCCCCGGCCCGCGAGAACAGCATGCGCAGGGAGTTGGACAGATTGGTCACCGTCCCCACCGACGACCGCGAGGAGGGCGCCGACCGCCGCTGCTCCAGCGACACCGCCGGCGGCAGACCGCTCACCTCCGCCACCTTCGGCGCCCCCACCTGGTGGATCAGCCGCCGCGCGTAGGGCGCCACCGACTCGAAGAACCGCCGCTGCGCCTCCGCGTAGACCGTGCCGAAGGCCAGCGACGACTTCCCCGACCCCGACACCCCCGTGAACACCACCAGGGCGTCCCGCGGGATGTCCACGTCCACCCCCCGCAGATTGTGCTCACGGGCACCGCGGACACGGACGTACGGGTCGTGGGGGGTGTGCATGACGAGACTCCGGGACCGGGTGCGGACGCACACCGGGTGCGGACGCACGGACGGGCAAACCTCGCAATCCTATGCGAGTGCCGCCCGGCCCACTTCCTCAGTCGTCGAGCCGCACCGGCATCAGGATCGAGAACGTGCCCTCGTCGTCGGGGCGGCGGATCGCCAGCGGGGCGGTGGGGGCGCCGAACTCCAGGACCAGTTCGTCCCGGTCCCCGGCGGCGAGAGCGTGCAGCAGGAACGCGCGGTTGACGGCCGTACGGCCGCCGTCCTCGCCGTCGTCCGCGCAGAGGGCGACCGTGCCGTCGCCGGTGACCTCGAGCACGCTCAGGTCGTAGGGCAGGCCGTCCTGCTCGCGCACCCGGCTCTCGCGGACCGGGCCGGTCTCCAGCAGCTTGCGGAAGGCGGGCACGTCCACCAGGACCCGGCGCCCGGCCGGCAGGCCGACGAGGCGGCGGTGGTCGGGGAAGTCGTGGCCGGCGCACCGGCCGGCCGCCTGGCGGTCCCCCGCCTCCAGCGTCACACGGTCCCCGTCCACCGCGAGCCGCACCGTCTCCTCGCCGCCGCCGAGCAGGGCGCGCATCGCGTCGACGAGCGGAAGCGGCACGACGGCCTGCGCACGGGGTGCGTCGTGCCCGCCCTGCGCACGGGGTGCGTCGCGCCCGGCCTGCGCACGGGGTCCGTCGTGCCCGGCGGTGCGCGCTCGTGCGACGGCCATCCGGTAGCGGTCGGTGGCCACCACGGTCAGCGTCCCGCCCCCGATGTCGAACAGGACGCCGGCCAGCATCGGCAGCTCCGGGTCCGTGCCGGCCGCGAAGCGGACCGCGTCGAGGGCGGCGGCCAGTTCCGCGGCGGGAAGGGACAGCCGGACGGCAGCGGTGCGGAGCGAGGTCATGGGGTCCTCCCTGTGGTCGAGCAGTGCCTGGACGGCGGAGAACTCGCTGTGCGCCTCGGACAGGCCCGCCTGAAGACGGTGCAGATGCGCCTGGAGGAGCGCCCGCACCAGATCCGTGTCGGCGTTGGACCAGCCGGCCAGGACCAGGCGGATGTCGGCGAGCGGCATGCCGGCCCGGCGCAGTCGCGTCAGCAACCGCGCCTCCTCGCGCTGCCCGGCTCCGTACCAGCGGTAGCCGCTGACCGGGTCCACCCGGGCGGGCACCAGCACACCGGCACGGTCGTAGAACCGCAGCGCGCTCACCCCCAGGCCGCTGTCCCGGGCCATCTCCCCGATGCTGTACATCTCGTTCTCCACACCCGTGACTCTGGGCCCTCGACAAGGTCGAGGGTCAACTCCACCACGCGGGGCGGTCCGCCGCCGCTACGCCGTGAAGATCCGTGCGAGGCGCCGGTAGGAGTCCGTCAGGGCCTCGCGGTCGTACGTGCTCGTGGTGACCAGGACCTCCTGGGCGCCCGTGTCCTTCAGGAGCGTCTCCAGCTCGTGGGCGACCCGGTCCTCGGTGCCGGCGATGTGGCCGGCCAGGCCGGACTCGTACAGTCCGCGCTCCTTGGCGGTCATCGCCGCGGGCTCGACGTGCTCGGCGGGCCGCAGCGGGGGGAACGTGCCGTGGGTGCGGGCGTGCGCCATCGACCAGGCCTCCGGGACCAGCAGCCGGCGGGCGCCGGCCGCGGTGGCGGCCACCGCGACCGTGCCGGAGACGACCACGTACGGCTCCGCGGCCCAGGGGGAGGGGCGGAAAGCGGCGCGGTAGCGGTCGATGCCCTCGAGCATCCGCTTCCGGTCGCGCAGATCGCCGATGACCATGGGCAGTCCCGCCCGGGCGGCGATCGCGGCGCCCTCGCCCATCGCCAGGACGAACGGGGGCACGCGCAGCCCCTCCGCGGGCCGGGCGCGCACACCGGTCGGGGAGCCGCCCTCGAACCAGCCGAGGAGTTCGGCCAGCTGCGCCGCGAAGTCCTCCGCGTCGTCCTTGCCGCGGCCCAGGGCCCGGCGCACCCCGTCGGTGAAGCCGACCGAGCGGCCCAGGCCCATGTCGATACGGCCCGGGAAGAGCGACTCCAGCACCCCGAACTGCTCCGCCACCACCAGGGGCCGGTGATTGGGCAGCATCACGCCGCCCGTGCCGACCCGGACGGTGGAGGTCGCGGCGGCGACCGCGGCGGCCAGCACCGTCGGCGCGGATCCCGCGACGCCCGGCACACCGTGGTGCTCGGACACCCAGAAGCGGTGGTAGCCGAGGCGCTCCGCCTCCCGCGCCAGGCGCACGGTGTCCCGCAGCGCCTCGCCGTCCGGGCGGCCCTCGCGGGTGCGGGAGCGGTCGAGGATCGAGAAGCGGGTGGCGGCGATCAGGGAACTCACAAGAGCTTCAACGCGTGCCCGGCGCCGGGATTCCCGGGGAAGACGGGACCGGGGTCCGCCCGGCGCCGTTCACCCGGGGGTGTCGTCGATCACCCGGGGGTGTCGCCGGGCTCCGGGCCCCAGTACTCCGGGCCGCCGCCGCGCCAGTCGATGAGCGGGGACACCGAGGCCTCCACGACGTCGATGTCGAGCCCGGCGCGGCGGAGGAACTCGGCGACGTCGGCGATGCTGTACGCCAGCCCCAGGATCTCGCCGTTCACACGGACGCGCCGGCCGCCCGTCGGGGAGGGCGGGTGCACGATCACGGGCAGTGCTCCGGACATGTACCCATCATCGGGGGCGGGCCCGGCCCGCGCATCCGGACGCCGGCCGTCCGTACCCGGGGGCGGGCCCGGGGCGCCGGCTCCCGGACCCGCGGCGCACGCGGGGAGGTCCGCGGCCCCACGGCGCACGCGAGGTGGTCCCCGCAGCCGCCGTAGGCTGGCGCCGTGACGGACAGCAGCAGACGGCCCCTCGCCGTGTTCGACCTCGACAACACGCTCGCGGACACGGCTCACCGGCAGCGGTTCCTGGAGCGCCGGCCGCGGGACTGGGACGGCTTCTTCGCCGCCGCGCCCGCGGACCCGCCGCTCGCCGAAGGCGTACGGCTGGCCCGGGAGAGCGCGTCCGAGTGCGAGGTCGTCTACCTCACCGGGCGGCCCGAGCGGTGCCGCCGGGACACCCTCGACTGGCTGGCCGCGCACCGACTGCCCGAGGGGCGGGTGTACATGCGGCCCGACCACGACCGCAGGCCCGCCCGCCGCACCAAGCTGGAGATCCTGCGCCGGCTCGCCCGGAACCGGGAGATCCGGGTCCTGGTGGACGACGACGAGGTGGTGTGCGAGGACGCGCGGCGGGCGGGCTTCCCCGTCCTGGTGGCCCGCTGGACCGCGCCCTCCGGGGAACTGCGGGACGCCCAGGAGAACGAGGGCCGCACCTGAGCGCGTGCGCGGCGGGGTCCTGCCCCGCCAGTGGGTCAGTCCGCGTCCTCGATGCGGAAGCCGACCTTCAGACCGACCTGGTAGTGCTCGATCTGCCCGTTCTCGATCTGCCCCCTGACCTGCGTCACCTCGAACCAGTCCAGGTTGCGCAGGGTCTGCGAGGCGCGGGTGATGGCGTTGCGGATGGCCTGGTCGACGCCCTCGTGGGAGCTGCCGACGATCTCGGTGACCCGGTACGTGTGGTCGGTCATGCGGGTGGTCCTCTCCGTCCGTATCCGTCCGTAACGGATGTGTCACGCGTCACTCCACCGTGCCGTATGGCGAGGCGGAGCGCGAGGCGTGGGGCCCGGGGGCCGTACCACCCTTGACGCGGGCATTGGTCCATACCAAACTTCAGCTCGCCCCGTGCGAGCCCTGCTCGCGCCCCCACGTCGGGAGCCGTTCCCTGTCCCCAAGGCAGAACAGGACTGCTCGTGAGACGTCGCCTTTCCGCCCTCGCCCTCGTCCTGGCCTCCCTCGGCGCGGCCGGCGCCTGCGGTGTGCTGCCGGGCGGTTCGGGCGGACGGCACACCGTCACCGTGTGGCTGATGAAGGACAGCGCGTCGCAGGAGTTCCTGCGCCGTTTCACCGAGGACTTCGAGCGTGAGCACGGCGATCTGCGCCTGGACGTCCGCATCCAGGAGTGGACCGGCATCGGACGCAAGGTGCAGACCGCGCTCACGGGGCACGACCCGGACGGACCCGACGTCATCGAGGTGGGCAACACCCAGGTCGCGCAGTACGTCGAGGGCGGCCGGCTGACCAATCTGACCCTGGAGTCCATGCGGGACTGGGGCATGCGGGACTGGCTGCCCGGCCTCGCCGAGCCCGGGCTGGACAACACCGCGCAGTACGGCATCCCCTGGTACGCGGCCAACCGGGTCGTCATCTACCGCAAGGACCTGTTCCGCAAGGCGGGCATCACCTCACCGCCGCGCACCCGGGACGAGTGGCTCGCCGACACCGGGAAGCTCAACTCGGGCGGGAACCAGGGGATCTACCTGGCCGGGCAGGACTGGTACACGCTGTCCGGCTTCATCTGGGACGAGGGCGGCGACCTCGCCCGGCAGGACGGCAACGTCTGGAAGGGCACCCTGGACACCCCGGCCGCGCTGCGCGGGATGGACTTCTACCGGCGGCTGCAGGCGCTCGGCCGGGGTCCCGTCGGGGCCGACGAGGAACACCCGCCGCAGACCGGGGTGTTCGCGGCCGGCAAGGTCGCGCAGATCGTGGCCGTGCCCGGGCTCGCCCAGGCCGTGGTGCGGAAGAACCCCGATCTGAAGGACCGGCTGGGCTTCTTCCCCGTGCCGGGCAGGACGGCCGCCCGGCCGGGCGCCGTGTTCACCGGCGGCTCCGACCTGATCGTGCCGAGGAACACCGACGACCGCGACGCCGCCGTCGCCGTGGTCGAGGCCCTGACCGGCGCCAAGTGGGACACCGAGCTGGCCCGGACCATGAACTACGTGCCCAACAAGACCACGCTCGCGTCCGCGGTCGCCGGCGAGGAGGGCGTCGCGGCCATGGCGGCGGGCGCGGCGCACGGCCGGGCGACGCCCAACACCCCGCAGTGGGCCGCGGTCGAGGCCGACAACCCGATCAAGTCCTGGATGACGAAGGTACTGACCGGCGCGGACCCACTGCCCGAGGCCCGCCGCGCCTCACGCCGCATCACAGCCCTCCTGGCACCGAACCCCCGCTGACCGGCCAGAGGCGCCCGGCCACCCCGACCGACCAGACGCGCCCGGCCGCGCCGGCCGCCCCGGCCGGCCCGCCGACTCGGCCCATCCGGCCGGTGGACCTGGCCGCCCACCGCGCGGGCGGCCCGCTCCGGCCGGTCGGCCGAAGCGGACCTGGCCGCGCTGGCCGCCCCGGCCTCCGGCCGACTCGGCCGGCCGTCGCGCCGGCGGGGTACCTCGGCTGGTCGGCCGCTCCGGCCGACCGGGCCGAAGCGGCCCTGGCCGTCCCGGTCGTACCGGCGATTCGCCGTGCCCGGGGCAGCCCCGCCGACCGGCCGTTGTGGTCGGCGGGCACCCCGGCCCCGATCAGCCATCGTCGGCGGGCCGTCCCGGCCTCGACGGCCGGCCGCGCAGCCCGTGGGCCGCCCGGCCGTCCGCCGCGTCACTGGGGCACCCCGCCGATGCTCCGCCGTGGTCGGCGGGCCGTTCCGGCCTGGGCGGCCGACGCGGGCCCCGGCCGCCGCGGCCGTCCGCGCAACCCCGCCGGCCACCCCGGCCCGCCTCACCGGGCCATGCTCAGGGACAGCGCGAAGCGGCGCGCGCTGTCGGTCCACCACCGGGTCAGGTGCAGTCCGGCGGCGGCGAGTTCGCGTTCCACCCCCTCCCGGCGGAACTTCGCCGACACCTCCGTGCGCAGTTCCTCGCCCGCCGCGAAGTCGACGGCGAGGTCGAGGGCGGGCACCTTCACGGTCTGGGCGACACGGGAGCGCAGCCGCATCTCGATCCACTCCTGGGCGGCGTCCCACAGCGCCACGTGGTCGAAGGCCGCCGGGTCGAAGTCGGCGCCGAGCTCGCGGTTGACCACGTTCAGCACGTTCTTGTTGAACGCGGCCGTCACGCCGGCCGCGTCGTCGTACGCCCGGACCAGGACCTCCTCGTCCTTGACCAGGTCGGTGCCGAGCAGCAGGGCGTCCCCGGGGGACAGCAGCGCGCGCACCCCGGCGAGGAATTCGGCCCGCTGGGCGGGCAGCAGGTTGCCGATCGTGCCGCCGAGGAACGCCAGCAGCCGCGGGCCGGGCGCCTCGGGCAGCGTCAGCGGGGCCGTGAAGTCGGCGATCAGGGCGTGCACGCGCAGCTGAGGCCGCTCGGCGACGAGCGCCTGGCCGGCCTGGGTCAGCGCGCTGTCGCTGACGTCGACGGGCACGTACGTGTCCAGTTCCGTCAGCGCGCCGATCAGGTACCGGGTCTTCTCCGAGGAGCCGGAGCCCAGTTCGACGAGCGTGCGCGCGGGCAGGGCGGCGGCGATGTCCGCGGCCCGGCCGGCGAGGATCTCCCGCTCGGCGCGCGTCGGATAGTACTCGGGCAGTTCGGTGATCCGCTCGAACAGCTCGCTGCCGTGCGCGTCGTAGAACCACTTCGGCGGCAGCGACTTGGGGTCGGCGGTCAGGCCCTCCTGGACGTCGGCGCGCAGCGCGGCCGCCATGGCGTCCTCGGGCAGGGTGCGGGTGATGCGGAACGGACTCACGTACGGGGCTCCTCGGACGGTACGGATGCCAGGTCCTCGGTGAGGTCCTTGAGCGGGGTGAGCAGGACGTCGGTGCGGCTCGCCGCGAGCAGCGTGCGCTCGGGCACCTGCTTCCAGTGCGGGTCGTCGTCGTAGGGCTCGGAGGCGACGACCGTGCGGCCGCCGGGCCCGGTCAGGTACCACAGGCTGTCGCCCCAGGCCGTCGCGACGATCGTCTCCCCGTCGGTGAGCAGCAGGTTCAGCCGGGAGCCGGGCGCGGCGGCGGCGACCTCCACCACGGTGTCGCCGACCGCCTGTCCGGGCTCGTCGCCCGCCCGCAGCCGGGCCAGCACCAGCGCCCACACGAGCGCGGAGTCGTTGCGGGCCTCCAGCGACAGCAGGTCGCGCGGGGGCAGGCGGCGGGACATCCCCGCGAGCGAGTCCGGCCAGCCGGTCACGGCGCCGTTGTGGCTGAACAGCCACCGGCCCGCGGCGTACGGGGCCGCCGCGGCCTCGGCGTCCGCGCCCGCCAGGGTCGCGTCCCGCACCGCGGCCAGCAGCGCCCTGGTGCGCACCACCCGGGACAGGTCGGCGAAGGACAGGTCGGCCCAGATGGGCCCGGCCCGGCGGTAGCGGGCCGGGACGGGGTCGTCCTCGGCGTACCAGCCGACGCCGAAGCCGTCCGCGTTGACCGTGCCGTTGCGCTGGCGCCGGGGCGCCCACGCCTGGCGGTACAGGGCGTGCGCCGGCTCCACGAGGAGCCGGCCGAGCGGCTCCGGCGGCCCGAGGTAGGCGAGGTGACGGCACATCAGACGTCCTCCGAGCCGGCCGTGCGGGCCGTGCGGAACCCGGAGAAGATCTGCCGCCGGACCGGGTAGTCCCAATTGCGGAAGGTGCCCCGGCAGGCCACCGGGTCCACGGCGAAGGAACCGCCGCGCAGCACCTTGTACTCCGGTCCGAAGAAGACCTCCGAGTACTCCTTGTACGGGAACGCGGTGAACCCCGGGTAGGGAAGGAAGTCGCTCGCCGTCCACTCCCACACGTCACCGATCAACTGCCGTACGCCGAGCGGCGACTCGCCCGCCGGATAGCTGCCCGCCGGGGCCGGCCGCAGATGCCGCTGGCCGAGGTTGGCGTGGTCCGGACCCGGGTCGGCGTCGCCCCACGGGTAGCGCATCGTGCGGTCGCCCGCCGGGTCGTGGCGGGCCGCCTTCTCCCACTCGGCCTCGGTGGGCAGCCGCCGCCCGGCCCAGCGGGCGTAGGCGTCGGCCTCGTACCAGCACACGTGCAGCACCGGCTCCTCGGGCGGTACGGCCTCCACGGCGCCGAAGTGGCGCCGCAGCCACTGCCCGCCGTCGCGCCGCCAGAACAGCGGCCCGGTGATCTCGTGGCGCCGGATGTGCGCCCAGCCCTCCGGCGCCCACCAGCGCGGGTCGTCGTAGCCGCCGTCCTCGATGAACGCCTGGTAGGCGCCGTTGGTCACCGGGGTGGTGTCGATCCAGAACGGCGCCACCTCGCGTCGGTGCGCGGGCCGTTCGTTGTCCAGCGCCCAGGGCTCGCTGGAGGTGCCCATGGTGAACGGGCCGCCGGGCACGAGGACTTCCGGCGGCCCGGTGAACAGGGGCGCCGGATCGGGGTCGGGCGCGGTCAGGGCCCGTGGTCCCCGCCGCAGCTGATGGGTGATCAGCATCGTCTCGTCGTGCTGCTGTTCGTGCTGCGCGATCATGCCGAAGGCGAAGCCCGCCTCGGTCAGCCGGGATCCGTGGAAGGCGGTGGACTCCAGCACGTCCATCGCCCGGCCCCGCACCTCCGCGGCGTACGCCCGGGCCTCCTGCGGGGGCAGCAGCGGCAGCGAGGGCCGTTCGGCGCGCGGATGCTCGAAGGCGTCGTAGAGGCCGTCGATCTCGGGGCGCATCGCCTCACGCCCCGCGACGGCCCGCAGCAGCCACTGCTCCTCCTGGTTGCCGATGTGCGCGAGGTCCCACACCAGCGGGGACATCAGCGGCGAGTGCTGGGCGGTGAGGTCCCGGTCCTCCACGCAGGTGGTGAGCAGCGTGGTGCGGTCGCGCGCCGTGGTCAGCGTGGCCAGCACCCGCTCACGGAGCGTCTCGGGGTCGGCCGCGGCCGCGGCCGCGGACCCGGCGCCGGAGGCGGTGGCGGGCTCGGTGCCGGACACGGTCGTGGACACGGGCTCGGTGTCGGGTGCGGGGCCGGTCATGAGCGGATGTCCTTCCCGTCGACGGTGGATGTTCCCCCGGCCGTATGGAGCCGGGAGGGGGCGGGGCCGGAGCGGCTCAGCCGGTCGAGCAGGTCGTCCGCGGGACAGCGGCCCCTGCGGACGTAGCGGTCCTCGAACGCCGCGACGGCGTCCGTCACCTCGGTGGTGGCCCCGAGCCGGGGCAGGGCCTCCAGCGCGGCCCGGAAGCAGCCGGCGGCGGCCTCCCGCAGCTCGCTGTCGGCGAGCGCCGACCGGGCCGCCTCCACCCACAGCGCGTTGTGCGGCGCGGGCCGCGGCCCGGCCCGCTCGGCGAGCGGCTTGACCGCCCGGTACGCGGTCTCGGCCGCCGCCGGGTCGTCGAAGAGCGCCGCCGTCACCGCCAGCGGCACGATCCACCCGTCGTCGCCGGGCTGCGCGTCGATCATGCGCAGCTCCAGGTGCCCCCGCGGCCTGACCGGCGGGAACAACGTGGTCAGGTGGTAGTCGAGGTCGTCCTCGGTGGGGGGCCTCGGCAGCCGGGTGCGCGCCCAGTCCCGGAAGGTCAGCCGCTCGGGCACCTCCCAGGGCCCGTCCTCGCGCCGTACGCACATCACCGGCGCGTCCAGCACGTGCCGGGCCCATGCCGCACGCGGGTCGCCGTCGAGCGGGGGAGCGCCCGCCCGGCCCGGGCCGATCCGCGTCCACATCTGCTGCCGGGTGGACATCCAGCCGGTGGGCCGCCCCGCGAGCAGCGGGGAGTTGGCGAAGGCGGCTACCAGGACCGCGCCCAGCCGGTGCGCGAGCCACCAGCGCCGTCCGTGGCCGAGCGGCCCCGGCTCCTCGTGCCCGGCGTCCAGGCACACCTGGACGGAGGCCGAGGCGCACATCATGTGGCGGCCGGCCGGACCGTCGCGGTCCAGGCAGGCCTCCAGGGCGTCGTAGCGCCGCTCGCGCAGGAACCTGCGGGGGGTGTGCCAGGGGTCGTGGCCCAGGCCCACGAGGGCCAGGCCCTGTCCGGCCAGTACGCCGCGGACGGCGCCGAGGTCGGCGGAGACGGTACCGATGCACTCCATCAGGGAGGCGGCGGGCGGCGAGCTCAGCTCCAGCTGGCCGCCGGGCTCGACGGTGAGCGCCGACCTCAGGGGCACGGTCCGTACGGCGGCGTACGCCGCCTCGAGACGTTCGGGTGTGACGGGGAGCCGCGGGGTGCTCAGCTCGTGGACGAGCCATTCGACTTCGACGCCGACGGCCCGGGGTGGTCCGGTCTTGAAACAGATGCCACTGACCAAGGCCTCCACCTCGGCCTCGGTGACGGCCGTACGGGGCTCGTGCCGTTCCGTACAGCCACTTTCCGCATCGGACATGTCGGGATCCTCCTGAGATTCCACCATGTCGTCGGCCCGTGAACCGGTGGGCCCGGGCCGGCGGCATACCGTCCCACCCAAGACCCTCCGGTCGATCCGCACAAGGGTGCAGATCGTGACAATTCTGCCCCGTCGTTCTCGCTTCCGCGATGTCGGCCGTGGGGCGGCCCCGGCTCGCCCCCAGGTCGCCGACGGCTTCACGGACCGGGAAACCCCGTTGCGGCGGGGCTGGGGAATCGCCCACGATGCGTGCATGAAAGGCACGGGGGAGCCGGCGTGGGCCGCGCTCATGGCGTCCACGGGGGTGGCGCCATGAGCGCGCGCCTGCGCGGTATCGCACAGCAGACGGAGCAGATCGTGATGGCCGGCGCCTACCGCGCCGCCGACGGACGCGAGGTGCCGGTCGCGGCGGCCGTCGAGGCCGCCCGGGCGGGCACCCGCATGTACGGGCCGGACCCGGTGCCGGTGTCGCCGGCCCCGGCCGCCGGCCCGGCCGGGACGCTGCTCGAGGTGACCGGCGAGAGCAGCCTGGCGGCGGCCCGCCGGCTCACCGGCCCGGTGGCCGTGCTGAACTTCGCCTCGGCGCGCAACCCGGGGGGCGGCTACCTCAACGGCGCCCAGGCCCAGGAGGAGGCGCTGTGCCGCGCCTCCGCGCTGTACACCTGCCTGCTGAGGGCCCGCCCGTTCTACGACCACCACCGGGCCCACCGCGACCCCTTCTACTCGGACCGGGTCGTCCACTCGCCGGGTGTGCCCGTCTTCCGCGACGACACCGGACGGCTCCTGGACGAGCCGTACACCGTCGGCTTCCTGACCGCGGCCGCGCCGAACGCCGGGGTCGTCCGGCGCGACGCGCCCGAACGGGCCGCCGAACTGCCCGGCGCGCTGGCGGTGCGCGCCGAGCGGGTGCTGGAGACGGCCGCCGCCCACGGCTACCGGCAGCTGGTGCTCGGGGCGTGGGGCTGCGGGGTGTTCCGCAACGACCCGGTCCAGGTGGCGACCGCCTTCCGTACGCTGCTGGCCCCCGGCGGGCGGTTCGCCGCCGCCTTCGACCACGTGGTGTTCGGAGTACTGGACCGCACACCGGGAGCCGTGGTCCGCGAGACCTTCGCGCGGACGTTCGGGACGCTGACGCGACCGCGGGCGTAGCCATAGCCCCTGCGCTCACCGCCCCTGCCGGCCTCCCGTTGCCGCCTGCCGCCCCGCGGGTCCCCGCCGTCGCCGCCTGCCGCGCCCGCGGCCCGGGCCCGTCTCCCGCCGCGCGGCAGGGAGACCGGGACCCGGGCCGCGGGCGGCGGCACTCACGTCGAGCCGTGCCGCTGCCAGGTCCAGCCGTACCGCTCGCGCAGCCGGTGCACCACGGAGTTGAAGCGCATCCGGTCCAGCGCGCACGCCTCGCGCCGCATGCCCTCCTCGTGCAGCCGCAGCACCCGGTCGACGTTCACCCACGAGTCACGGCCCGACCGGTCCCAGGGGCCCTTGCCGATCGGCACCCACTCGCGGTCCCCGTCGTGCGCCTTGCTGGACAGTTGCACGGCCAGGAACGTCCGGGCGGGCTCCCGGGCCACCACCAGCACCGGACGGTCCTTGCCCCGCCCGTCGTTCTCCTCGTAGGGCACCCAGGTCCAGACGATCTCCCCGGGGTCGGGATCGCCGTCGTGGGCGGGCGAGTACTCGGTGCGCACCCGGCCGACCTCGCGCGGGTCGGCCTCGGTGGTCGCGGTGGGGCCGTAACGGCCGGGAACGTCCTCGTCGATGTACGCAGTCACGGCCGCACTCTAGAACGCCCGAGCGCGCGTACATTATTACAATCATCATTCGTAAAAATTTGGCGCTGGTGAAAGGGGGTGAGCGGACGTGGACGTGGCCTCCCCACGGGAGGGCCCTCGCCGTCGCGAGGTGCTGGACGTGCTGCGGACCGCCGCCGGACCGCTGGGCGTCGCGGAGACCGCCGAGCGGATCGGAGTCCACCCGAACACCGTGCGGTTCCATCTGGACGCTCTCGTCGCCGAGGGCCGGGTCGAACGCCGCCTGGAGAAATCCCCGGGGCCCGGCCGCCCCCGGACCGTGTACGCGCCGCGCCCGGGCATGGACCGCGGGGGCGGCCGCGGCTACCGGCTGCTGGCGCGGATCCTGCTCGGCGGGCTGGCGTCCCGGGGCGCCGGTGGGCGGGAAGAGGCCACCGAGGCGGGCCGGGCGTGGGGCAGGGCGCTGACCGGCCCGCCGCCCGGCCGGCGGCCGACGGCCGAGCGGTCGGCCGGCCGGCTGGTGGCGCTGCTGGACGAACTGGGCTTCGCCCCGGCCCCGGAGGGCGGCGGCGCGGGCCGGCCGCCGGAACGGATCCGGCTGCGCCACTGCCCGTTCCTGGAACTGGCCGAGGAATACGGCCAGTTGGTCTGCCCGCTCCATCTGGGCCTGATGCAGGGCGCGCTGGCGGAACTGCGGGCCCCGCTGACCGCGAACGCCCTGGAGCCCTTCGCCGAACCGGACGCCTGCATGGCCCACTTGACCCGCACGACCACTCCCCGCGAGAAAGGGACCCGTAGATGAACGCCACCTCCGCCGACACGGCCGGCGCTCTCACCTTCGTCTGGCTCGGCATGGTGCTGGCGATCAGCTTCCTGGAGGCGCCGCTGAAGTTCCGCGCGCCGGGCGTGACGATCCCCATCGGCCTGGGCATCGGCCGCCTCGTCTTCCGCGCACTGAACCTGGTGGAATCGGTCCTCGCCGTCGCGCTGATCGTCGCGGTCGCCGTCGGCGACGCCCCGGCCCGCGTCACGGCCCTGACCGCGACCGCGGCGGCCGTCCTCCTGATCCAGCTCGCGGCGGTCCGCCCCCGCCTCAACCGCCGCTCGGACCGAGTCCTGGCAGGCGAGGACCTGCCCCGCTCACGCGGCCATCTGGCCTACGTGGCACTGGAGATCCTCAAAACGGCCGCCCTGATCGCCCTGGGCATCTGCCTCCTGACGACCTGACCGCCCGCCGCGACCCGCACCCGAACCCCGACCGCGCGGGGGTGCGGGGGGCGTGGCCCCCGTGGGGGTCTGGGGCGGTGCCCCAGGGGCGGTGACTTTTCTGTCCGGCGAGTTGGGCGGGTTGGTTGGGGGGAAGGGGGGTGCGGGGGGCGCAGCCCCCTGCCGGGGTCCCGGGGCGGAGCCCCGGGGGACGGGACCCCTCACCCCACCGAGTCGGGCGGGAGGGTGGGCGAAAAGGGGCCCCGGGCGCCCGCCCCGGCCTACACCGCCGGGGAGTCGCTCACCGCCGTCCGCGGCGGCCGCCGCTCGTACCACCGCAGTCGCCCCTCCAACTGCGCGGCCAGCGACACCAGCAGCGGTTCGCTGCCGGCCGGCCCCAGCAGCTGCGCCCCGGCCGGCAGACCCCCCGCGATGAAACCGGCCGGAACGTTCACCCCGGGCCAGCCCAGCACGTTCCACGGCCAGGCGTAGGGGCACGCGGCGATGATCGCCCGGTCCGTCGCCCAGCCGCCGAGCTCCCGCATGGCCCCGATCCGCAGCGGGGCGGTCGCGGTCGTGGGCGCGAGGATCACGTCGTAGGACTCGAAGAACCGGCCGACGCGCCGGTGCAGCAGCGCCTCGGCCCGCCGTGCCGCCCGCAGCGGCGGCCCGCCGAGCAGCCGGCCCAGCCGGGCGGCGCCGCGGGTGCGCGGGTCGAGCAGCGCGGGGTCGGGCACCTCGTCCGCCCACTCGGCGATGCCGGCGGTGGCCCGTGGCACGAACGTCAGCCCGATCTGCCCGTACGGCGGGTCCGCCTCCTCCACGACGTGCCCCAACGCGGCGAGTTCCGCGGCGAGTTCGACGACCCGGGCACGCACCTCGGGATCGAGGCGGACGCGCACGGCGGTGAACGGCGGCTTGAGCGAGAGCGCGATGCGCAGCCGGCCGGGCTCGCGGTCCACGGCGGCGAGCACGTCGACGGCGGGCGGCTGGTGGGGGTCGTCCGGGTGGTTGCCGGTCGCGGCGGCCAGCAGCAACGCCGCGTCGCCGACCGTCCGGGCCAGGGTGCCGTTGACCGTGATGCCCTGGAAGGACTCGCCGCGCGGCCAGGTGGAGATCCGGCCGCGCTGCGGCTTGATGCCCACCAGGTGGGTCCAGGCGGCCGGGATGCGCACCGAACCGGCCCCGTCCGAGCCCAGCGCGGCCGGTACGAGCCCGGCGGCCACCGCGGCGGCCGAGCCGCCGGAGGACCCGCCCGGGGTACGGCCGGTGTCCCACGGGTTGCGCGTCTCGCCGAAGGCCGGCCCCTCCGTGAACGGCCACTGCCCCAGCTCGCAGGTGTTGGTCTTGCCCACGATCACGGCCCCCGCGGCACGCAGCCGCCGTACCGCCTCGCCGTCCTCGGCCACCGCCGGGAACCGTCCCCGGCAGCCGAAGGCCGTCGGCTCACCCGCGACGTCCATGTCGTCCTTGACCGCCACGGGCACCCCGAGCAGCGGCAGCCGGGTCCCGCCGGCCAGTTTCCGGTCCGCGGCGTCGGCCTCGGCGAGCGCGGCCTCGGCGCGTACGACGCGGAAGGCGTTCAGGGTCGTACGGCTCTCCTGGATGCGGGCGAGGGTCTCCTCGACCAGCGTGCGGGACGACACCTCTCCCTCGGCCAGGGCGCGGGCGGTCTCGGCCAGGCCTGCGGCGGGGACGAGCGTCATACGGGACACCTCCGGGGGCGCGTTGTCTACCGAACGGTAACCTCCGTGCGGCCCAAGGGGAACGACGCCCGCGCATCCTCCCGTCGGCGCGAGCCCCTTCCGGCGGCGGACTGTCTAAAATGTTCGGTGTGCGGTGATCTGTGCGAGCGACCGCGGCACCTGTCACCGACGGGGGCACCTGTGACCGACGGGGGCACCTGCGACCGACGGGGGTGTGCGATGGACCCGTCCACGGACGACATCAACCAGTACAGCGGCCGGCCCTCCGGCCTGACCGGTACGGAGATCGCGGGCTACCGGGTGGAACGCGAGCTCGGCCGCGGCGGGATGGCCGTCGTCTACTGCGCCCGGGACCTGCGCCTGGACCGTACGGTCGCGCTCAAACTGCTGGCCCCCGGGCTCGCCCGCAACGACACCTTCCGCCGCCGCTTCACCCACGAGTCACGGGTGGCCGCGGCCATCGAGCACCCGCACATCGTGCCCGTCTTCGAGGCGGGGGAGACCCAGGGCATCCTCTACATCGCCATGCGGTACGTCGCCGGGCTGGACCTGCGCGCCCTGCTCGACCGGGACGGACCGCTGCCGGTGGCGGCCGCGCTGCGGATCACCGGCCAGCTCGCCTCCGCGCTGGACGCGGCCCATGAGCACGACCTGGTGCACCGGGACGTCAAGCCCGGCAACGTGCTGGTCGCCAAGGGCGTGGACAGCGAACACCCCGAGCACGTGTACCTCACCGACTTCGGACTGACCAAGAAGTCGCTGTCGCTGACCGGTTTCACCACGGTCGGGGAGTTCGTGGGCACGCTGGACTACGTGGCTCCGGAGCAGATCTCCGGGCGCCCGGTCGACGGCCGCTGCGACCTGTACAGCCTGGCCTGCGTCGTCTTCGAGATGCTCACCGGAGCGCCGCCTTTCCAGCGCGACGAGGACATCGCCCTGCTGTGGGCGCACCAGTACGACGAGCCTCCCCCGCTGACCGGCAAACGGCCGGACATCGCGCCGGCCGCCGACGCGGTGCTGGCCAGGGCGCTGGCGAAGGTGCCGGAGGACCGCTACGACTCCTGCCTGGACTTCGTCGCGGCCCTGCGCCGCGCCACGAGCCGCGCGGCGGCACCCGCCCAACCGGCACCCGCGGGCGCGGCCGACGGCGATCCGGCGGGCGTCGCCCGGACGGGCGTCGCCCGGACGGGCGGCGGGCCGGTGGGCAATGGCGCACCGGGCGACGGCGCACCGGGCGACGGCGCGCCGGGTGGCGGAGGGCCGCCGGGCGGCCCGACGGGTGACGGCGCGGCCGCGCACGAACCGGTGCCGGTCCCCGTGTCGTCGGCGGGCGTCGGCCCCGCCGACGGCGGCGCGGCGGGCAGTGGTGTGCCGGGCGACGGACAGGCGCCCGGGCGCCCGCCGACGCGGGTGGACGCCCTCGCCGCCCCGGCGGCGGGCGGGTCCGGCCACGGTGCGCCGCCGGATCCCCCCTCCTGGGCCCTGCCGGTGTTCCGGACCCCGCCGGCCGGCCGCCCGGGCCGGTGAACCCGGACCGGTGACCGGGGCCGGCGGACTGGTGCTGGTGGACCGGGGCCGGCGGACTGAGGCTGGTGGAGCGGGGCCGGTGGCTTCAGGTTGGCTTCAGGAGGGGCCGCCCGTCACAGTCCGCCCATCCCGGCCAGGGACTGTTCGGCCCAGACGGTCTTGCCGATGCGGTCGTGGCGGGTGCCCCAGCGCTGCGCCAGCTGCGCGACCAGGAGCAGTCCGCGTCCGCCCTCGTCGAAGGTCCGGGCGCGCCGCATGTGCGGGGTCGTGCTGCTGGAGTCGAAGACCTCGCAGATCAGGGTGGCGCCCTGGTGGATCATGCGCAGCTGGATGGGGGGACGGCCGTAGCGGATGGCGTTGGTGACCAGTTCGCTGACCATCAGCTCGGTCACGAAGGCGGCGTCCTCCAGCCCCCAGGCGACGAGCTGGTCGTCGGCGTGCTGCCGGGCCTCGGAGACCACGGCGGTGTCGAAGTCCAGGTCCCAGGTGGCGACCCGGTCGGCGTGCAGGGCGCGGGTGCGGGCGACGAGCAGGGCCACGTCGTCGTCGGGGCGGTGGGTCAGCAGGGCGGTGAGCACCCTGTCGCACACCGCGTCCAGGGTGCCGGCGGGCCTGGCCAGCGCGGCGAACATCTTGTCCAGGGCCTCGTCGATGTCGTGATCGCGGGCCTCCAGCAGCCCGTCGGTGTAGAGGGCGAGGACGCTGCCCTCGGGCAGTTCGGTCTCCACGGCCTCGAAGGGCAGCCCGCCCAGGCCGAGCGGGGGGCCGGGCGGGACGTCCAGGAAGCGCACCGCGCCGTCGGGGGTGACCACGGCGGGCGGGGGGTGGCCGGCCCGCGCGAGGGTGCAGCGGCGCGTGACGGGGTCGTAGACGGCGTACAGGCAGGTGGTGCCGATGCCGCCGGCGGTCTCGGCGGCCGGGTCCGTGGCGCTGCCCTCCTCCACGGACAGATGCAGCACCAGGTCGTCCAGATGGGTGAGCAGCTCGTCGGCGGGCAGGTCCACGTCGGCCAGGGTGCGCACGGCGGTGCGGACCCGGCCCATGGTGGCGGAGGCACGGATGCCGTGCCCGACGACGTCGCCCACGACGAGCGCCACCCGGGCCCCGGACAGCGGGATCACGTCGAACCAGTCACCGCCCACGCCCGCCTGGCTGCCGGCCGGGAGATAGCGGGAGGCGATGTCCAGCGCGGTCTGGTGGGGCAGGGTCTGCGGCAGCAGACTGCGCTGCAGGGCCATGGTCGTGGTGCGGGCCCTGGTGTGCCGGCGCGCGTTGTGGATGCTGATGGCCGCCCTGGCCGCGATCTCCTCGGCCACCAGCACGTCCTCCGGGCCGAACGGCTCGCGGTGCTGCGACCGTCCGAAGAGCACCACTCCGAGCATGCTGCCGTGGGCCTGCAACGGCACCGCCATCAGCGAGTGGACCCCGTGGGCGCGCAGCAGCGCGGCCCCCGGGTCGTGGGCCAGCCACCGGCCGAAGGCCGGCTCGGCCGCCGAGTACCGCACCGGGCGTCCCGTGGCCAGGCACAGGACCGGCGGCGAGGCCGCCGCGTAGGCGGTCGTGCCGCCCACGGTATCCGCCGGACCGGCGCCGACCCGGCCGGCACCGGTCGCGCGGGCACCCGCAGAACCGGGATACGTCGAGCCACCACCCGCCGGGCCGGGGCCCGCCGGACCGCCACCCGCCGGACCGTGGCCCGCCGGACCGCCACCCGCCGGACCGTGGCCCGCCGGACCGTGGCCCGCCGGACCGGGACCGGCCCCCGGAGTCCGCGCCTCCGGTTCTGCCCCTGCCCCCGCCGCGGGCTCCGCCGACCGGAGCGCGGCACGGCGCAGTACGACCGTTTCCGTCGCCGCGACGGGTGCCGCCTCATCGGCCGACCGGGGGAAGTCGAGCAGCTCGACCGCTGTCAGATCGGCGAGCAGGGGGACCGTGACATCGCCGAGTTCCTGCACGGTCCGCCCCAGGTCGAGGCTGGCTCCGATGCCCGCGGCACTGTCCTTCAGCCGCAGCACCCGCTCCCGCTCCCGTTCCCGCGCGGCGTCCGGCGCCGTGACGTCCAGGCCGGCCGTGTCGGCCGTGTCGGCCGTGTCGGCCGTGTCGGCCGTGTCGGACGCCGCGGTCGTCCGGACGCCCGGCAGTCCGTGCGAGGCCGTCATGCACACGGCCCGCACCCGGCCGTCCGGACCGTACAGCGGGGTGAGCAAGACGGGGGCGGGGGCCGCGGCTGTCCCGGTGCGGGGGTCCGTGCGGCCCAGGGCGACCTCGGCGCACTGGGGCTCGCCGGTCTCCAGCGCCGCCCGCAGCGCGCGGTGGGCCGTGTCACCGCCGGCGCCCGGAACGACGTCCACGGGCCGCAGCCCGCGCAGCTCGCCCTCGGTGCGCGCGAGGGCCCGTTCCATCGCGGCGTTGGCGCGCACCACCCGCAGATCGGCGTCGAAGATCGCCTGCGGGCACGGGGACTGCTGGAACGCCCACTCCTCCAGCCCGGCGGCCGTGGCGGTGCCGGACTGCGGGAAGGGGGTCCCCGGCTGCGCCGGGCGTTCGCCGGGAGAGGTGGGAAGTCGCTCCATCGCCGCTCATCTCGCCGTTGCTCGTGGGTCGTCCCGCTGCCCCGCGTGGACCTGTACGGCCAGGGCCTACTGACAAGCATCTTCCGGAGGGCCGGGGAGCACCAACGCAGGGCGGCCGCGCAGGCCACGGGGACGCACCGGGACGTGGGCCGTCTCCCGTGCGGCGCGGCGGGCGGACCACCGTCCCCGGCGGGCCGGGGGAGACGGTCGTAAGCGCCGTACGCCCGCCTTGCGCCCGCCGCCCGTCCGCTCCGTGCCGCCGCCCGTACCCGCCGCCCGTGCGCCCCGTACCCCCGCCCGCCCCGGACGTGGCCCGGTCATGCCCGCCCGGGGTCGGCACCCGGGACGCGCCCGGGGCCCGGACCCGGGGGGCCGAGGTCCGGACCGCCGGGGGCCGTTCCCCGGAGTCCGGTCCACCGGGGTCCGGACCCGGGGGCCTGGGGTCCGGTCCGCCGGGGACCGTTCGCCGGGGTCCGGTCCGTCGGGGTCCGGTCCGTCGGGGTCCGGGTGCCGGCGTCTCACTGCGCGTCTCACCCCGCCAGAAGTCTGCGCAGCCAGTCCAGGCGGGCCTCGCGCGCCGCCCGGGACAGCGCCGCCTGCGGCGCGAGGCCGTCGAAGCCGTGGTAGCCGCCCGGCCACACGTGCAGCTCGGCGACGCCCCCCGCCTGCCAGATGCGGGAGGCGTACGCGACGACCTCGTCGCGGAAGGTCTCCGCGGAGCCGACGTCGAGGAAGGCCGGGGGGAGGCCGGAGAGGTCCCGGGCACGCGCCGGGGCGGCGTATGGGGACACGTCCGGGCCGCCGCGCCGGTCGCCGAGGAGCGCCGACCACGCCGTCTCGTTCGCCGTGCGGTCCCAGGCGCCGAGACCCGCCATCTGGTGGGCGGACGGCGTGTCGTTGCGGTCGTCGAGCATCGGGCACATCAGCATCTGGCCCACCGGCCGCGGGCCCCCGCGGTCGCGCAGCAGCAGCGCCAGCGCGGCGGTCAGGCCACCGCCGGCGCTGGTGCCGGCGACGACGATCCGCCCGGGGTCGCCACCCAGCTCCCCGGCGTGCTCCGCCGTCCACAGCAGACCCGCGTACACGTCCTCGACGGGCGCCGGATGCGGATGCTCGGGGGCCAGCCGGTACTCCACCGACACCACCACCGCGTCCAGGTCCTGCGCCCAGGCCAGCATCGTCTCCACGCCGAGCCGGTTGTTCCCGGCGATCATCCCGCCGCCGTGCACGTGGTAGAGGACCGGCCGCGCCGCGCCGGCCCGGGAGTTCCTCGGGCGGCAGATCAGCAGGGAGACCCCAGGCCCGCCCTCGGGCCCCGGTACGGTCCGGTCCTCCGCGTCGAAGGCGCCTCCCAGGGTCACGTCCAGCGCGGCGAGCAGGTCCATGGCCGGACCGTGCCGGGCCGTCTCGATGTCCTCGGGTGCGAGGCCGGGCCGCAGCACGTCCTTGACCGGTTCCAGGGCGGCGGCGAGCTCGGGGTCGAACGGGGGCGGGGCCTGCGTCATCGCGTCTCCTCCGGCGGGTTGCGGCAGCCGTACGGCCGTTCGTACGGCCACGCTGCGAGTACCCACCGGCGAAACGACCGGCGGAACGGCCGGCGGAACGGCGCCCAGACGCCCGCCAAAACGCCCGCCGGATCGCCCGCCGGATCGCCCGCCGGATCGACCGGCGAAACGACCGGCGGAACGACCCCGGGGCCGGAGCCTCCAGGAGACTCCGGCCCCGGGTACGGGCGGGCGGCCGGTCAGGCGGCCACGGCCTCGTCGGCGTGGCCGCGCAGACGGGACACCACCTCGGTGAGCTGGGCGGCGACCTCGGCGTCGTCGACCGGGTGGGTCTCGGCGAAGCGGGTCACCGAGCCCGGGATGGACAGCTTGATCTCCTCGATCACCTTGCCGCCGGCGATGCCCACGGCCTTGCGGGCCTCGTCCTGCGCCCAGACGCCGCCGTACTGGCCGTAGGCGGTGCCCACCACGGCGACGGGCTTGCCGCCGAAGGCGCCGGCGCCGAACGGGCGGGACAGCCAGTCGATGGCGTTCTTCAGCACGGCCGGGATGGTGCCGTTGTACTCGGGGGAGAAGAGCAGGAAGGCGTCGGCGGCCTGCGCGGCGGCACGCAGCCGGGCGGCGGCGGCCGGCACGCTGCCCTCGACGTCGAGGTCCTCGTTGTAGAACGGGATCTCGGCCAGGCCCTCGTACAGCTCGACCTCGGCGCCCTCGGGGGCGAGCTTCACCGCCGCCTCGGCGAGCTGGCGGTTGTGCGAACCGGCGCGAAGGCTGCCGACGAGCGCGAGGATGCGAACAGACATGGGGACTCCAAGTGGGGGTGAAACACTGCGGGAACGATCCGGACCGAGGTCCGCTTAAATTTTGTACCAGGCTAACCGGACCGCGGTCCAGTTTTGTTCCCCATGCTTTACGCTGTCTTCATGTCCAGCGCCCGGCCGCCCGCCGAACAGCCTCAAGAGCCTCAAGAGCCCTTCGACAAGCAGGTGTTGCTCGAGATCGGCACGGGGACCCCCGAGGGCCCGTGCCTGCGCGCCGACGCGGCGCGCAACCGGGCGCGGCTGCTGGACGCCGCCGCGCGCCTGGTGGCGGAGCACGGCGCGGCGGGCGTCACCATGGAGGCGGTGGCCGCCGCCGCCCAGGTCGGCAAGGGCACGGTGTTCCGCCGCTTCGGTGACCGCACCGGACTGCTGAGGGCGCTGCTGGACCACTCGGAGAAGAAGTTCCAGGCCTCCTTCCTCAGCGGACCGCCCCCGCTCGGACCCGGCGCCCCGCCGGTGGAACGGCTGCGGGCCTTCGGCTGCGCCGCCCTGCGCCGGGCCGCCGACGACCTGGAACTGCAACTGGCGGCCGAGCCCTGCGCCGACCGGCGCTACGTCGTCCCGCCCCGCCAGGTCCGCTACCGCCACGTGGTGCTGCTGCTGCGGCAGGTGCTGCCGGACACGGACGTCGAACTCCTCGCCGAGGGGCTGATGGGGTACCTCGAACCCGCCCTGATCCATCACCTGACCCGGCAGCGCGGCATGCCCATGGAGCGGCTCCAGGCCGGCTGGGACGACCTGGTCATACGGGTGACCCGCACCGACGTCGGCACCGACGGCGACACCTGAGAGGCCGCCCGGAGCGCCGGCGGCCCGTCGTGCGCGCTCCCGCCCCGCCCCGCCCCGCCCCGGCCGCCCTCCGCGGCTTCTGCCAGGATGCGGTACGTCATGGTGGAGATCCCCGAACCCCCCGCGCCCTTGGCACCCGCACCCGCATCCACACCCGCCCGCGCGCCGCGCTCGGCCTCCGGCCCCGTGCCGACCAGCGCCGACGTGGCCCGCCTGGCCGGCGTCTCGCGCGCGACCGTCTCCTACGTCCTGAACGACAGCCGCACCGTACGGATCAGCGAGGCCACCCGCCGCCGCGTCCGCGAGGCCGCCGAGGAACTCGGCTACGTCCCGCACGCGGCCGCCCGCAGCCTGCGCGCCGGACACAGCCGCCTGGTCCTCATGCCCGCCCCGTCCGTCCCCGTCGGCCCGCTGTACAGCCGGTTCATCGACGAGCTCCAGCGGGCGCTCGGCCGGCTCGACTACACCGTCGTGCAGCACGCCACCGTCGGTGCGCGCGGCGACGAGGCCGCCCGGGCGTGGGCCGAGCTGCGGCCCGTCGCCGTCCTGGTGCCCGGCTCCGGGCCGGGCCCCGAAGGCGTCGCCGTGCTCAAACGCGCCGGCGCGCGCGCCGTGGTGACCCTCGGCCCCGAGGCCGTCGAAGGGGCCCACGCCCTGATCATGGACCACGAGAGCGTCGGCCACCGGGCGGGCGCCCACCTCCACGCCCGGGGCCGGCGCCGCGTCGGCGTGGTGATGCCCCAGGAGCGCGGCCTCGACGTGTTCTCCCGGCCGCGCCTGGAGGGCGTACGGCGGGCCCTGCGCGGCACCGGCGCCACCGTCACCGAACTGCCGCTCGGCTACGACGAGCAGTCGGCGGCCCGCCTCGCCGCCCGCTGGCGCGGCCTCGGCCTCGACGCGGTGTTCGCGTACAACGACGAGTACGCGATGCTGCTGATGCGCGCCCTGATGGACGAGGGCGTGCGCATCCCCGGGGAGACGGCCGTGATCGGCGCCGACGACCTGATGCTGGGGCGGCTGCTGCGGCCGAGGCTGAGCACCGTGCGCCTCGAACTGCCCTCCGGCCGCGGTCTGGCCGCGCTCGTCGACCGCGCCGTACGCGACCCCGGCGCCCCGCCCGAGCGGCACGCCGTGCTGGGCGCGACGGTGGTCCGGCGGGAGTCGAGCTGAGCGGCGTGACGAAGGCGTGAGGAAGGCGCGATGAGAACGGGCCCCTTTCCGGTCGGTGCCGATCGGAAAGGGGCCCGTGCGTGCCGCGGTGTGCCGCCTCGGGAGGTGACCGTGGGCTACTGGCCGCCCCCGTTCCGCTCCGCCTGCTCCTGCTGGTCGGCGACCGCCTTGCGGACCTCGTCCATGTCGAGCCGGCGGGCCTGGCCGATCACGTCGGCGAGCGCGGCCTCGGGCAGCGCGCCCGGCTGGGCGAACACGGCGACCTGGTCGCGCACGATCATCAGGGTCGGAATGGACTGGATGCCGAAGGCCGCGGCCAGCTCCGGCTGCGCCTCGGTGTCCACCTTGCCGAACACCAGGTCGGGGTTGTCCTCGGCCGCCTTCTCGTACACCGGGGCGAACTGACGGCACGGCCCGCACCAGGACGCCCAGAAGTCGATGAGAACGAACTCGTTCTCGGTGACCATCTGGTCGAAGTTCTCCTTGGTCAGCTCCACGGTGCTGCTGCTCATGGCGTGATCCCTCTTCCTGGTGTGGGGCGAAGCCGTCGGCACAACACTGCCCGGCCCCGTGGGTATTCCGCGCGCGTACCCGTGTGGTCACGGCGCACACCACCCACCAGACTGACCCCATGACGGAAACGGAAACCATCGCGTACGACGTCGTGGTGCTCGGCGCGGGACCCGTGGGGGAGAACGTGGCCGGCCGCACCCGCGCGGCGGGCCTGTCCACCGCGGTCGTGGAGAGCGAGCTGGTCGGCGGCGAGTGCTCGTACTGGGCCTGCATGCCCAGCAAGGCCCTGCTGCGGCCGGTGATCGCCCGCGCCGACGCCCGCCGTCTGCCGGGACTGAGCCAGGCCGTGCGGGGGCCGCTGGACGCCGCCGCGGTCCTCGCCCGCCGGGACGAGTACACCTCCCACTGGCACGACGACGGCCAGGCCGGCTGGCTCGACGGCATCGGCGCCGACCTGTACCGCGGACACGGGCGCCTGGCCGGCCCGCGCACGGTCACCGTGACCGGCGCGGACGGCGCCGTCACGACGCTGACCGCGCGCCACGCCGTCGCCGTCTGCACCGGCACCCGCGCCCGGCTGCCCGGCCTCCCCGGCCTCGACGGCGTCAGGCCGTGGACCAGCCGCGAGGCCACCAGCGCCAAGGAGGTGCCGGAGCGGCTGATCGTGGTCGGCGGCGGTGTGGTCGCCACCGAGATGGCCACCGTCTTCCAGGCCCTCGGCTCCCGGGTGACCGTGCTGGTGCGGGGCAAGGGACTGCTGTCGCGGATGGAGCCGTTCGCCGGCGAGCTGGTCGCCGAGGCGCTGACCGAGGCGGGCGCCGACATCCGGACCGCGACCTCGCCGGCGTCCGTCACCCGCGAGAACGGCACCGTGGTCGCCGTCACCGCGGCCGGCGACCGCCTCGAGGCCGACGAGATCCTCTTCGCCACCGGCCGCGCCCCGCGCACCGACGACATCGGCCTGGAGACCGTGGGCCTCGAACCGGGGTCCTGGCTCACCGTCGACGACACCCTCCGGGTCGTGGGCAGCGAGTGGCTGTACGCGTGCGGCGACGTCAACCACCGGGCGCTGCTCACCCACCAGGGCAAGTACCAGGCGCGGATCGCGGGCGACGTCATCGCCGCTCGGGCCGCGGGCGCCCCCGAGCCGGAGACCGGCCCGTGGGGCGCGCACGCGGCCACCGCCGACCACCACGCGGTGCCCCAGGTCGTCTTCACCGACCCGGAGGCCGCGGCGGTGGGGCTGTCGCTGGCGGAGGCCGAGCAGGCGGGACACCGGGTCCGCGCGGTCGACGTGGAGTTCTCTTCGGTCGCCGGGGCGGGGCTGTACGCCGAGGGCTACCGGGGGCGGGCCCGTATGGTCGTCGATCTCGACGAGGAGATTCTGCGCGGGGTGACCTTCGTGGGGCCGGGCGTCGGCGAGCTGATCCACTCGGCTTCCGTGGCCGTCGCCGGGCAGGTCCGGCTCGACCGGCTGTGGCACGCGGTGCCCTCTTATCCGACGCTGAGTGAGGTGTGGTTGCGGTTGCTGGAGGCATACCGCGGGTGAGGGGGGTTGCAGCAGGGGGCTGGGCCCCCTGCATCCCCCTTTTTTTGCCCACCCGCCCGCCCGACTCGGTGGGGTGAGGGGTCACCGTCCCTGGGGCTCCGCCCCAGACCCCGGGCGGGGGCTGCGCCCCCTGCACCCCCCTTTGCCCCATCCGGCCCGCCCGACTCGGTGGGGTGGGAGGTTGCCGTCACGGGGCTGCGCCCCGGACCCCATGCGGGGCTTCGCCCCTGCACCCCCGCGGGGCTTCGCCCCTGCACCCCCGCGGGGCTGCGCCCCTGCACCCCCGCGGGGCTGCGCCCCTGCACCCCCGCGGGGCTGCGCCCCTGCACCCCATGCGGGGCTTTGCCCCTGCACCCCCGCGGGGCTGCGCCCCTGCACCCCATGCGGGGCTTCGCCCCTGCACCCCCGGCGCTGCGCCCCGGACCCCACGCGGGGCTCGGCCTCTTCCGTGCCCGGTGGGGGCTACGGCAAGTCGAAGCCCAGGGCCCGCGCCGCCGTTTCGGGGGTCGGCTGGGTCCAGTGCCTCAGCATTGCCTCGCTGGAGGACAGTGAGCGCGGTTCGGCGCGGTCCAGGTAGAGGATGCCGTCGAGGTGGTCGGTCTCGTGCTGCACGATCCGGGCCGGCCAGCCGGTGAAGATTTCGTCGACCGCGTTTCCCCGCTCGTCCCACGCTCGCAGGCGCACCTCGGCGTGGCGGGCGACCACCGCCTGCCAGCCGGGCACGCTCAGGCAGCCCTCGAAGAACGCGGCGCGGGCCGGGCCGGCCGGCTCGTAGGACGGATTGACGAGCACCCGGAACGGCTGCGGCACCCGCCCGCGCGCCCGCCGCACCTCCTCCGGGACGGGGGCCGGATCCTCGATCACCGCGATCCGCACAGGCACGCCGACCTGGGGTGCGGCCAGGCCCACGCCCGGCGCCGCGCGCATGGTGACGCGCAGTGCCTCGACGAAGCGGGCCAGCAGGACGGGCTCCAACTGGCCGTCGAACGGCTCGATGCCGCCGCGCAGGACCGGTTCGCCGGCCGCGACGATGGGCAACGGGCCTCCCTCGGAGAGGAGTTGCTCGACCTGCTCGGCAAGGGGCGTACGCGCACTCGGAGAAGCCATCGCGCCAGCATGTCACGGCCCCGGGCGGGGTGAGGCGGCGTGGCGCGGCATGCGAGCCCGGCGGGCCCGGTGCGGGCAGGGCGAGCCGCTGGGCCCGGTGACCGTCACGCGCCCTCGAAGTCGCCCGAGAACGCCGCGGCGATCCGCAGATGCGCGCCCGCCTCCTCGTGGCGGCCCTGCCGCTGCAGGGTGCGGCCCAGCATGAGGTGGGCGTAGTGCTCGACCGGGTCGCGTTCCAGGACGGCGCGCAGCTCCGCCTCCGCCCGGCGCAGCTGGGCCGAGTGGTAGTAGGCACGGGCCAGCAGCAGCCGCGGACCGGTCTGCGCGGGCACCTCCTCGACCAGGGAGCCCAGCACCCGCGCGGCGCCGGCGTAGTCCCTGGCGTCGAAGAACATCCGCGCGCGCTCCCACCGCTCCGCCGCGGTCCCGTGGTCGTAGTAGGTCTGCTCCACGCGTCGCCTCCCTGTCGGTGATGTTCCGGACGTTCGGACGTCCTTCCGGCGTGGCGCCCGGACGTCCCGCGGTGGGGACAACCACGGGAGATGGTTTAACATTCCACTACTTCTGTGGCGGCCGCGCGCCGGTGCGCCGCCGGCCCGCCGGGCCGGCCGGGCGACGCGCTGACGCCACGGCTCGCACAGGACTAGGTTGAGCCCATGAGCAATCTTGATCGCGCGGCGACTCCCGCCGTGTGCGGTGGCCGCGGTTTCGTCGTGGCCGAGCCGGTGCGCGAACTCCTCAGCCCGCGCCGCGTCCAGCTGGGCGAGTCCACCGAGGTCCGCCGGCTGCTGCCCAACCTGGGGCGCCGCATGGTGGGAGCCTGGTGCTTCGTCGATCACTACGGCCCGGACGACATCGCCGACGAGCCCGGCATGCAGGTGCCCCCGCACCCGCACATGGGCCTGCAGACGGTGAGCTGGCTGCACCAGGGGGAGGTGCTGCACCGCGACTCCACCGGCAGCCTCCAGCTGATCCGCCCCCGCGAGCTGGGACTGATGACCTCGGGCCGGGCCATCAGCCACTCCGAGGAGAGCCCCCGGTCGCACGCCCGCTTCCTGCACGGCGCCCAGTTGTGGGTCGCCCTCCCGGAGGCCCACCGCCACACCGACCCGCACTTCGAACACCACGCCGAACTGCCGACCGTGACGGCACCGGGCCTGACGGCCACCCTCATCCTCGGCGGCCTGGACGGCGCGACCTCGCCGGGAACGGCGTACACCCCGATCGTCGGCGCCGACCTGTCCCTGACCCGCGGTGCGGACGTACGCCTGCCGCTGGAGCCGGACTTCGAGTACGCCGTGCTGTCCATGTCCGGCGAGGCCGACGTCGACGGCGTGCGCGTACTGCCCGGCTCGATGCTCTACCTCGGCTGCGGACGCACCGAACTCCCCCTGCGCGCCGAGTCGGACGCGGGCCTGATGCTCCTGGGCGGCGAGCCGTTCGAGGAGGAGCTGATCATGTTCTGGAACTGGATCGGCCGGACCCAGGAGGAGATCGCCCAGGCCCGCCGGGACTGGATGGAAGGGACTCGGTTCGGGGAAGTCAAGGGGTACGACGGGGCTCCGCTGGCGGCTCCCGAGCTGCCGCCGACGCCGCTGAAGCCCCGGGGCAGGGTGCGCTGAACCGTAGGGGTGCCAACACGCGGGGCGCCGCGCCCTCCGCGCACCGGAGGATGCCGCGAGCCCGCTCCTCACGTCCTGCTCGGACGTCCCCGATTTCGGACGTCCCCGGTTTCGCTCCTGCCCTGCGGGCTACGCGACGGGCGGGACGAGGACGTCCGAGGAGGTACGTGATGAGCGAGACCAACCAGGGACAGCGGGGCGAACAGGTCGGCCGTGCGCGCTCCGGGATGGTCGGCCGCCGCTTCCCGCGGACCGGCACCGAACCGGTGACCGCGCAGAGCCCGCTGGGCCTGCGCCTGCTCCTGTCGGCCGTCTTCCTGCCGCTGTTCGCCGCGGCGACCGTGTTCTTCGCCGTGTGGGCGGCGGACGCGGGCCCCGGGGCCAGCCCCGGGCGCGGCCCGCTGATCGCCGTCGCCGTCGTGTGCGGGGTCGTCGCCCTGCTGGCGGCGGCCGACCTCACGGTGGTCCTGCGGCGGCTGCGGCGCGAGCGGGGCGGCGGGCCGGCCGCCCGCTGAAGGACCCCCGGATCCGGGATCAGGGCCGAGCGGCCCCTGCGCACCGGAGCGCCGGAGCGGGAGGCTCGAGGCGGATCACGAGAGCATGAGAGCACTGGTGCACCCAGAGCGAGCGCACTGAGAGCGAGCGCACTGAGAGCGAGCGCACGGAGAGCGAGCGCACTGGGAGCACAGGGGCAGCGGAGGACGTCCGGAACCGGTCCCAGGGGCGGGGGCCGGACTGGAGGCCAGGAGGTACGCATCATGGTTCGCCACCTCGTCGCCGCGGTCGACGCGACCGCGGAGAGTCTCGCCGCCGCGCACTGGGCGGCCCGCGAGGCCGCGCGCCGCGACCTCCCCCTGCGCCTCGTGCACGTGTGGCAGTGGCGCCCCACCCCCGCCGCGTCCGTCCCGCTGGGCACCACTCAGCACGCGTGGGCCGAACAGACCCTGCGCGGGGTCGCCGGCAGTGTCCGGGCCGCTCACCCGGGACTTCGGATCACCGACCGGCTGGTGAGGTCGGACGCCGCGCTCGCCGCCCCCCTGGTCGAGGCGGCCGCGGAGGCGGAGTTGATGGTGCTCGGCTCCCGCGGGCTCGGCGGTCTCGCCGGCTTCGTGCTGGGCTCGGTGTCGCAGCGGGTCGTCGCCCGGTCGCCGCGGCCCGTCGTGCTCGTACGGGCCGGACAGGCCTCGGCGGGCGAGCACCTGCCGGCCGTGGACGGCGTCTCGCCCGACGAGATCCCCGAGACGCCCTACCGCGACGTGGTCCTCGGACTGGACACCGGCCGGCCCTGCGACGAGCTGATCGAGTTCGCCTTCGAGGCCGCCCACCGCCGGGCGGACGCCGCACTGCGCGTCCTCCACGCCCTGGGCGCCGCGTCCGGGCAGCACGGCGACGGCCGGCCGGAGCCGGCGACGGCACCGGAGGCGACGGCACCGGAGGCGACGGCACCGGAGGCGGCCGCCGGCCGGGAGCGCGCCGCCGTGGCCGCCGCGCTGCGCCCGTGGCGCGAGAAGTTCCCCGACGTCCCCGTCGTCGAGACCGTCACCGAGGGCCGGGCCGGGGCCGAACTGGTGCGGGCGTCGTCCGCGGCCTGCCTGGTCGTCGTCGGCCGCCGCAGGCGCCAGGCCCTCGTAGGGGGCCACATCGGCCCGGTGGCCCACGCCGTGCTCCACCACGCCCGCTGCCCCGTGGCCGTCGTCCCGCACGACTGACGGCGGCGCGCGCTGCCCGGCGGCGGCGCACCCGCATGACGGTCCGCGGTCCCGCATGACGGCCCGCGCGGTCCCGCATGACGGCCCGCGCGGTTCCGCATGGCGGTCCCGCGACGCTGCCCCTCCCGACCGGCCCCCGACCGGCCACCCGAACGGCGCAGCACGCATCGCACCCCCGCCCACCCCCGTCTCCGTCCCCGGACGGCGCGCCGACGCGCGGCGCCCCGCCCGTCCACGACAGCCGTACGACGCCGTACGACGCTTCACGAGAGGCGCACGACGCCGCACGACAGGCGGGTGAAAACGCACCCTTGCACACTGCAAGGGCGGGTACCCGGGACGAGCGGCGGCGGTCGGACCGGCCGCCCCGCGACCCCAGACGCGTACGCGTACGGTCCAGGAAGGCGGTCGCTCCCGATGAGTCGCACAACCTCCTCCGATGCCTCACCCGCCCCCGACGGTCCCGCGCTGGACGTGGCCGGACTCCGGGCCGCGCTGCGCGACGCGGTGGACGGGGAGGTCCGGTTCGACGCCGGGAGCAGAGGCGCGTACGTCACCGACGGCTCGAACTACCGCCAGGTGCCCATCGGCGTGGTCGTCCCGCGCACCGTCGAGGCGGGAGCGGAGGCGGTGCGGGTGTGCGCCCGGTTCGGCGCGCCGGTGCTCTCGCGCGGCGGCGGCACCAGTCTGGCCGGCCAGTCGACGAACACCGCCGTGGTGATCGACTGGACCAAGTACTGCCACGCCCTGGTCTCCGTCGACCCCGACGCCCGCACCTGCGTGGTCGAGCCCGGCATCGTCCTCGACCGGCTCAACCAGCGGCTGGCCGGGCACCGACTGCAGTTCGGGCCGAAGCCCTCCACGCACAGCCACTGCGCGCTCGGCGGGATGATCGGCAACAACTCCTGCGGCGCGTCCGCGCAGGCGTACGGCAAGACCGTCGACAACGTGCGCCGGCTGGAGATCCTCACCTATGACGGGCTGCGCACCTGGGTGGGGCCCACCCCGCGGGACGAGCGGGACCGGATCGCCGCCGAGGGCGGGCGGAAGGCCGAGATCTACGCCGGGCTGGACCGCATCGCCACCGAGTACCTGGCCGACATCCGGCGCGGCTACCCGAAGATCCCCCGCCGGGTCTCCGGCTACAACCTCGACTCGCTGCTGCCGGAGAACGGCTTCGACGTCGCCCGCGCCCTCGTCGGCAGCGAGGGCACCCTGGTGACGGTGTTGCGCGCCGAGCTCGACCTGGTGCCGGTGCCGGCGTACCAGTCGCTGCTGGTGCTCGGCTACGACGACATCTGCCGGGCCGGTGACGACGTGGCACGGCTGCTGGAACACTGCTCGCCCACCCAGCTGGAGGCGCTGGACGGACGGATGGCGCAGCTCATGCGCGAGGAGGGCGCCCACCTCGACTCCCTGGCCGTCCTCCCCGAGGGGGACAGCTGGCTGATGGTGCAGTTCGCCGGCCACAGCCAGGAGGAGGTCGACGAGCAGGCGCACAAGCTGCTGCACGCCCTCGGCCGCACCGAGAAGGACACCGACGTGGCCTTCTCCGACGACCCCGAGCGCGAGCAGCGGATGCTGAAGACCCGCGAGGCCGGACTCGGCGTCACCGCGCGCCCGCCGGACGACCGGGAGACCTGGGAGGGCTGGGAGGACTCCGCCGTCCCGCCCGAGCGGCTCGGCGACTACCTGCGCGACCTGAAGGAGCTGTTCCAGGAGTTCGGCTACGACCACCCGTCGCTGTACGGGCACTTCGGGCAGGGCTGCGTGCACACCCGTATCCCGTTCGGGCTGAAGACCGCGGAAGGCGTGGCGGACTTCCGCCGCTTCGTCGAGCGCGCCGCCGACCTCGTGGCCTCCTACGGCGGCTCCCTGTCCGGCGAGCACGGCGACGGCCAGGCCCGGGGCGAGCTGCTGACCAGGATGTTCGGCGAGCGGCTGGTGACCGCCTTCGGCGAGCTGAAGACGCTGTTCGACCCGGGGAACCGGATGAACCCCGGCAAGATCGTCGACCCCAACCCGGTCGACGGACAGCTCCGCCTGGGACCCGCCTGGCGCCCGGCCGCGCCGCACACGCACTTCGGCTACCCCGAGGACGACCACTCCTTCACCCGCGCCGTGATGCGCTGCGTCGGCATCGGCAACTGCCGCAGCCACGAGGGCGGCGTGATGTGCCCCTCCTACCGGGCCACGAAGGAGGAGGAGCACTCCACCCGCGGCCGGGCGCGGCTGCTGTTCGAGATGCTCGGCGGCCACGCGGACTCGGTGATCACCGACGGCTGGCGCTCCACCGAGGTGAAGGACGCCCTGGACCTGTGCCTGGCGTGCAAGGGCTGCAAGTCGGACTGCCCGGTGGGTGTCGACATGGCCACCTACAAGGCCGAGTTCCTCTCCCACCACTACGCGGGGCGGCCGCGCCCGGCCGCGCACTACTCCCTGGGCTGGCTGCCGCTGTGGGCGCGGCTGGCGCGTGCGGCGCCGTCGCTGGTCAACACGGTGCTGCGGGCGCCGGGACTGGCCCGCGCGGGCAAGCTGCTGGCCGGTGTGTCCGGTGAGCGGCAGGCCCCGCTGTTCGCCCGGCAGTCCTTCCTGGAGTGGTGGGAGGAGCAGGGCGCACCGGAGCCCGACCCGGCCGGCCCGCGCACCGTCGTCCTGTGGCCCGACACGTTCAGCACCCATCTGCACCCTTCCGTCGCGATCTCGGCGGTGCGCGTGCTGCGCGACGCGGGCTTCGACGTGGCCGTACCGGCCGAGCCGGTCTGCTGCGGGCTGACCTGGATCTCCACCGGCCAGCTCGGCGTCGCCGAACGGGTGCTGCGGCGCACGCTGAAGGTGCTGCGGCCGTATCTGGAGGCGGGCACGCCCGTCATCGGCCTGGAACCCTCCTGCACCGCGGTGTTCCGGTCGGACGCGCCGGAGCTGATGCCCGCCGACCAGGACGTCCGGCGGCTGGCCGGGCAGGTCCGCACCTTCGCCGAACAGCTCGTGCACCACGCGCCGGACGGCTGGCGCCCGCCCACGCTCACCCGGCAGGCGACCGTGCAGACCCACTGCCACCAGCACGCGATCATGAAGTTCGACGCCGACCGGGAACTGATGCGCCGCGCCCACCTCGACGCCGACGTCCTGGACGCGGGCTGCTGCGGACTGGCCGGCAACTTCGGATTTGAACGCGGCCACCACGAGGTCTCCATGGCCGTCGCGGAACAGGGCGTGCTGCCCGCCGTGCGCGACGCCGCGCCCGGCGCCCTGGTGCTCGCGGACGGCTTCAGCTGCCGCACCCAGATCGAACAGGGCGGCACCGGGCGCCGGGCCCTGCACCTGGCCGAGGCGCTCGCCCTCGGTCTCGACGGGAACCTGCCCGGCCGGCACCCCGAACGCCTGGCCCAGCGGCCCGTCCCGCCCTCCCGCGCGGCCGGGTGGGCGGCCACCGCGGGCGCCGCCGCGCTCACCGTCACGGCCACGGCCGCGGTCGCGGCCGGCCGGGGCGCGCTCAGACACCTGCGCCGCCCGTGACCCGTGGGCCTCCCACGGCCCGCGCCGGCCACGCCCCGTGCGCCGCCCGGACCCGCCCCCTCGCCACCGCACACTTCCCGAAAGGTCTTCCACCATGTCGATGAAGGTCTCCGACCACGTCCTCGAGCGTCTGCGCGACTGGGGTGTGGAGCACGTCTTCGCCTACCCCGGCGACGGCATCAACGGGCTGCTCGCCGCCTGGGGCCGGGCCGACGACAACCCCCGGTTCATCCAGGCCCGGCACGAGGAGATGGCCGCGTTCGAGGCCGTCGGCTACGCCAAGTTCTCCGGCCGGGTCGGCGTGTGCGCCGCCACCTCCGGCCCCGGCGCCATCCACCTCCTCAACGGCCTGTACGACGCCAAGCTCGACCACGTGCCGGTCGTCGCGATCGTCGGGCAGACCAACCGCAGCGCCATGGGCGGCTCCTACCAGCAGGAGGTCGACCTGCTGAGCCTCTACAAGGACGTCGCCTCCGACTTCTGCGAGATGGTCACCGTGCCCGAACAACTGCCCAACGTGCTGGACCGGGCGATGCGCACCGCCATGGCCCGCCGCTCGGTGACGGCCGTCATCATCCCCGCCGACGTGCAGGAACTCGACTACTCGCCGCCCGGGCACGCGTTCAAGATGGTGCCCTCCAGCCTGGGCATGCCGCACTACGCGCCGGTGCCCTCCGACGAGGACCTCGCCCGCGCCGCCGAGGTCCTCAACGCGGGCGAGAAGGTCGCGATCCTCATCGGGCAGGGCGCCCGCGGGGCCCGGCAGGAGGTCATGGCCGTCGCCGACCGGCTCGGCGCCGGCGTGGCCAAGGCGCTGCTCGGCAAGGACGCCCTGGACGACGACCTGCCCTACGTCACCGGCTCCATCGGCCTGCTCGGCACCCGGCCCTCGTACGAGCTGATGACCGGCTGCGACACCCTCCTCGTCATCGGATCGTCCTTCCCCTACACGCAGTTCCTGCCGGAGTTCGGGCAGGCGCGGGCCGTGCAGATCGACATCGACCCGCACATGGTCGGGCTGCGCTACCCCTTCGAGGTGAACCTGGTCGGCGACGCCGCCGCCACGCTCGACCGGCTGCTGCCCCTGCTGAAGGGCCGGGGCCGCGACAAGGCCTGGCGCAAGAAGATCGAGAAGGACACCGCCCGCTGGTGGGAGGTCATGGAGCGGCGGGCCGCCGTGGACGCCGACCCGATCAACCCCGAGTACGTCGCGCACGCCCTCAACGACCTGCTGCCCGACGACGTCGTCCTCGCCGCCGACTCCGGCTCCGCCGCCAACTGGTACGCCCGCCACCTCAGGCTGCGCGGCGCCATGCGCGGCTCCCTCTCCGGCACCCTCGCCACCATGGGACCCGGCGTGCCGTACGTCATCGGCGCCAAGTTCGCGCACGGCGACCGCCCGGCCATCGCCCTCGTGGGCGACGGCGCGATGCAGATGAACGGCATGGCCGAGCTGATCACCGTCGCCAAGTACTGGCGCGAGTGGCAGGACCCGCGCCTGGTCGTCGCCGTCCTCAACAACCGGGACCTCAACCAGGTGACCTGGGAGATGCGCGCCATGACCGGCGCCCCGCAGTTCCTGCCCTCGCAGTCCATCCCGGACGTCGCCTACGCCGACTTCGCCCGGCTGATCGGCCTGGACGGCATCCGGGTCGAGAAGCCCGGCGACGTGCGCGGCGCCTGGGAGGCCGCGCTGGCCGCGGACCGGCCCTGCGTGCTCGACTTCGTCACCGACCCCGCCGTACCGCCGATCCCGCCGCACGCCACGCTCGACCAGATCGAGGCCGCCGCCACCGCCGTCCTCAAGGGCGACAGCGACCGCGCCGGCATGGTCCGCCAGGGCTTCAAGGCCAAGGTGCAGGAGTTCCTGCCGGGCGGCCGGCACCGCGAGGACCGGCCCGGAGCCGGGGAGGAGAAGTGAGCGGCACACCGGCGCCCGGCCGGCCGGTCACCACGCGGGCCGGCCGCGCACCCGCCACAAGGACCCGGGGCGCGGACGCCGGGGCGGCCGGCGCCGCCGCTCGCGCGCGGACCCCGGCGCGCCGCGCGGACTGACGAGGGAGGCGGTACGGATGAGCGTCATGTCGTTCCCGCCGCACGCGCTGCACGACTACGCGCTGCTGGCCGACGGCGAGCGCGGCGCCCTGATCGGACCGGACGGCGCCGTCACCTGGCTGTGCGCGCCCACCTGGCACGACGACGCGGTCCTCGCCTCCCTGATCGGCGGCGCCGGCGGCTACGCCGTCACCCCGCGCGGCCGGTGGGTCCCCGGCGGCTACTACGAGGAGGGCACGCTGATCTGGCGCAGCCGCTGGGTCACCACCGACGGCGTGATCGAGTGCCGTGAGGCCCTCGCCTTCCCCGGCGACGCGGGCCGCCTGGTCCTGCTGAGGCGGGTGCACGCCGTGGACGGCGCCGCGCACCTCAGGGTCGTACTCGACCCGCGGGCCGACTACGGGCGGGCGGCGCCGGCCTCCGCGCACCGCGACGACGCCGGCGTGTGGCACCTGAACACCGGCCGCCACCGCCTGCGCTGGCAGGGCGCCCCCTCGGCCGCCGTCCGCGCCGAGGGTCTGACCGCCGACCTGCTGCTCGAACCCGGCGAACACCACGACCTGGTCCTGGAGTGCTCCGACTCGCCGCTGCCGCGCGTCCCGCCCGCGGCCGGGCCGTGCTGGGCCGCCACCGAGCGGGCCTGGAAACAGGCCGTGCCCGGCCTGGAGCACACCCTCGCCACCGCGGACGCCCGCCGCTCCTGGGCCGTGCTGCGCGGCCTGACCACCCACGGCGGCGGCATGGTCGCCGCGGCCACCACCAGCCTGCCCGAACGCGCCGAGGCGGGCCGCAACTACGACTACCGGTACGTGTGGATCCGCGACCAGAGCTACGCCGGGCAGGCCGCCGCGGCGGCGGGCGCCCCCGAACTCCTCGACAGCGCGGTCCGTTTCGTCGGGGAGCGGCTGCTCACCGACGGCCCGCGTCTCGCCCCCGCCTACACGGTGCACGGCACCCCCGTGCCCGGGCAGCGCGAACTCGACCTGCCCGGCTACCCCGGCGGCTTCAGCCGGATCGGCAACCACGTGGAACACCAGTTCCAGCTGGACTGCTTCGGCGAGGCGCTGCTGCTGTTCGCCGCCGCCGAACGGCTGGGCCGGCTGGACGACGACGGGCGCAAGGCCGCCGAGACCGCGGTGCGGGCCGTCGCCGAGCGGTGGCGCGAGCCCGACGCCGGCATCTGGGAGCTGGACGACCGGCCCTGGACGCACAGCCGGCTCACCTGCGTCGCGGGCCTGCGCGCATGGGCCGGCGCCGCTCCCGGCCGGCCGCTCTCCGCGACCTGCGCCGGCCTCGCCGACACGCTGCTCACCGAGACGGCGGCGACCGGCGTGCACCCCCGCGGCCACTGGCAGCGCACCCCCGACGATCCGGCGGTCGACGCCGCCCTGCTGCTGCCCGCCCTGCGCGGCGCGCTGCCCGCCGCCGACCCGCGCACCCGGGCCACCCTCGCCGCCTGCCGCGCGCAACTGGCCCAGGACCACTTCGTCTACCGCTTCCGTCACGACGACCGGCCCCTGGAGGAGGCCGAGGGCGCGTTCCTGCTGTGCGGCTTCCTGATGGCGCTGGCCGAGCACGAGCAGGGCGACGAGGTCGCCGCGCACCGCTGGTTCGAACGCAACCGCGGCGCGTGCGGCGCGTCCGGCCTGTACGCGGAGGAGTTCGACATCGCCCAGCGCCAGCTGCGCGGCAACCTCCCGCAGGCCTTCGTCCACGCCCTGCTGCTGGAGAGCGCCGCCCGCCTGGCCCGCACCCCGCGCCGTGGGGCGTCCACCGCCGAGCAAGGACGAGCAAGGAGCTGAACTCATGACCCAGACCGTCGTCATCACCGGCGCCAGCGCCGGCATCGGCCGCGCCACCGCCCGCCTGTACGCCAGGCGCGGCGCGAACGTGGTCCTGATCGCCCGCGGCCGGACCGGGCTGGACGCGGCCGCCAAGGAGGTCGAGTCGCTGGGCGGCCGGCCGCTGGTCCAGCTGGCCGACGTGGCCGAAGCGGACCAGGTGGACATCGCCGCCTCGGCCGCCGAGGAGCGGTTCGGGCCGCTCGACGTGTGGATCAACTGCGCGTTCAGCACGGTGTTCGCGCCGTTCGAGGAGATCTCGCCGGAGGAGTACCGGCGGGCCACCGAGGTGACGTACCTCGGGTTCGTCAACGGCACCCGCAGCGCGCTGCGGCGGATGCTGCCCCGCGACCGCGGCACGATCGTGCAGGTGGGCTCCGCCCTGGGGGAGAGGTCGGTGCCGCTCCAGTCGGTCTACTGCGGCGCCAAGCACGCCATCAACGGCTTCACCTCCTCGCTGCGCACCGAACTGCTCCACCGCGGCAGCAACGTGCACGTCACCGTGGCCCAGATGCCGGCCGTCAACACCCCGCAGTTCTCCTGGGTGACCACGCGGCTGCCGAAGCATCCGCGGCCCGTCCCGCCGATCTACCAGCCGGAGGTGGCCGCCCGGGGCGTCGCGCACGCCGCCGACCACCCGCGCCGCAAGCAGTACTACGTCGGCGCCACCACACTGGCGACGATCTGGGCCAACCGCCTGGCCCCGGCGCTGCTCGACCGCTACCTGGCCCGGACCGGATTCGACTCCCAGCAGACCGAGGACCGGCCGCCGTCGGGGGAGAGCAACCTGTTCGAGCCGGTCGACGGGCCGCGGGGCACCGACCACGGCGCCCACGGCGTCTTCGACGAGGTCTCCCACGGCCGCTCCTTCCAGGCCGCGCTGGCCCGTCACCCGGCCGCCGTCGTCTCCGCGCTCGCCGTCGGGGCCGCCGCCACGGCCAGGGCGGCGCTCACCCGGCGCGGCGGGACGGGCGGGTCGTGACCCGCCGGGGTGGGCGGGGCGAGGTGTTGTCGGTGACCGGTGGGGCGCGGGGTGCCAGGTCGGGTGGGGTGCGGGACGCGCGGTGCGGAAAGGGCCGTACCGCCCGCAACCGCCCGCACCGCACCGCCGCGCCGGGCAGCGGCCGTCCGTCGTCCTCGCCGTCCCCGCCGTCCTCGCCGTCCCCGCCGTGGCGGCCGGGGACCGCCCGGACCGCTGTCCGGTGGCGGCGGCGTCCGGCGCGTTGACTCTCCGCGCGTGAACGGCTCCGCCGGAAGGAGCGGAGCAGGCGGCAGGAGCGGAGCAGGCGGAAGGGATCGAACAGGCGGAAGGGGGCCACGATGGAACACCACGACACCGACCCGACCCCCGCCGCGCCCGGCGACCTCCCTGCACGGCACGGGGAACCCGGCCGGCGCGGGGAGCCCGGCCGGCACGGGGAGCCCGGCCGGCACGGGGAGCCCGCCCCTCTCGCGGATCCGGCGGGCCGTCGCGAACAACCGGGGGAGAGCGGACGGCACGCCGCCCTGGACCGCGAGGCCGAGGAACTGGCCGCGGCCGTGATGGGCGCGTCGCGGCTGTTCGTGGCCATCTCCGCGCGGGCGCTCGCCTCCACCGACGAGTCGCTCACCCTGCCCCAGCTGCGCGCCCTGGTCGTGCTCGACACCTGCGGACCCGTCAAGCTCGTCGCCCTGGCCGCCACCCTCGGCGTCAACCCCTCCACGGCGCTGCGCATGGTGGAGCGGCTGGAGGCGCTCGGCCTGGTCGACCGCAGGACCAACCCGGCCAACCGGCGCGAGGTCGTGCTGCGCCTGACTTCCGGCGGACGCGGCCTGGTCGCACGGGTCCTCGCCCACCGCCGCGCGGAGATCCGCCGGCTGGTGCAGCGGCTGCCCGCGGGCGAGCGCGCGGCGCTCGTCCCCGCCCTGCGGGCGCTGACGGCGGCGGCGGGAGAGCCTGCTACCGGGGACGACGACACCGCGCGCGTCCTCCGCGGCGTCGTCGACGACCCGCTCTCACCCGCGCCGCGGACCGACAGCCCACCCGCGACCGACGTCTGACCGGTGGACCGGCGGCTGACGTGCGACCGGCGGCCGACCTCCGATCGATGTCCGACCGGTGGACCGGCGGCGGATCGGTGAGCGGGTGGCGGCTGACCCGCGGACGGGTGCATCCGGCTCGCGGGTCGGACGCCCGGCGTGCCGCCAGGGCCGGCCCGGCGGCATCGATCACGAGCGCGGCCGGCGCCGGCCGGCCCCCGCCGCGCGGTGGTCGTCCAGTACCGCGCGGATCACCTGCCGGGCGACGCCGGCCATGAAGGGGCTGGTGTCGCGGTAGTACCGCAGCTCGAGCAGCGCGATCGACAGGGCCCAGCCGCCCCCGGGCCCAGGCCGCCTCGCCCGCGCCCACCGCCGCCCGGAACCGGTCCCGTACTCCGGCCGGCAGGACGTACCAGGCCGCGATCAGGTCGACGGCGGGGTCGCCGAGACCCAGGCACCCGAAGTCGATGACCGCGGTCAGCCGCCCGCCCGCCAGCAGCAGGTTCGCGGGCTGGAGGTCGGCGTGGATCCAGCCGGGCGGGCCGGCCGGCGCCGGGGCGGCCACCGACTCCTCCCAGGCTTGGGCCACCGCCTCGGCGTCGAGGTCGCCGCGCAGGCCCTCGATCGCCTCGCGGGTCACCGCGTCGCGCGCGGCGAGCGGCTCGGCGCGGTACGAGGGCGGGCCGCCCGCCGGGTCCGCCGCGTGCAGCGCGGTGACGAACCGCGCCAGGCCGTCGGCCAGCAGATCCGGAGCGGCGAGACGCGCCACGGCCGGCGCCCCCTCGATCCAGCGGTACACGGCCCAGGGCCACGGACAGCCCTCGGCCGGCCGGCCCCGGCCGAGCGGCACGGGGACGGCCACGGGCAGCGACGGCGCCAGACGCGGCAGCCAGGCGCACTCCTTGTCGATGTCCGCGGCGGCGCCGGCGGTACGGGGCAGCCGTACCACCCTCTCCTCGCCCAGCCGGAACATGACGTTGGAGGTGCCGGCCGGCTCCAGCCGTCGCACGGGCAGCCGTGCCCACCGCGGGAACTGAGCGGCGATCAGCCGGCGCACGAGCGGGGCGTCGTACGCGGGTTCACCGGGGTGCAGGGTCTGGGCGCGCATGAGCCGAGAGCAAACGGCCCCGCGGGGACCCGGGTCAACCCGTTTTCGGGTCCCGGCCGGGCCCGTTGCGATGGCGGGGTGGGTCCGCCCGGAGGAGGATGAACCCATATGGGGCCAGGGCCCCCGCCGGTACCGCGCTCCTCACGGGAGACGGGGGGCCGGCCCCGGCCGCAGGGATCACGGCCGGAAGGGAGACCACCGTCATGCTGGAAGTGAAGACGGTCGAGAAGCCGGACGAGCGGCGGGACTTCCCCCGGGGCCACCTCGACGCCGTCCACCTGACCGGGCTCGACTTCGCCGTGGGCACCTTCGAACCGGGCTGGCGCTGGTCGGAGTCGGTCGGCCCGATCGCCGGGACGGAGAGTTGCCGCGTCCACCACAACGGCTTCGTCGTCCAGGGCCGTATGCACCTGGCCATGGACGAGGGCGGCGAGTGCGAGGTGGGACCCGGCGACGTCTTCGTCTGCCCGCCCGGGCACGACGCCTGGGTCGTGGGCGACGAGCAGGTCGTGGTGTACGACTTCGGCGGCGCCACGGCGCGGGAGTACGCGAAGCCGGCGGAGGGCTGAGCGGACTCCGGAGGACCGAGTCGGCCCCGAGGGCCGAGCGGGGCCGGGAGGGCCGAGCGGGGCCGAGCGGGACCGGGAGGGCCGACGGGGTCCCGCGAGGGAGGGGCTGAGCGGGCCCTGGGGGTGAGCGGGCCCCGCAGGGTCGAGCCGGGCCGGACGCGGCCGCGCTTGCCCATTGGAAACCGATCGGTTTACTGTGGCGGCAGCCAGAAACCGATCGGTTTCCGCTGTCGTGCCGGAGTCCCCGGCCGGCTCCCTTCCCCGCGCCTTCCCCTCCCCTCTGGAGATTCCCATGACCCACATCGAAGGCTCCGTCGCCCTGGTCACCGGCGGCAGCCGCGGCATCGGCCGGGCCCTGGTGGCAGCCCTGCTCGAGCGGGGCGCCGCGAAGGTCTACGCCACCGCCCGCGATCCCCGTACCGTCACGGACCCGCGTGCGGTGCCGCTGGCGCTGGAGGTGAGCGACCCGGCCTCCGTCGCGGCCGCCGCCGAGCAGGCGCGGGACGTCACCCTCCTCGTCAACAACGCGGGCCAGGCGCGCGCCGCCAACTTCCTCGACTCCCCGGTGGAGGACGTGCGCAGCGACTTCGAGACCAACTTCTACGGCCCGCTGAACGTCGCCCGCGCCTTCGTTCCCCTCATCGAGCGCAACGGCGGCGGCCACATCCTCAACGTCCACTCGGTGCTGTCGTGGATCGGCCTGAGCGGCTCCTACAGCGCCTCCAAGGCCGCGCTGTGGTCGCAGACGAACTCCCTGCGGCTGGACCTGAAGCCGCGCGGCATCCAGGTCACGGGCCTGCACGTCGGCTACGTCGACACCGACATGGCCGCGCACGTCGACGCGCCCAAGTCCACCCCCGAGAGCGTGGCCGCCCAGGCCCTCGACGGCATCGAGTCCAACGCCTACGAGGTCCTCGCCGACGACCTCACCCGCCAGGTCAAGGCCGGGCTCTCCGCCGACCTCGCGGTCCTCTACCCCGGCCTGGCGGCCTGATCGGTGCTCTGCCCCGGCCTGGCGGCCCGACCGGAGTCGGGCCCCGGCCTGGCGGCCCGACCGGAGTCCTGCCCCGGCCTGGCGGCCCGACCGGAGTCCTGCCCCGGCCTGGCAGCCCGACCGGAGTCCCGCCCCGGGCCCGGCGGTCCGGTCAGACCGGCAGCAGCCGGGAGACCAGCGCGCCCAGCTGACGGGCGTTGCGGCACTCGTGCATCCCGACCAGCCCGGCGTAGGCGGGCGCGGCCGAATCGCCGGTACCCCACTGGGTGCGCGGCTCCGGGTTCAGCCAGTACAGCCGGCGGGCCCGCCCGGCGATCTCCCGCAGCGCCGGCAGGTTGGGGTCGCTCATGTTGGTGCGCGCGTCGCCGAGCAGGAACACCGTCGTGCGCGGGCCGACCGCGTCGCCGTACCGCTCGGCGAACTCGCCCAGCGCGAGGCCGTAGTCGCTGCTGCCGTGCCAGCCGGTCAGCCGCGCCTCCGCCTGGATGCGGGCGGCGAGGCCCCCGGCGTCGGCCGCGCCGCGCCGCAGCAGTCCGGTGACCTCGTCGACGCGGTTGACGAAGGCGAACACGCGCACCTTGCTGAACTGCTCGTGCAGCGCCTGCACCAGCAGCATGGTGAAGTCGGAGAACCCGGCCACCGAGCCCGACACATCGCACAGCAGCACCAGTTCGGGGCGCGTGGGCCGGCGTCGGCGCAGCACCGGCTTCACCGGGACACCACCGGTCGACAGCGAGCCGCGCAGGGTGCGGCGCAGATCGATCGTGCCCCGGGCGGCCCGGCGGCGGCGGGCCGCCAGCCGGGTGGCCAGCTTCCGGGCCAGCGGCCGTACGGTCCGGCGCAGTTCGTCCAGCCGGTCCCGCCCCGCGTACAGGAAGTCCACGCGGTCCGCGCTGGGCGGCACCGCGCGCCGCGCGATCTCCTCGCGCCCGCGCCGCTCCGCCACCCGGCGCCGCGCCTCCGAGCCGACCAGCCGCCGGAACTCCTCGATCCGCCCCCGGATCTCGTCGTCCAGCAGCCGGTCCGTGAAGCCGTCCGCACCGCCCGCGGCCCGGATGCCCGCGCGCACCCGGGCCAGCAGCGTCTGCGGCCGCAGCCGCTCCAGGGTCTGGTACGCCGACCAGCCGTCCGAGCCGGGTACGGCGCCGTAGCCGCCGAAGCCGTCCACGGCCTCGACCGCCAGCCGCGCCAGCAGGGCGCCGTCGTCCGCGGCGAGCGCCCGCGCGAGCCGTTCGCGCAGGTCCTCCCGGTCGGCGGGGGCGGTACCGGGGGCGCCGACCCCGCGCGGGAAGTACAGGTCGAAGACCGGGTCGAACACCGGGCGCTGGCCGTTGCCGTGCAGCAGGGTGGCGGCCAGTCCTTCGCGCAGCACCTCCCGGTCCGCCAGGCCGAGCGCCGCCATCGCCCGCGCCGCGTCCACGGTCTCCCCGGTCCCGATCCGGACGCCGTGCCCGCGCAGGGCCGCGACAAGGCCCGTCAGCCGCTCGGGCAGCCCGGCGCCGTCCGGCGCGGCGGGGCTCACACGGCGTCCAGGTCGAGCTTGGCGGCCGCCTTGACCACGTCCTCCTGGTGCTTGAGCAGCACGCCCAGACTGTCCCGGACCACGTCCTCGTCCAGGGTGTCCGCGCCGAGCGCGAGCAGGGTCCGCGCCCAGTCGACGGTCTCGGCGACCGAGGGCGCCTTGCGCAGGTCCATGGCCCGCAGCGCGCCGACCACCCGCACCACGGACGCGGCCAGCGCCTCGTCCAGCTCCGGCACCCTCAGCCGCACGATCCGGCGCTCCAGCTCCTCCTCGGGGAAGCCGATGTGCAGGAACAGACAGCGCCGGCGCAGCGCCTCCGACAGTTCGCGGGTCGCGTTGGAGGTGAGCACGACGAACGGGCGGCGCGTCGCGGTGATGGTGCCCAGTTCCGGCACCGTCACCTGGAAGTCGCTGAGCACCTCCAGCAGCAGGCCCTCCACCTCCACGTCGGCCTTGTCGGTCTCGTCGATCAGCAGCACCTTGGCCTCGTCGCCGCGGATCGCGGTGAGCAGGGGCCGGGTGAGCAGGAACTCCTCGCTGAAGATGTCGGTGCGCGCCTCGTCCCAGGTCTCGCCGCGGCCCGCGCTGATCCGCAGCAGCTGCTTGGCGTGGTTCCACTCGTACAGGGCGCGGGCCTCGTCGACCCCCTCGTAGCACTGCAGCCGCACCAGCCGGGCCCCGGCGACCTGTGCCACGGCCTTGGCCAGCTCGGTCTTGCCGACCCCGGCCGGCCCCTCCACCAGCAGCGGCTTGCCGAGGCGGTCGGCGAGGAAGACGGCGGTGGCGACGGCGGGCGAGGCGAGATAGCCGGTCTCGGCGAGGCGGGCGGAGACATCGTCGACGGACGTGAACAACAGGGCCTCCAGCGCGGCGGGAAACGAGTAAGGGTCCGTGGTCCGGTCACTATCTAAGCGCTTGTTCAGTCCATCTGTCACGGGGAGACAGCGCGTCGGCCGCCGGAGTACACCGATCGGTTTCCGCCTGGGGGTGCGGCGCGGTAACCTCCCCTCATGGCCACCACGGACAGGGCGACCCCCCGCGACCGGCTGCTCGACGCCGCCGCCGAGCTGTTCTACCGGGACGGCGTCTCCATCGGCGTGGAGGCGCTGTGCCGCGCGGCGGGCGTCTCCAAGCGGTCCATGTACCAGCTCTTCGACAGCAAGGACGAGGTGCTCGCCGCGAGCCTGGAGCGGCGGCTGCCCGGCTACGAGGCGCTGCTCGTACCCGGCCCCGAGCAGGCCGCCACCCCGCGCGAGCGCATCCTGTACGTTTTCGAGCGGCTGGCCGGGGCGGCCGCGGAGCCCGGCTACCACGGCTGCCCCTACCTCGCCGCGCTCGTCGAGCTGAAGGACCCCGAGCACGTGGCGAGCCGGGTGGCGCGCGGCGCCAAGGAGCGCCTGAAGGAGACCTTCCGCGAGCTGGCCGCGCTCGGCGGCGCCCGCGATCCGGGACTGCTGGCCCGTCAGCTGATGCTGGTCTTCGACGGGTCCAGCGCCCGCAGCGGGGCGGGCGTGGAGCAACTGGACGACGGGCTGGCCGCGGCCACCGCGAGCGCCCTGCTGGACGCGGCCGGCGTCGGCTGACGCCGGGCCCTCGCCGGGCTCCGCCAGGCCCTTGCCGGGCTCCGCCGGGCCCTTGCCGGGCTCCGCCGGGCCCTTGCCGGGCTCCCGCCGGGTCTTCGCCGGGCTCCGGCCCGGTTCCCGCCGGGCCCTTGCCGGGTTCCCGCCGGGCTCCCCGTCCGGCTCCCGCCGGGCTCCCGTCGGGCCTTAGCGGGGCCTTCGCCGGGCCCCCGTCCGGCTCCCGCCAGGCCTTCGCAGGGCCTTCGCCGGGTTCGCACCGGCCCGGTCCCGCCGGGCCCTTGCCGGGTTCCCGTCGGCCCCGTCCGGCTCCCCGCCGGGCCCTTGCCGGGCTCCCGCCGGCCCCCCGTCCGGCTCCCCGCCGGGACCTCGCCCGACTCCCGTCGGGCCTTAGCGGGGCCTTCGCCGGGCCCCCGTCCGGCTCCCGCCAGGCCTTCGCAGGGCCTTCGCCGGGTTCGCACCGGCCCGGTCCCCGCCGGGCCCTTGCCGGGTTCCCGTCGGCCCCCGTCCGGCTCCCCGCCGGGCCCTTGCCGGGCTCCCGCCGGCCCCCCGTCCGGCTCCCGCCGGGCTCCCGTCGGGCCTTAGCGGGGCCTTCGCCGGGCCCCCGTCCGGCTCCCGCCAGGCCTTCGCAGGGCCTTCGCCGGGTTCGCACCGGCCCGGTCCCGCCGGGCCCTTGCCGGGCTCCCGCCGGGCTCCCGCAGGGCCCTCGCCCGACCTCCGCCAGGCCTTCGTAGGGCCTTCGCCGGGCCTTCGAGGGGCTCCGGCCCGGGCCCTCGCCCGGGCCCTCGCCCGGGCCCTCGCCCGGGCCCTCGCCCGGGCCCTCGCCCGGGCCCTCGCCCGGGCCCTCGCCCGGGCCCTCGCCCGGGCCCTCG
>NZ_JBJDQT010000002.1:0-177316 GCF_044903565.1 Streptomyces sp. NPDC004065 | reverse complement strand
TCGCCCGGGCTCCCGCCGGGCCCCCGTCAGGCCAGCGCCCGGGCGCCGGGTCGCGTTGTCGGTGGTGGCCGCTACGGTGCGGTCATGGGTGTCTATCTGGTCGATGTCGGTGCGCAGGCGTGGTCCGACGACAGCGAGGACGGGCGCGGAGCGCTGGCCGCCGCGCTGAACGAGGAGCTGGGCCGTCGCGGTCTGCCGCCGCTTGCCCCGCCGCCCGAGGAGACGCGCCTCGTACGCGGTGCAGGGCAGTCCTTCGAGGAGAAGCTGGTGCCCCCGATGGACGGGTTCGCCGCCCTGTGCACGGCCCATCTGTCCCCTCAGGAGAGCGAGACGCTGAGCGGCTGGTCGCTGCTGGTCCCCCTCCCGCTGGAGGAGGAGATCCGGCTGCCCGTGCCCGACGCCTACGCCGACGAGACGGTGGTCGCCGGCGCACCGCGGGTGCTGGCGCTCGCCCGGCGGCTGGCGGCCCTGCTGGAGCTGCCGCCCGAGGTGCCGTCGGCGTGCGACAACCTCGACCTGACGATGTGGTTCCTGGACGGCGCCGCCGAGCAGGTGGCCGCCGCCCGGCCGGGCCCGTGGAGCGAGGATCTGGACGCCGCGTTCTACGTCGCCCTGTACCTGCGCGCGGCCGAGCACTGCATACGCCGCGGCGCCCCGATCGCCTTCTGCTGACCCGGCCGCCCGCCCGCACCCGCCGACGGCCGGCGGACCGCCCCCGTCCACCGGCGCACCGTCCCCAGAACCGGGGACACCGAGCGCCCGGCGGCGCACCGTCCGGCCGCGGCCGGCGGCGGGCCCCTCAGCCGTCGGTGAGGAGCACCACCTCCAACGTGCGCGGTCCGTGGACGCCCTCCACGCGGTTCAGCTCGATGTCGCTGGTCGCGGAGGGGCCGGAGATCCAGGTCAGCGGGCGGGCCGGGTCCAGGCGGGCGAGGGCCTGCGGGATGGAGGAGACGACCTGCTCCGGGACCCGCACGACGCAGATGTGGTGGTCCGGGACGAGTGTGATGCGGCGGCGGCTCTGGTCGGGGGAGCCGTCCAGGACGATCGTGCCCGTCTCGGCGATCGCGACCGCGCAGCCGGTCACCACGCTGCCGACGCGGTCCAGCTCCCGCGCGGTGCTCACGGCACGGTCGTGGACGCGGACCGGATCGGCGGCCGACAGCCAGGCGGGCGGCAGCCCCGGCGGTACGAGCACCTGCTCCGACCCGCGTTCGGCGAGCAGCCGCATCATCAGGTACGGCAGCTCCTCGGCGTCCGCGCGGTGCACCACCGCCCGGTAGTCCGCCAGGTTCGCGGCCAGCAGCTCCACCGTCTCCCCGGCGTCGCGCTCGCCGTGCTGCCGCAGATAGTCGCGTGCCACGGCCCGCTCGTACGGGGCGTCGTCCCGGGGCACGTCCGCCAGCGCGCGCCGTACCCGGCCCAGAATGCGGTCCCTGCTGCTCACTTCGCGGCCCCCTCGCCGTCGTTCCCGCCCCGGGTGCGCTCCCGCCGGGTGCGCTGCCACCAGTCGCGGAACGGCTCCGCGGGCACGGGCGGCAGGTCGCGGGTGCCCGTCCAGGCCCGCCCGGGACCCGGCAGGGTGCGCGGATGCAGCCGGCGGGTGCGCGACGCCAGCCGCTGGCCGCCGCGCAGGGCGCCCGGGTGGGTGAAGGCCCAGCGGGCCGCGCGCATCGCCGCCCGCTCGGCGGCGTGTCCCTTCGCCGGCCGCAGCACCACCCTGTTGCCGCCGCGGGTGGCCGCGCCGCCCTGCACGACGCGTTCGCGCAGATGCACCAGCACCTCGGGGATGTCGATCGCCACCGGGCACGCCTCGTAGCAGGCCCCGCACAGCGACGAGGCGTACGGCAGGGAGGCGTCGATCTCGCTTGCCGTGCCGCGCAGTTGGGGACTGAGGATGGCGCCGATCGGGCCCGGGTAGACCGAACCGTAGGCGTGTCCGCCGGCCCGCTCGTACACCGGGCAGACGTTGAGGCAGGCCGAGCAGCGGATGCAGCGCAGGGCCTGCCGGCCGACCTCGTCGGCGAGGGTGTCGGTGCGGCCGTTGTCCAGCAGCACCAGATGGAAGGCGCTCGGCCCGTCGCCGTCCGTGGTGCCGGTCCACATCGAGGTGTAGGGGTTCATGCGCTCGGCCGTGGAGGAGCGGGGCAGCGTCTGCAGGAACACCTCCAGGTCCTGCCAGGTGGGCACGATCTTCTCGATGCCGACGACCGAGATCAGCGTCTCCGGCAGGGTCAGGCACATCCGCCCGTTGCCCTCGGACTCCACGACCACCAGCGTGCCGGTCTCGGCGACCACGAAGTTGGCGCCGGAGACGCCGACCTTGGCGCGCAGGAACTTCTCCCGCAGGTGCAGCCGGGCCGCCTCGGCGAGTTCGGCGGGCGTGTCGGTCAGCCCCTCCGGGGCCGGGCGGCCCCACCGCCCCATCTCGGAACGGAAGATGTCCCGGATCTCCCCGCGGTTGCGGTGGATCGCCGGCACCAGGATGTGGGACGGCCGGTCCCGGCCCAACTGCACGATCAGCTCGGCGAGATCGGTCTCGTAGGCGCGGATGCCCTCCGCCTCGAGCGCCTCGTTCAGACCGATCTCCTGGGTGGCCATCGACTTGACCTTGACGACCTCCGTCTCGCCCGTCTCCCTCACGAGACCGGCGACGATCCGGTTGGCCTCGGCCGCGTCCACCGCCCAGTGCACGGTGCCGCCGGCCGCCGTGACCGCCTCCTCCACCTGGACCAGATAGCGGTCCAGGTGCCGCAGGGTGTGGTCCTTGATCTGCCGGCCCGCCTCCCGCAGCGCCGCCCAGTCGGACACCTCGGCCACCGCGCGGGCCCGCTTGTCCCGGATGGTGTGCGTGGCGTGGCGCAGATTGCCGCGCAGGGTCGGGTCGGCGACCGCCGCGCGCGCCGCGGCCGGGAACGCGGGCATGCCCACGAACGTAGCGCTCATACGGCAGGCTCCTCCTGTGTGCTCGCCAGGATCTCCGCGATGTGCACCGGCCGCATCCCCGCGTCCAGCCGGCTCATGGTCCCACCGAGGTGCATGAGGCAGGAGTTGTCGGCCGCGCACAGCACCTCGGCGCCGGTGGACCGGGCGTTGCGCACCTTGTCGGCGCCCATCGCCGCCGAGACGTCGGGGTTCTTCACCGCGAAGGTCCCGCCGAAACCGCAGCACTCGTCGGCGCCGGGCAGCTCCACCAGCTCCAGGCCCCGGACCGCCCGCAGCAGCCGCTCCGGCCGGTCCCCGAGGCCGAGGGCGCGCAGCCCGTGGCAGGTGGGGTGGTACGTCACCCGGTGCGGGTAGTACGCCCCCACGTCCGTCACCCCCAGCACGTCCACCAGGAACTCGGTCAGCTCGTACGTCCGGGGCACCACCGGCGCGAGCACGCGCTCCAGGCCGTCGCCGCGGCCCTCGGCCCGCGCCCGCGCGCCCATCCGCGGATACAGCTCCCGCACCATCGCCGCGCAGGACCCGGACGGCGTCACCACCGCCTCGTAGCCCCGGAAGACCTCGGCGAAGCGCCGGGCGAGCGGCTCGGCCTCGTGCCGGTAGCCGGTGTTGTAGTGCGCCTGCCCGCAGCACGTCTGGCCCAGGGGGAAGTCGACGTCCACGCCCAGCCGGGTCAGCAGCTTGACCACGGCTCGCCCGGTGTCCGGATAGAGCGTGTCGTTGACACAGGTCAGGAACAGTGCGACACGCATCGCGGCTCCTCGGTGTCGATCATCGGACAAGTGAAGCGTAGTCAGGTGAGCCGGGACTCGGCCCCCGCCGGCGGCGGTCCGTCGACGACGTGGCGTGCGCGGCCCTCGCGGTACGGCACCTGGTGGACGCCGGGCACCGCTCGATCGCGTACGTCGGCGGCCCGCGCGGCCCGAACCAGGTCCGGGACCGCCGCACCGGGGAGCCCGGCGCCCCCGACGGGGCCGGTCCCGGCCCGGACGCGCCGCGCGAACCGCCGCCCGTCCGCCGGGCCCGCGACGGCGGATTCGGCGGAATTTCATGATCCCAGGGGTCGGACGGCGCAGGTTCGTGTGCTCAACTGGGACGCGGCCGTAAAACCTCCGTCCCGGGAGCTTCCTTGTCCGTCAGCTACCGCCAGCCCGGCGTCGTCCTCACCGACCGCTCCTTCACCGTGCCGCTCGACCACGACGACCCGGCGGGGGAGAGCATCGAGCTCTACGCCCGGGAGGCCGTCGCCAGTGACAAGGCGGGCCAGGACCTGCCGTGGCTGGTCTACCTCCAGGGCGGCCCCGGCTTCGGGGCGAACCGTTTCATCGGACGGCAGGCCTGGCTCGGCCGGGCCCTCGAGGACTACCGGGTGCTGCTGCTCGACCAGCGCGGCACCGGCCACTCCACGCCCGCCAACCGGCAGACGCTGCCGCTGCGCGGCGGCCCCGCCGCACAGGCCGAGTACCTCGCGCACTTCCGCGCGGACTCCATCGTCCGCGACTGCGAGGCCATCCGCCCGCACGTCACCGGTGGCGCCCCGTGGACCGTCCTCGGCCAGAGCTTCGGCGGGTTCTGCACGGTGAACTACCTCTCCACCCACCCCGAGGGGCTGTCCGCCGCCCTGCTCACCGGCGGGCTCCCCGCCCTCGACGCCCACGCCGACGACGTCTACCGGGCCGCCTACCCGCGCATCGAGCGCAAGGTCGCCGCCCACTACGCCCGCTACCCCCAGGACGTCGACCGCGCCCGCCGTATCGCCGACCACCTCCTCACCCACGACGTGGTCCTCCCCGGCGGCTACCGCCTGACCGTCGAGGCGTTCCAGTCGCTCGGCATCATGCTGGGCAGCGGCGACGGCAGCCACCGCCTGCACTTCCTGCTCGAGCACGCCTTCGTCCGCACCCCCGCCGGGCACGAGCTGTCCGACGCCTTCCAGGAGGAGGTCCAGGGCCTGCTGTCGTACGCGGGACACCCCCTGTACGCCCTCCTGCACGAGCCGGTCTACGGCCAGGACGACCGCCCCACGGCCTGGTCCGCGGAACGCGTCCGGGCCGAGTTCCCGCAGTTCGACGCCGCCAAGGCGCTGGCCGGTGACGGGCCGCTGCTGTTCACCGGCGAGTCGGTGCACCCCTGGATGTTCGACTGCGACCCCGCGCTGCGCCCGCTGCGCGAGACCGCCGAACTGCTCGCCGCCCGCACCGGCTGGCCCCGCCTCTACGACCGGGCCCGCCTCGCCGCCAACGAGGTCCCGGTGGCCGCGGCCGTCTACCACGACGACATGTACGTCGACACCGCGCACGCCCTCGACACCGCCCGCGCCGTCCGGGGCCTGCGCACCTGGGTCACCGACGAGTTCGAGCACGACGGCCTCCGGGCCGGCGGCCCCCGCGTCCTCGACCGCCTGCTCGCCCTGGTGCGCGACGAGGCGTAGACGTCTGCGGCCCGGCAGTGCGGCGTGGCGCCCGGCGGTGCGGCGTGGCGCCCGGCGGTGCGGTGCGACCCGGCGGGGCGGAGTGGCCCGGCCGTGCGGTGCCGCCCGGCGGTGCGGTGCGGGTGGGGCGGCCGAATCGTCGCGGTCGCGGGCGGTGGCGTCGGCACGGGCGGCTAGTCTGCGGGCATGACCGAGCCGACGATCAAGCCGCTTGAGCCCATGCCCGACGACTGGCGCCGCGCGCTCGCCGTGGTGGCGCACCCGGACGACCTCGAGTACGGCTGCTCGGCCGCGGTGGCCGCCTGGACCGACGCCGGCCGCGAGATCGTCTACGTCCTCGCCACCCGCGGCGAGGCGGGCATCGACACCCTGGACCCGGCCGTCTGCGGCCCGCTGCGGGAACGGGAGCAGCGGGCGAGCGCCGCCGTCGTCGGGGTGAGCGAGGTCGAGTTCCTCGACCACCGCGACGGTGTGATCGAGTACGGCACCGCCCTGCGCCGTGACATCGCGGCGGCCATCCGCCGCCACCGTCCCGAACTGGTCATCACCCTCAACCACCGGGACACCTGGGGCGGCGTCGCGTGGAACACCCCGGACCACGTGGCCGTGGGCCGGGCCACCCTGGACGCGGCGACGGACGCGGGCAACCGCTGGATCTTCCCGGAGCTGACCGAGCGGGGGCTCGAGCCGTGGGACGGGGTGCGCTGGGTCGCCGTCGCGGGTTCGCCCGCGCCCACCCACGCCGTGGACGCCGGGCCGGGGCTGGAGCGGGCGGTGCGCTCCCTGCTGGAACACCGCACCTACATCGAGGCGTTGACCGAGCAGGACCCCGAGGCGTACGCGCGCGCCTTCCTGACGTCGAGCACCGCGGCGGCGGGCGAGCGGTTCGGCGGGAAGCCGGCCGTGCCGTTCGAACTGTTCCCCCGATGACGGCGGCGGGCACCCGGGAGCACCGGGAAGGACAGGGAGTACCGATGGAAGCCACGGACGGCCGGGATCTCCTGGCGCGCCGCTTCGAGGAGCACCGCGGGCAGTTGCGGGCGGTGGCCTACCGGATGCTCGGCTCGCTGGCCGAGGCCGAGGACGCCGTCCAGGAGACCTGGCTCAAGCTCAGCCGCACGGACGCCGGCGCCATCCAGAACCTGGGCGCCTGGCTCACCACGGTGACCGGCCGGGTCTGTCTGGACCTGCTGCGGGCGCGCGGCTCGCGCCGCGAGGAGCCGCTGGACGACACCTTCGTCCCCGACCCCGTGATCCGGCCGCTGACCCGGATCGACCCCGAGCAGGAGGTGCTGGAGGCCGACTCGGTGGGGCTCGCCCTGCTGGTCGTGCTGGAGACGCTGGAGCCGGACGAGCGGCTGGCGTTCGTGCTGCACGACCTGTTCGCGGTGCCCTTCGACGACATCGCCCCGATCGTGGAGCGCACCCCGGCCGCCACCCGGCAGCTCGCCAGCCGCGCGCGGCGCCGGGTGCAGGGCGCCACCCCGTCGCAGGAGGCGGACCTCGGCCGGCAGAAGCAGGTCCTGGAGGCCTTCCTGGCCGCCTCGCGCGCCGGTGACTTCGAGGCGCTGGTCGCCGTCCTCCACCCGGACGTCGTGCTGCGCGTCGACTCCGGCACGCTGGTCCGGGGCGGCGCGGCCTCCAAGGTGGTGCACGGGGCGAGGACGGTGGCCGCGCAGGCGCTCACCTTCGCGCAGTACGCCGGCTCCGCCCGGCTGGTGCTGGTCAACGGCGCGATCGGGGTGGCCAACGCGCCGCAGGGACGCCCGCTGTCGGTCATGGGCGTCACCGTCGCGGACGGCAGGATCACCCGGATGTACATCCTGGCCGACCCGGAGCGGCTCGAACGCCTCGGCGTGGCAGCCGCCGCGGGGGAAGCCTGACGTCCGCCGGGACCGCCCGGCGGCCCAGCGCGCGGGGCCGCCGCACGGTCCCGGCCGGCACGTCCCGGCCCGCCCGCCCGCTGGTCCGGCCGCGTCCGGGCCGGTCCGTGCGGGTCAGTAGGGTGGACGGCATGCCTGATCAGGAAGCCGCCGAGCCGGCCGTCGACACCTCCGGGCTGCGCGGTGACTGCGCGCGCTGCTTCGGGCTGTGCTGCGTCGCCCTGCCGTTCGCCGCGTCCGCGGACTTCGCCCTGGACAAGCCCGCGGGGAAGGCGTGCCCGAACCTGGGGGACGACCACCGGTGCGGTATCCACGCGCGGCTCAGGCAGCGGGGCTTCACCGGCTGCACGGTCTACGACTGCTTCGGCGCCGGGCAGAAGGTCTCCCAGGTCACCTTCGGCGGACGGGACTGGCGCACCGCCTCCGCCGGGGACGCCCGCGGCATGTTCGAGGCGTTTCCGGTCGTACGCCAACTGCACGAGCTGCTCTGGTACCTCACCGAGGCGCTCACCCTGCCCGCCGCCCGCCCGGTGCACGCCGGGCTGCGCGAGGCCCTGGAGCGGACCGAGCGGCTCACCCTCCTCCCGCCCGCGGAACTCGCCGCGCTGGACGTCGCCTCGCACCGCCAGGAGGTCAACGTACTGCTGCTGCGCACCAGCGAACTGGTCCGCGCGGAGGCCCTCGGCCAGGAGGGCGGGAGGCCCGGCAAGGAGGCCGGGGGCGGCAAGGGCGGCAGGAGCCGCAAGGGCGGCCGGCGGGACCGGCGCGGCGCGGACCTGGTGGGCGCCCGGCTCAGGGGCGCCGACCTCCGCGGGTCCACCCTGCGCGGGGCCCTGCTGATAGCGGCCGATCTGACGGGCGCCGATCTGCGCGGCGCGGACCTGATAGGCGCCGACCTGCGCGACGCCGACCTCACCGACGCCGATCTGACCGGCGCCTTCTTCCTCACCCAGCCGCAGCTCGAGGCGGCCCGGGGCAGCTCCGGCACCCGGCTGCCCCGATCGGTCACACACCCGGCGCACTGGACCACCCCGGCCTGATCCCCGCCCGCTCCCCACCGCCCGGCGCGCCACCCGGCCCCGGACGAGGTGTCCGGTCCGGCTCCGGCCCCGGGACACTGCCCGGCCACCGCCAGGGCCCGCATCGACCCCGGGGGCCTGCGTCGACCTGGACCCGGACCCGGCTCACGTGCGGCACCCGGCCCTCCGCCGTGCCGCGGTCTCGGCCCCGCCTCAGCCCTCCGCATCCGTCCCGGCCCCGGCCTCACAGCCGGTGGCGCCGGCCCCTGACCCCGCCCCTGCCTGCCGGCCGGCCGTGGCTCGCGCGGCGGGGGCGGGGGCCGGGGCGGAGGAGGCCGGGGCGGGGCGGCGGTCGAGCCGTAGTCTCAGGCCCTCGGGCATCAGGGTGAGCCGTTCGGTGACCTTCAGGCGGTAGCCGGGGTCGGCGCGCAGTTCGTAGCGGCGCAGCAGCAGGCCGAGGACCAGGGTCGCCTCGTGCAGCGCGAACTGCCGGCCGATGCACGCCCGGGCCCCGGTTCCGAACGGCTTGAAGACGTGCGGGGGACGGGCCCGCACCGCCCGCGGCTCGAACCGGTCGGGGTCGAAGCGCTCCGCGTCCGCGCCCCACACCTCGGGGTCGCGGTGCAGCATGGGCGTGAGCACCAGCGCCCACGCGCCCCGCCGCATCGGGTGCTCCCCGGCGAGCACCGTGTCCCGCCGGGCCTCGCGGGCGAAGGCGGGCGCGGTCGGCCACAGCCGCAGCGACTCGTCCAGCACCCGGCGCACGTACCGCAGCCGGGCGACCTGCTCGTATCCGGGGGCGGGCGCGTCGCCCCACACCCGGTCCACCTCGGCACGGGCGCGGGCGGCGACGTCGGGGTGCCGGGCGAGGTGGTGCAGCGCGAAGGACAGCGCTCCGGACGTCGTCTCGTGGCCCGCCACCAGGAAGGTGATCACCTGGCGGCGCACGTTCTCCGCGGACAGCCGTTCGCCCGTCTCCGGGTGGGCCACCTCCAGCATCCGGTCGAGCAGGTCGCCCTCGCCGCCCCCGCCGCCGCGGCCGGCCCCGCGGCGGGCGTCGACGAGGTCGTCCACCGTGCGGTTGAGGCGGGCGATGTCGGCGGCGTTGCGCCGGCTCGCGCCGCGCAGCAGGTACGGGGCGAGCGGCGCGGGCACCGTGTTCAGGCGCTGGGCGTAGGTGAGGGTGCCGACCATGGCGGTGACGAAGGGGTGCGGGCGGGCCCGCTCGAAGGAGCCGAAGTCGTGGCCGAAGCCGGTGCGCGCGATCGTCTCCAGGGTCAGCCGGGTCATGTCGCCGGGCACGTCCACCGCGCGTCCCGCGGCCTGCGCGCGGTCCCAGTGGCCGACGAGCCGTGCGGCCACGTCCAGCATCATCACGTGGTAGCCCGCCATGGCCTCGCGGCTGAAGCCCGGAGCCAGCACGTCGTGCGCGAGCTGCCAGTTGGGCTCGTGGTTGTACGCGGTGAACAGCCCGTCCCCGGCGACCGGCCTGAGGTTGGCGACGCCGAGTCCCACGTGCTTGGCGAAACGGGTCTCGTCGGCGAGGTCGGCGGCCGGCCGCGCGCCCCAGACGAACACGAACTCCTTGCCGAACGCCTTCCGGCGGAAGACGGGGCCGAGTTCCCGGGCGTGGCGCATCGAGTCCTGCAGCGGAGTACGGGGGCGGGCGCCGAGCACGTCGCCGAGGAAGGGGAGGCGGTGCCGCGGATGGGGGATGCGGTGCAGTTCCGGCCAGCCCTGCTCCGCGTCGCGGAAGCCCTTCGGCAGCCCGGCCGTCGTCGTCTGCGCCATGAGGCGATCTCCCATACCCGCAGCGTGTTGTACGTGGGTTCAACAACGCGCCTCAGTGTGATCCGGTTGCTGAGCGCACGTCAAGTAGAGTGCGGGCATGGCCGCGAACCCGGGGGAGCAGCGCACCCGCCGCCGCCTCAGCACCGGCGAGCGCAGGGAGCAGCTGCTGTCGGTCGGGGCCCGGCTGTTCTCCGAGAGTCCCTACGACGACGTGTGGATCGAACAGGTCGCGGAGCGGGCGGGAGTCTCCCGGGGGCTGCTCTACCACTACTTCCCGACCAAGCGTGACTTCTTCGCCGCGGTGGTGGAACGCGAGAGCGAGCGGATGCTGCGGATGACCGCGGCGGTGCCCGGAGTGCCGGTGCGCGAGCAGCTGGCGGCGGCCCTGGACACGTACCTGGAGTACGTCGAGACCCACGCGCACGGCTACCGCGCCTTCCACCGCGCCGACGCGGCGGGCGACCAGGCCGTGCGCCGGGTCTACCGGCGGGCCCTGGCCGCCCAGGAGCGGCAGATCCTCGCGGCCCTCGCCGAGGACCCCGAGTTCGGCCCCCTGACGGCCGGCCGCCGCCCCGACCTGGAACTGGCCGTCCGCGGCTGGCTGGCGTTCACCACCGCGGTCTGCCTGGAGTGGCTGCGCGCGGGCAGGCCGGCCCGCGAGCAGGTCCGTGACCTGTGCGCCCGGGCGCTGCTCGGCGTGCTCGCCCCCTGAGGCGGCGCCCGTCCCGTGGAGGGGGGCGGTTGGCGTGCGCCCCGATCTTCGATAGGTTAGGCAAGCCTTACCTAATGAGGAGGTTCGGGGATGGATGACAGCGACACCTTCGGCGGCACCGGGACGGCGGCGCCGAGCGCGGCACAGCGCGCCCGCTCGGTGCTCGCCACCGCGTGGTCCTGCGCGGTGACCGCGGCCGGCGCACGGGAGGAGTACGCCGGTGCGCACACCGTCACCGAGGACGGGCGGATCCTGCTGCGCGCGCCCGACGACAGCGCCCTGACCACCGCGGCGCTGTGCGCGCCGCGCGGCGAGCCGTCCGCCGTGCTGGAGTTCGCCGACGTCGCACCCGTCCCGGTGCGCCACCGGATCCGGGCGCGGCTGTGGCTCGCCGGGTGGTTCGTCCCCGAGGACGGTGGGGACGGGCACCTGGCGCTCCGCCCCACGCGCATCGTGCTGCGCGAGGCGACCGGCGCGGTCACGGTGCCCCCCGCCGAGTTCGCCGCCGCCACGCCCGACCCGCTGGCCGGGGCGGAGGCGCGCCTGCTCACCCACCTGGCCGACGTCCACCCCGACGCGGTGCAGCGTCTCACCCGGCTTGTCGCGCCCGGCAGCCTGCACGGAGCGGTGCGGGTACGCCCGCTCGCCGTCGACCGGCACGGGCTGACGCTCCGCATCGAACGGGCCCGCACCCATGGCGACGTGCGCCTGCCCTTCCACGCGCCCGCCGACGACGTCGGCCTCCTCACCGAGCGGGTGCACGTCCTGCTCGCCCGGGCGAGCGCCCCCTGTGCGCGCGCCCTACAGCGGCAGCGCGCAGACGGCGACCGGTGAGGCGAACGGCCCGCCCGCCGGCCGCAGTGCCCCGCTCGCCCGGTCCACGTGGAAGACCGTGACCGTGCCGGACTTCTGGTTGGCGGCGAACAGCAGGGTGCCGTCCGGCGAGAAGGCGATCTGCCGGGGGAAGTCGCCCCCGACGGCAACCGTGTCCAGCAGCCGGAGCCGGGCGCCGTCCGCCTCGACCGCGAAGCGGGCCAGGCTGTTGTGCCCCCGGTTGGCGAGGTAGGCGAACCTGCCGTCGGACGTCACCAGGATCTGGGCAGGATAGTTGGTGCCGCCGCCCGAGCCGGTGGGCTGCGGCGCGCCGACGGTGAGCCGGCCGGTCGCGGGCTCGTAGGCGCAGACGGCCACCGTGTCGTCGACCTCGTTGGCGAGATAGGCGTACCGGCCCCCGGGGTGGAAGGTCAGGTGGCGCGGACCGGCCCCGGGACGCGTCCGCGCCCGGGAGACCTCGCCGAGCCGGCCCCGGCGGGTGTCCAGCCGGTAGGTGTGGACGGTGTCGGTGCCCAGGTCCACGGCGAGGACATGGCCGCCGTCCGGGCTGGTGACGACCTGGTGGGCGTGCGGCCCCTGCTGTCCCGGCCCCGGCGGGCCGGTGTGCGTGACGAGGCCGGTGCGCTCGCCGAGCGCGCCCGAGCCCTCGATCGGGTGCACGGACACGCTGCCGGACTGGTAGTTCGCGGTCAGCAACCAGCGCCCGGAGGGGTGCACGGACAGATGGCACGGGCCCGCCCCGCCGGTGCCGCGGGTCCCCAGCACCTTGCGGTCGGCCGTCCGTACGGCGGTCACGGCCCCCCGCGCGCTCTCGTCGACCGCGTACAGGGTGCGGCCGTCCGGGTGCACGGCGAGATACGACGGGTCGGCGACGCCGGTGAGGGTGCCCCGCCCGGTGACGGTGCCCGCCACCGGGTCGTACTCGGCCAGGCCGATGCCCTCGCCGCCGCCCTCGACGGAGGTGTAGGTGCCTATGTACAGCGGGCGGGGGCCGGACGGCGCGCGCGCCGCGTCCCGCGTGCTCGCACCGGCCTCGGGAGCCCGCGGCGCGGTGTCCGGCGCGGACTCGCGCCGGCACGCCCCGAGCGCCGGGACCGCCGCCGGTACGGCGGCCGCCGCCACCGCCCCGACGAAGCGGCGCCTGCTCCAGCCCTCCCGGGGACCTCGCTTGTCCATGCCCGCACCTCAGGTAGTCCGCCGTCACGGTCGTGACCGCCACCTTGACCCGGACCGCCCTCCCGGGGCAACAACGGACGACCTTGGCGTGGCAACGACGGACGACCTGCGTGACGACACGACCTGCACGTGACGACACGACCTGCACGTGACGACAAGGGACGGCCTTCGCGTGGCAACGACGGACGCCCCTCCCGGGCGACAGGCGACAACGGACCATCTTTCCCGGGCAACACGGTTGCGCTCACCGCGAGGCCGGGGACCGCGACCGCGACACCGACGGCGCGGACCGCGGCGCCTGCCGCGCCTCGCCGTCGAGCGGTGCCTCTCCGCCGCCCGGGCCCGGTGCCGCCTACCAGTCCCCGTCCTCCACCGGCTTGCCCGGCGCGTCCTTGAGGGGCCGCACCTGGTGCGCCGACGGGGCCTGCCACGGCTCGTGGTCCTCGCCGAGCCAGTCACCGACCGGCTTGACCCCGGAGAGCGTGCCGGAGGGGTCCAGGTCCTCGGCGTCCTGGTCGTAGTAGTCGAACCAGGGCAGACCCGCCCGGGTGTACGCGGCGCGGTCCACCGGCGACGGCGGAGGAGCCTCCCCGGTGATGCGGCGCCACTCCGGCGGCGTCACCAGGTGCACGAAGACGCGTCCGGCGGGCTTGCCGGCCCAGTCGCGCAGCGGCCGGTCGTCCCGGTACACCTCCTGGCGCATGGAGCCGCCCACGCCGAGCCCCATGGCCGCGGCGGCCCGGGGACGGGCCGCCGGCGCGCCGGGCGCGGGGGGCGGCGCGCCGAAGGCGGCGGGTGCGGGGGGCGGCGCGCCGTAGCCGCCGGGCGCCGCACCCGGCGCGGGCGGCGCCGCCAGGGGGAAGCCGGTGCCGCCGGCCGGGCGGGCCGCCGCCTGCCGCCGCAGCCGCTCCTCCTCCCGCCACCGGGCGAGCGCCGCGTCGTTCAGCGGGAACGTCTGCAGCTGTACGCCGCCCCACACCTCCTCGCCGGTGACCTGAGCCTCGACCGTCGCGCCGAGGCCGAGCGGCACGGCCACGAACTGGCGGACGGTGCCCTTGCCGGAGTTGATCCCGTCCAGCCAGGGCTGGCGCGGCAGCACCACGTAGTTCTGCGGCTTGCGCCGCAGGCGGTCGCTCCAGGGCCGGCCCGAGACCGCGCACACCTTGCCCACCCCGACCTGCAGGGCGGCCGGCTCGGTGGTGCCCGCGAAGCTCAGCCACATGGCCTCCCGCAGATACACCGGCAGCATCACCCCGCCGCGGGCCCGCCACTGCTCGGGCACCGTGTCCGCGTAGTCCGCCACGCGCCGTACGGGGAACTCGCCCAGCCCCGGCGGCAGCGGATGGGTGCCCGACTCCGGCAGCCGCAGGGTGCGCACGAACCGCACCGCCACCCCGCCCGGCAGCCGCAGAGTGTTCCCGTCGATCCGCACCGTGGTGTCCGTCATGCGCACGTCCCCCTCCGTCGTGGAACCCCGGTGCGGTGGCGCGCACCCCGCCCGGGCGAACGGGCACCGGGCGCGCGCCCGGTCCCCTCACCGAGAACGCCGCTCGAGGTACTGCCGGTTCCGTGCCGCGCCGACCGGCGCGCCGAGCCGGTCCGCCAGCCGGGTCAGCCGCGGCAGGCGCTCGAACTGCTCACGGGTGTGCCGGTCCAGCTCCTCCAGCAGCCGCTGCGAGCGGTGCTCGATGTCCATCTCGTCGAGGATGCGGTTGACCTCGGTGAGCACCGCGCCGTGCAGGTGCCAGTTGCCGGCGTCCTGCTGCACCTCCTCCAGCAGCAGCTGCGCCAGCTTGTCCCGGGTGGCCCCGGCCTGGCGCAGTTCGGCGGCCAGCCGCTCCTCGGCCGACTCGGCGCTCAGGCTGACGTCCGCGGTCACCAGCACCGCGTAGCTGACCACGGCGTCGGAGATCTCGCACAGCAACTGCTGCACCAGGGCGCCGGTCTGCGGCGAGAACAGCGGCTCGGGCGCGCGCTGCTTGGCCAGGTCCGTGAAGGTGCGCGCCAGCACCCGCAGCACGACCGTGCAGATCTCCAGCGTGTCCAGCCCGGTGCGCAGCACCACCCGGTTCAGCAGCCCCTCGCGCACCCGCGGGTTGAGCTTGAGGCTGTCCTCGGCCTGCCGCAGGGCGCTGTCCACGTCGGCGATGTCGTGGTCCAGGCGGCGCGCCTCGTGCAGCCGGGCGGCCGCCTGCTCCACCGGCAGGCCGCCGGTGATCTCGTCGCCCATGTGCAGCATCAGCTGCCGCATCCGGCGCGCCAGCCCCTCGATCGACTCGCCCGCCTGCTCGGTCCACACCGGCGGAGCCAGCAGGATGTTGCAGGCCAGGCCGACCGCCGCGCCGATCAGCGTCTCCACGATCCGGGCCCAGGCCGTGCTGCCCACGGTGGTGACGCCGAGGACCAGCATCGCGCTGATCGCCACCTCGGCCACGAACTCGTCCACCCGCACCAGGTGCCCGACGGCCAGCCCGGCCAGGATCACCAGCGCCAGACTCCACCAGGTCAGCCCCACCAGCAGTGAGAAGGCGATGGCCACGATCACGCCGGCCACCACGGAGTTCACCCGGCGGATGCTCGTCTTCAGGGTGGCGAACAGGGTGACCTGGACGACCAGCAGGGCGGTCAGGGGAGCGGTCAGCGGGGCGGGCTCGGGGCTCAGCCACTTGGCGATCACATACGCGATCGTCGCGGCGACCGTCGACCGCAGCGCCTGTACCACCAGGGGGTGACGGTGCCGTTTCACCAGCCCCATGAGGGACGAGGCCCACTTGTGTACAACGTGCATCTCTTCCGCTCTTCCCCGTTCACCGCCAGGCCGAACGTGCGGGTGTGCCGCGGCGTGCCGGAAGCACCGGGCGGGCGGAGGAGCGGGCGCGCGAGGAGTGCCGGGCGTACCGGGAGTGCCCGGCGTGCCGGGGGCGCCCGGTCAGGCGCCCAGCTTGTCCAGGAAGGCGGCCAGGTTGCCGGTCGCCCGGGCGATCTGCTCCTGAAGGGTCAGGCTCTCCTCGAAACGGGCGCCCGAGTCGGGCACCTTCTTGCCGCGCACGTACAGGGAGCAGGCCAGATCGCTGCACATGTACACGCCGACCGAGTTGCCCTCGCGGCCCGCCGCGCCCGCCTTGCGCGCGGTCATCAGCGACACCCCGCCGCCGCGGTGGGTGGTCAGGCACACCGAGCACAGACTGCGGTGCAGGAAACCGCGCTGGGAGGGCGGGAAGCGCAGCGCCACGCCCACCGGCCGGCCCTGGCGCTCGGTCACGAGATAGCTGCGGTCCGGGGCGCCCGGATCGCGCCAGCCGAGGAAGTCGAGATCGTCCCAGGGCCGCTCGCCCAGGTCGCGCGGCACGGCCAGGCGCTTGGCCTCGCCCTTGGAACAGTTCACGAAGGAGGCGCGGATGTCCTGCTCGGTCAGTGGTCTCATGAAAGCCTCCGGGGGAGTGCGTCGGTGCGGAAGGCGGAAAAGGAAGCGAAACCTAAGGGCATTAGCTTCAAAGCTAGGGTAGGCAGCTTGGCGGGCCGTGGGCCAACGGATTTCCGCCGCCGGGTCCCCGTGTGATGACGGAAAGCGGCTCAACGGAAGACTCACGGCTTAATTTATTGCGTGGTCTAAGTGAGGGAGGAAGTCGCGCACACGTGGCTCGCGACGGTATGTTGCAGCTCGGGAAGACGGTTGACAGGGGAGCCACATGGCGGGGCGGAACGGGCGCACGGTGCGCGATCTCAGGCGGGGCAACCGTACGGCCGTACTGCAGCGGCTGTACTTCGACGGTCCGCTCAGCCGCTTCGAACTCGGCCCGGCGACCGGCCTGAGTTCCGGCTCGGTCAGCAACGTGGTGGCCGACCTCGTCGCCGACGGCCTCGTGGAGGAGGCGGGCAGCGTCGACTCCGACGGAGGCCGCCCGCGCACCCTGCTGCGCGTCGCCCCGGGCAGCGGCCACATGATCGGCGTGGACGTCGGCGAGACCCGGGTGCGCGTCGAACTGTTCGACCTCGCCCTCACCGAGCTCGCCCGCACCCAGCGCCCGCTGGAGTCCCAGGGGTACGACGTCGGTGTGATCACCGGCCACGTACGGGACGGCATCGCCGAGGTGCTCGCCGCCGCCGGTCTCGCACCCGAGCTGCTCCTCGGCGTGGGCATCGGCGTCCCCGGCATCGTGGAGCGCACCCCCGACCGCGGCGCCGTGGTGCACGGGCAGACCATCGGCTGGGACGCCGTGCCCCTGGAGGCCCTGCTGCGCGCCGGCACCCAGCTGCCGGACGGCGTGCCGTACTTCATCGACAACGGCGCCAAGACGCTCGGACAGGCCGAGATGTGGTTCGGCGCCGGACGCGGCGCCGGCAACGCGGTCGTGGTGCTCTTCGGCTCCGGTGTGGGCGCCTGCCTGGTCACGCCCGAGGTCGAGCGCGGCCGGGCCGTCGAATGGGGCCATCTGACGGTACGGGTGCGCGGGCGCCGCTGCCGGTGCGGCGCGCTGGGCTGCCTGGAGGCGTACGCCGGCGCCGAGTCGCTGCTCGCCCGCTGGAGCGAGGGGGGCGGCAACCCGCCGCGGGACGCCGACGAGGAGACCGCGCTCACCGCCATGCTGGCCGCCGCGTACCCGCCCGAGGGCGCCGCCGCCGACCCGGTGGCGCTCGCCGTGCTCGAGGAGACCGCCGAGTACCTGGGCGCCGGCCTGTCGGACCTGATCAACCTCTTCCAGCCCGAGCGGATCCTCATCGGCGGCTGGGCCGGCCTCCAGCTAGGCGCCCGCTTCCTGCCCGCGGTGCGCCGGCACGCCACGGCCTACGCGCTGCGCCACCCGGCGCGGAAGGTGCGCATCGACCTCGGCCGCCTCGGCCCGGACGCCGTCACGGTCGGCGCCGCCATCCTCCCGCTCGCCGACTTCTTCGCCCGCGGCGGCCACCGCGCGGAACCCGCCCCCGAGGCCCGGCTCCCGGCATGGCAGGCTGCGCTGGAGGAGCGCAGATCGCCGAGCGCGCCGGGCGCCGGCGCGGTCCAGTGAGCCCGAGGAGTCCCAGGTGAGTCATGACATCGACGCCGTACGCGCGCAGTTCCCCGCGCTCAAGGCGGGCTGGGCCCACTTCGACGGCCCCGGCGGCAGCCAGACGCCCCAGCCGGTGATCGACGCGGTCGCCGACGCGCTGGCCGGCCCGCTGGCCAACCGGGGACAGTGCACGGAGGGGGAGCGCAACGCCGAGGAGTGCGTCGGCACGGCCCGGCGGGCCATGGCCGACCTGCTCGGCGCGGAGCCCTCCGGCATCGTCTTCGGGCGCAGCGCCACCCAGCTCACCTACGACTTCGCCCGCACCCTGGCCCGGACCTGGGCGCCCGGCGACGAGGTGGTCGTCACCCGGCTCGACCACGACGCCAACATCCGGCCCTGGGTCCAGGCCGCCGAGGCGGCCGGCGCCGTCGTGCGCAGGGCCGCCTTCGACCCGGCCACGGGCGAGCTCACCCCCGGCGACATCGCCGCCCAGCTGTCCGGCCGCACCCGGCTGGTCGCGGTCACCGCCGCCTCCAACCTGATCGGCACCCAGCCCGACCTCCCCGCGATCGCCGCCCTGGCCCACGACGCGGGCGCCCTGCTGTACGTGGACGGCGTGCACCACACCGCCCACGCCCCGGTCGACCTGGCACGGCTCGGCGCGGACTTCTTCGTCTGCTCCCCGTACAAGTTCCTCGGACCCCATCTGGGCGTGCTCGCGGCCCGGCCCGAGCTGCTCGGGACCCTGCGCCCCGACAAGCTGCTGCCCTCCACCGACGCCGTGCCCGAGCGCTTCGAACTGGGCACCCTGCCCTACGAGCTGCTGGCCGGCACCCGCGCCGCCGTGGACTTCCTCGCCGGCATGGACCCCGGGGCGCGCGGCACCCGGCGCGAACGGCTGCTCACCTCCCTGGCGTCCCTGGAGGAGCACGAGGACGCGCTGCGCCGCCGCATCGAGGAGGGCCTGGCCGGTTTCCCGGAGATCACCGTGCACTCGCGCGCGGCCCGCCGCACCCCCACGCTGCTGCTCACGATCCAGGGCCGGGACACCGCCGACGCCTACCGCCATCTGGCCGGACGGGCCGTCGCCGCGCCGTCCGGCTCCTTCTACGCCCTGGAGGCGTCGCGCCACCTCGGCCTGGGCGACACCGGCGGCCTGCGCGTCGGCCTGGCCCCGTACAACACCGACGAGGACGCCGACCGGCTGCTGGAGGCACTGGCCGACTTCCTGCGGACGCAGCACTAGGCGGCTGGGGGAGCGCGGCGTCGGGAGACGGCCGGGCGTCCGACGGCCGCATCGGCGGCCGGGATCGGGCGGCCGCCTCGGCAGCCGGGGATCGGGCGGCCGCGTCGCCCGCCGCGGCTCGGGGCCGGGCGCCGGGGACGGGCCCGCCGGAACGGGCTGGGCCGGCCCTCGATGCCCGGCCGCTCCGTCAGGGTTTGCGGGCCACGCCGCCGTAGATGTCCGTGGGCTCGGGTGCGCTGCCCGGCTCAGGGCGCCACAGGGGGCAGGAGACGATGCCGGGCTCGAGCAGTTCCAGGCCCTCGTAGTAGGCGGCCAGCTGTTCCGGGCTGCGCAGGACGTAGGGGACCGCGCCGGTGTCGTCGTAGCCCTGCTGGGCCTCCTTGAGGGACTGGTCGGTGTCGGTGCTGTCGTAGTGGACGAAGTAGCTGCCGGGGCACAGCGCCGCCTGCAGCCGGCGGACGATGGACTTCGCCTCCTCGTAGTCCTGGACATGCCCCAGGATGCCCATCAGCATCAGGGCGACCGGCCGGCCGAAGTCCAGGATCTTGCCCGCCCGTTCAAGGATCACCTCGGGCTCGTGCAGGTCCGCGTCGAGGTACTCGGTGACCCCCTCCGGCGTGGAGGTGAGCAGCGCCTCGGCGTGACGCAGCACCAGCGGGTCGTTGTCGACGTAGACGATGCGTGCACCGGGGGCGACGCGCTGGGCCACCTGGTGGGTGTTGTCGTAGGTGGGCAGCCCGGTGCCGATGTCGAGGAACTGGCGCACGCCGCACGCGCCGGCCACGTGCGTCACGGCCCGGATCAGGTACTGGCGCGAGGCGCGCGCCATGGTCTCGATGGTCGGCGCGTGCTCGCGGTAGGCGTCGCCCGCGATGCGGTCGACCTCGTAGTTGTCCTTTCCGCCCATCCAGTAGTTCCAGATCCGGGCCGAGTGCGGCACCGTGGTGTCGATCTTGGACAGGGCGTCCTGGTCGGTGGTGGGCCGGTCGTCTGCCATGGAGGTCTCCTGCCGTGCGTCACGCCGTGTGACTCCACGCTAGCGTCAACATCCGTTTCAGTGGCGTGAGTTGGGAATGCCGGGAGCGGGACGGCCGCGGGGCCGCCGCGCGAGGGGTGCTTTTCAGTCGACCAGGAAGTCCGCCAGGCCCGCCTTGGCGCCCCGGAGGAAACTGATCATCTCGTCGCGGGTGTAGACCAGGGCCGGTCCGTCGGGGTCGGTGGACTGGCGGAAGGCGACGCGGCCGTCGGGCAGCCGCTTGGCCTCGACGCAGGAGCCGCCGTTGGTGCCGCTCCAGGGCTTGTGCCAGCCCTCGCTGCCCAGGTCGCCGGCGGGCATGCCGTTGCGGACGGGGCCGTTGGCCGCGGTGAATTCCATGATCACAACTCCTTGCGCAGTTCGCTGAGGATCTCCCTGGTCCGTGCGACCGGCTCCGCCTGCACGGACATCCGGTCCAGTACTTCGAGATAGGCGACGACGTCCTCGGGGCGGTCGTAGTAGACCGAGCCCGCGAGGTTCTCCGTGTAGACGATGTCGGGCAGTTCGGAGAAGCCGAAGCGGAAGTGGTGGAAGGGGCCGTAGGCGCCCGGGTGCGCCCCGACGGAGAAGCGCATGACCTGGATCCGCACCTTCGGCATCTCCAGCGCCTCGGCCAGCCGGTCGATCTGGGCCCGCATCACCTCCCGGCCGCCGACGGGACGGCGCAGCACCGTCTCGTCGACGATGGCCCACACGGCCGGCGCCTCCGGTTTGGCCAGCAGTTCCTGGCGTCGGAGCCGCAGGTCCACGCGCCGGTCGATCTCGTCCTTCGACTCGTTGGGGAAGCCGACCCGCATCAGGGCGGCGGCGTAGTCGTGGGTCTGCAACAGGCCGGGGACGTAGTGGGGTTCGTAGAGGCGGATGACGCTGGCCTCGCTCTCCAGGCTCACGTACGCCTTGAACCACTCCGGCAGCACGTCGCGGTACTTGTACCACCAGCCCGGCCGGTTGGCCTCCCGCGCCAGCGCGAGGAAGTCCTCGGTCTCCGCCGCGGGCACCCCGTAGGTGCGCAGCAGCTCCCTGACGTACGGGATGCGCAGCCCGACCTCGGCCTTCTCTATCCGGCGGACCGTCAGCGGGGTCACTTCCAGTGCGCGCGCCGCCTCCTCGAAGGACACGCCGGCCTGTTCCCGCAGCTGCTTCAGGCGCTTGCCGAGGACCATCCGCAGGACGGTGGGCGCGCTGCCGCCGGAGCGGTTCTCCCTCACGTCCTGCCTCCCGGTGCGGCCGTCACAGCGTGCAGTCTGCCACGGCGCCGCCGACACGGACAGGGTGATGCGGGCGTTCTGAAATTATCAGAACGCAGGTTGCGATCCGCGTGTGTACGCGACCATAGTGACCGCAGGCGCTGCCGCGGGGGCCGTCGCGCCGACGGTCAACCGGGGGCACCGGCAACGGAACTGACGTTCCGGCAGACGCGGAACCCGTGGGGCGCCCGGCCCCGGCCGCACACCACCGCGAGCGAGACCTGGATGGCCACCGTGACCGACGGACAGCCGAGGAGCGCGTACCGCGCGGGAGCCCGCGCGCGGCTGCGCCGGCGGTCCGCCGCCGCCCCCGGCGCCGCATCCCGAGGAGGACCGATGACGCCTTCCTGGGCGTACCGCCGCGGCCCGTCGCCCTCAGGGGCACCGGCACCGGCACCAGCGGCGGCACGGGCGGCGGCACCGGCCCGGGCCGGGGACGGTACGGCGGGCGGCGCACCCGCCGGGCGGGCGGAGGGCGTGGGGTCCGCCGCCGGGGAACCCCTGCGCGTGCGCTCCACCGTGCCCGCGGACCCCTCCTGGGCCGCTGCCGTACGGCGGCTGGTGGCCGACCACCTCGCGGAGCTGCCGTTGCCGGCCGACGACCGCGACAGCGCGGTCCTCGCGACGGACGAGCTGTTCGCCAACGCCGTCAAGCACGCGGGCACCGGACCCGGCGACAAGGTCACCGTCACCATCGAGTGGAGTGCGGGCACCCTGCGCGTGACGGTCGCCGACCCTTCGCCCGGGTGCCCGTGCCCGGGTGCGGCGGACCCCGCCGACCCGGCCGCGGAGTCGGGGCGCGGACTGGCCATCGTCGCCGCGCTGACCGACGAGTGGGGGACGGCCCCGCCCGAGGACGCGGGCGCGGGTGCGGGTGCGGGCAAGAGAGTGTGGTTCACGTTACGGCGACGGGGTGCGGCACCATGATCGATCCGGCTGAGCGCCCCGGCGGCCGCCCGGCCGAGGGCGCGGGCGCGGGCGGGCACAAGGGCACGGCGCCCGGCGCGGACGCCGTGCCCGGGCGCGCGCCCGCCTCCTCCCGGACCCCGGCGGCGGCACCGCCGCACGGACAGGTGCCGCACACGGCCACGGCCACGGCCGCGGCCGCGGCGCCGAGGCCGGAACGGCCCGCGCGGGGCGTGCGGGGCGGTACGGGCATCGCGCCGGCGAAGGGTGCGGCGCGCCCGGCGCGTGCGGCGCACGCGGGGAGGACGGCGGAGGCGGAAGCGGAAGGGGCAGCGGCGGGTACGGCGACGGAGGCGCGCGGGCTTGCGGGCACCGCGCCGTCGCCGACCGCCGCGCCGTCGTCGGCCGTCGCGCCGTCGCCGTCGTCGTCGCCGGCCGCCGCGACGGTGGGCACGGCGCCTGGCGCACCCGTGGGCGAGGAGTCCCGCCCGCGCGGGCGGGAGGCGTCCTGTCTGCCCTGCCCGCCGGGGGAGGAGGCATCCCGGGGGGCCGGGCGGGAGGCGCCGTCCCGCCCGTCCAGTCCGCCCGCGGAGGAGGCGTCCTGCCTGCCTGAGCGGGAGGCGCCGTCCCGCCCGTCCCGCCCGCGCGGGCGGGAGGCGTCCTGCCCGCCTTGCCCGCCGGGGGAGGAGGCGTCCTGCGGGGCCGGGCGGGAGGCGTCCTGCCCACCCTGCTCGCCCGCAGGGGACGCGTCCTGCCCGCCCGTGGAGGAGGCCCCCCGTGGGGAGCGCGGCGTGTCGCCGCCGACGCGGGCGCTCGCCCGCGCCCTGGCGGCCGAGCTGGTGCGCAGGGCCGGCGAGGACCGCGATCTGGTCCGCGGGACGGCCGCCGCCCCCACGCCGGAGCGCCGGCGCGAGGTCGAACGCTGCCACCGGGACAACGCCGAGGCACTCGCGCTGATCGTGCGGCGGCACGGCTGGCCGGACGCCGAGCTCGTCGGCGCCGCCGCGTCCACGGCCGCGCTGATGATCCTGCTGCACGCCCCGGACCTGGACTTCCGGCTCCACTGCCGGGATCTGATCGCCCGGGCCGCGGCGGACGGCCGCTGCCCCCCGGTCCACCTCGCCTACATCGCCGACCACTGCGCCGTGGAACTGGGCGAGCCGCAGTTCTACGGCACCCGGATCGACCCGGCGACCCTGCGCCCGTACCCCGTGCGGCGACCGGAGACCCTCGACGAGCGGCGGCAGGACGTCGGCCTCGGCCCGATGGCGGAGCAGATGCGGGCGCTGCGGCTGCGTGGCTGACTCCGCGCGGCCGTCCGGCGCCCGGGTTTCGCGGGCCGCCCCGGAGGTACTCGCGCGTGGGCCGCGACCAGAAGGGAGTACGCCGTGACCGATCACCGCCGTGAAGCACCCGGCGAGAACGGCGCGCCCGTTCCCCGGGACATGCCCGACCAGCAGGTCCGCGAGGGCGAGGACCCCTGGGACGCCGCCCCGGTGCGGGAACCGGACGGGGGGAACGGCTCCGAGGACGACGGGTCCGGGCCGGACGCCGCGCCCGGCACCGACGAGGCGGGCAGCGGGCCGCGCGGCGCCCCGGAGCAGGGGACCGTGCACCCCGAACACCCCGTCCCGCAGGAGCCGTCCGACTGACGGCCACCGTCCACTCCCGACCTCGGTCCGCGACCGGTCCCTGGGCCCGCGACCGGCCCCTCGGCCTGTGACCGATCCGCGATGTCCGGCTCCCGACCCCGCGCGGCAAAGGCCGGCCGGCGGCCAACGGTCTCCCGACCCCGAAGGCCGTGGTCGCCCTGAAGGAGGCCGGTGGTCGTCGCGAAGCCAGTGGTGCCCGCGGCGGCCGGCCGGCGGCCACCGGCCGGCCATCGTCGCGACCGCCGTCGCCGGAAGCCCGGCCTCCTCAGCCGACCTTGCGGCCCCGCAGGGGTTCCGTGTCCGCGCCCTCGCCCTGCCGCAGGCCCTCCAAGAGCTCCTGCAGCACCTCGGTCGCCGTGCGATCCGGGGTCCAGCCCAGCTCGGTGCGGGCGCGGGTGCAGTCCAGCAGCGGCAGGCGCAGGACCGCGTCGAACAGGTGGGGCGAGGCGGGGAGCAGGTGCAGCCCCCACGCCGCGGCGATCGCCGAGCGGACCGCGCCGCGCGGCAGACGCACCGGCTTCGCGTCCAGCATCTCGCTCAGCACCCGGGCGTCGAGCGGCGGGTCGGCGGCCAGGTTGAAGGCCCCGCGCACCTCGTGGCGCAGGGCGAGCTGGTAGGCCCGCGCCCCGTCGTCCGTGTGCAGCACCTGCACCCGCAGACCCGGGATGTCCGGCAGGAACGGCAGCAGTTCGGGCCGCGCCAGCGGTCCCGGCAGGAACTTGCCGCCGAAGATGCGGCGCTGCTCGCTCGCCGACTCCCGTTTGAAGAGGAAGCCGGGACGCATGCGTACCACCCGGACGTCCGGGTGGTCCCGCTCGAAGACGTCCAGGACGCGTTCCAGATACGCCTTCTCCCGGGTGTAGGCGGCGTCCGGCCAGCCGTGCGTCGGCCAGGACTCGTCGACCGGGCGGTCCTTCGGCCCCGGGGAGTACGCGCCGACGGAGGAGGCGTGCACCAGGACCGGCACCCGAGCGGCGGCCACCGCCTCGAACACGCGGATGCTGCCCAGCACATTGGTGTTCCACGTCGTCGCCGGATCGTGGGTCGGCTGGAACGCCCAGGCGAGGTGGATCACCGCGTCGGCGCCCTCGAACTCCTCGGCCAGCGGGGCCTGCTCGGACGCCACGTCCACCGCCGCCCACTCCGTCCGCGGCGGCGACCACCGCGGGATCCGGCGGGCCAGACCCCGCACCGAGGCCACCTCCGGATCCTCCGAGAGAAGGCGTACGACACTCGTGCCCACATTGCCGGTGGCGCCCGTGACGACCACCCTGCTGCCCGACGCGCTGCTCACCTTCGGCTCCTTTCCCGACGGCTGCCCGTGCGCGGCCCGAGTACCCGGTGGGCGCCGGCTGAACGCGGCCGGCCGTGCGCGGTCCCGGACATGCGCGAGCGGGGCATGCGGGGCATGCGTGAGCGGCAAGGTCCATGCGGATGGCGTATGCCGCCAGGTAGAGTGCGCGCTGTGGGACTGTCCTTGGGAGAACGGGTGAGGTCGTCGGTCGCGGCCCTGATGCACGCCACGGGTGAGTCGCAGGCGGACCTCGCCGTGGCGCTCGGGGTGAGCCAGGCCCAGGTGAGCCGCCGTCAGTCCGGCAGCGCTCAGTGGAGCCTCGCCGACTGCGACGTCCTCGCCGCGCACTTCGGCATCGACGTGCTCGATCTGCTGGCCGGACCGACCCGGGCCTACGAGTGCCTGCCCGCGCGGCGGCGCCGCGACGACCGGGGGAGGGCGGCCCGATGAAGGACTTCGACGCGATCGACGCGCTGCTGGCCGGCGCCCGCCAGGAGGTGCCGCTGCCCGCGGCCGGGGAGCGCCGGGACCTGCGCGAGCGCCTCGGGCTCTCCCGCGCCCAGGTGGCCCGCGCCCTCGGGGTGAGCCCGTCCACGGTGGGCGGCTGGGAGGCCGGCCGGGACCCGGCGGGCGAGGCACGCGAGAAGTACGCGTACTTCCTCGAGGGGGCGCGCACCCGGCTTGAGGAGCGCGCCGCCGGTCCGGAGAAGCCCGGCGCCCGGGCGACGGCCGAGGCGGACGCGGAGGCCGGGGCCCAGGCACAGGCGAGCACGGAGGCCGTAGTCGGAACCGGAGCCGTAGCCGGAGCCGGAACCGGTGTCGGACCGGGAGCCGAGTCCGGGGCGGGGACGAAAGCGGCACAGACGGACGCGGCAGGGACGGCCGGAACAGGAACAGCCGGGACCGGGACAGCCGGGACCGGGACGGCCGGGACCGGAACAGCCGGCACCGGGACGGCCGGGACAGGGACGGCCGGGGCTGGAGTCGGGGGCCCGGGGGCCGGGCGGCCGCCGTGGGTGCCGGACGCGGCCGTCCCCGACGACGTCGAGGTGCTCGCCGCCCCCCGCCCCTGCGTGCTCTGCGGCGCCCCCGCACACCACCAGGTCGCCGGCTTCCCCCAGCACCTGGACCCCGCCGAGTGCCGCACCCCCGCCCCGCCGGCCTCCCAGCCCTCCCAGGCCCCGGCGGCCCCCTCCGTGCCGTCCGCACCGTCCTCCGGGACCGCCTCCCCCGGCCCGTCCGCCCGGACCGCCCCCGCCGCCGGGGCCGCACGGCGGGGCCGGCCCGCGACCGCGGGGATCGGCGGCCGTCCGGCAGGGCCGGGCGGGCCGGCCCGGTCCGGCGGGCCCGTCCAGGTGGTGCCCGCCGGGCGCCGTCTGCGGGCCGCGTCCGACAGCCCCGACCTGATCGGCCAGGCGGTCGCCGCCGCGCTGGCGCGGCACGAGGGGGACATGGAGGCGGCCACCGCCGAACTGGTCAGGCGGGCCATCCCGGACGCGATGGCGCTGCTGGACGAGACCCGCAAGGGCGGCCGGTACGACGTCGTCGCGCACCCCTGGCTGCCGGACGTGCTGCGCAAGCAGAGCTCCCGCGGGGCGGACCACATCTGGGAGGCCCGGCCCAAGTGGGCCCGGCGCGAACTCCCGCCCGGCAGCCACCTGGTGACCGCGCTGGACGTCAACGGCGCCTATCTCTCGGCGCTCAAGACCCATCTGCCGATCGGGCAGCTGGAGCACTCCACCGGGTTCGCGCACGACCGCCGCCGGGCCGGCGTGCACCTGATCACGCCGCCGGTCTGGGAGCACGACGCCGACCTGCCCAACCCGATCGGCAGCCGCGACGAGCCCGGCCCGCTGTGGGTGACGGAACCGACGCTGCGGCTGCTGCTGCGGCTGTCCGGACCGAAGTACGGCCTGTGCGAACCACCCGAGATCCACGAGTCGTTCACCTCCGGCGCGACGGAGAACCTGCTGGAGAAGTTCCGCGTCGCGCTCAAGGACGCGCGCGACCGGGCGATCGCCGAGGACGACGAGGTGACGCTGGAGTACGTCAAGGCGATGTACTCCAAGTTCGTCTCGACGATGGGGGAGTCCCACTACAACCGGGAGCTGTACCGCCCCGACTGGATGCACCTCATCCGTTCCCAGGCCTTCGCGAACCTCTGGATGAAGGCGTACAAGGCGTACGAGGCGGGTCTGCTGCCGGTGCGCGCGATGGGCACCGACGAGCTGCACGTGATCGGGGACTGGCGCCAGGTGTTCGCCGAGGGCCGCGGGGTGTCCGAGGTGAAGGTCAAGGACACGTACACGGTCGGCGAGGAGGACCCGGCTCCCGCCGCACCGGACGACGGCGACGACTGAGGCCGGCGTCGTCCGGTGCGGCCGGCGCGGCCCGCGCGGTCCGGGGCGCGGCCCGCGCGGACGGGCCGCTACCGGCCGGCGAACGCGTCCACCCCGGTCAGTTCGGCCGACAGCTCCCACAGGCGGGCGGCCTGGTCCGGGTCGGTGGCCCAGGACTTGACCCCGGACCGCCCCTCGTCCCCCTCCCGGGTGGGCTCGGTGATGTCGCAGTCCTCCAGGTAGACGCCGCCCAGTCCCTCCAGCTGCGGGGAAGTGGCCGCCCAGACCTGGGTGGCGGCGCCCTGCTCGGGCGTCTTGAACCCCTCCGGGTTCAGCGGCTCGCCGCTCTCGTCGATCCAGCCGCGCTCGACCATCTCCTCCTTCGCCAGGTGCCGCTGGAGCGGGGTGAGGATGCCGCCCGGGTGGAGGGCGAAGGCCCGCACACCGGCGTCCCGGGCCAGCCGGTCCAGGTGGACGGCGAACAGTACGTTCGCGGTCTTGGCCTGGCCGTAGGCGGCCCACTTGTCGTAGCCCCGCTTCCAGTGGACGTCGTCCCAGCGGACGCCCGAGATGTGGTGGCCGCGGGAGGAGACCGAGACCACCCGGGCGCCGCCCGGCTCGATCGCCGGCCACAGGCGGTTGACCAGGGCGAAGTGCCCGAGGTGGTTGGTGGCGAACTGGGCCTCCCAGCCGGGGCCGACCCGGGTCTCCGGGCAGGCCATGATCCCGGCGTTGCCGATGAGGAGGTCGACGGTGCGGCCGGAGGCCAGGAACCGTTCGGCGAAGGCGCGGACGCTGTCCAGGTCGCCGAGGTCGAGTTCGTCCACCTCGGCGCCCTCGATCCCGGCCAGCGCCTCGCGGGCGGCGCCGGGCCGGCGGGCGGGGACGACGACCCGGGTGCCCGCCTTCGTCAGCGCACGGGTGGTCTCCAGGCCCAGCCCCGAGTAGCCGCCCGTGACGATCGCGAGCCTGCCGGTGAGGTCGATGCCCCGGAGTACGTCGTCGGCGGTGCTGGTGGCGCCGAAACCCGAACCGATCTTGTGCTGTGGCGTAGTGCTCATGTCCGGAACGCTACGAATTGGAGTGCTCTCGAAGTCAAGCGCCCGCCCCGGCGGGTCGACACCCGCGGATCGACGGCTCGCGGGTGGACCGCTCGCGGGAGAACGGCCCGCGGGTGGACGGCTCGCGGGTCGACGGGTGGGGCCGTATACGAAGAAGGCCGTATACGAAAAAGAGCGAACGGACGGGCGGGGCCGTGGACGAAAAGAGCCCCGGCCGCGACGGGGGAATCACGGCCGGGGCGGCATGGTGTGGGCGCCGATGGCGGTCGCCTCTCGGCGATGGGCTCCACAGGGCTTCAGCCGAACGATCTTCCCTGTGGGCGATAGGTGAGGCCCGGGGACACTGTCCCATCCGCACCCACGGTCTGTTCAACGGAGAACCACCTGCGGATGTTCCGCCGGAGGCCCGCGCGTGCGGTGACGCGCGTCACTGCCGGACGGCGCCGGGGACGACCTCCGCCCACACGTTCTCCGCCTGCAGCAGCAGCGAGCCGAGGACCGTGGCGCGGGCCGCCTCGCGCCCCGCGTGCTCGCGCAGCGCCTGCTGGACGTGGGCGTGCAGGTCCGCCATCTCGCGCGGTTCCCGCGGCCCCTCGCCGCCGGGACCGGGGCCGGGACCTGGGCCCGGGGTCCGCCCGTCGCCCGGCCTGTCGCCCGGTCCGCCGCCCAGGAGGCGCCCGGCCTCCGCACGGCACGCCTCGGCGAGCAGCTCCAGCAGCCGGCCGTACGTCCGCAGGACGGCGCCCTCGGGCGGGCTGGGCTCCCGCGCGTCGTCGGTGGCGACCGCCAGCGTGCGGGTGAGCGCCCTGATGTGGCCGGTGATCCGGCCCCAGCGCTCGTCCTCCTCCTCGGGCGGCACCGCGGCAGGCGCACGGCGCAGCCTGCGCAGAGCGCGGCCGGTCAGACGCAGGCTCTCCCGGCTCCAGCCGCGGGCCGAGCGCAGCGCCGCCATCCGCTGCTCGAGCCGGTCCGAACGGCGCGACCAGCCGGCCGCCGTGCCCTCGTCCCAGTCCTCCCCGGCCAGGTCGGCGGCGATGCCGTGCAGGACGTCCGCGGCCTCGCGGGCCAGCGCGGCCAGGTTCTCCCGGACGTCGCGCAGGTGGATCGGCGGCAGGACCAGCGCGTTGACGGCGACCCCGATCACCGCGCCGAGCGCCGCCTGCCCCAGCCGGTGGCCGACGGCCGCGGCGGACACGCTGCCCGTGGCGAGCGTGAACACGGCCGTGGTGGCGCCGTACACCCCCTGGTCGCCGAAGCGGGACCAGTTCGCCAGCAGCATCAGGACCGGTACGCACAGCGCCAGGGCCGCGGTGGTGCCGCCCGCGACCGCCTGCGCGAAGGAGGCGAGCAGCGCCCCGGTACAGATCGCGGCGAACTGCTGCACCGCCTGCCGCAGCGAGCTGAAGACCGTCGCCTGCACCAGGACCAGCGCGACCCACGGCGCCATCAGCGCCATCGGGTCGCCCAGCCAGACCCTGGCCACGAGCCAGGCCAGCAGCGCCGCTCCCGCCGCCTTGAGCGACTGGATCACCGTGTCCCGCTCCCGGCCCGGCCCCCGCCAGGCGGCCCGCACCGAGCGCCCGACCGCGCGGGCCTCCTCGCGCACCGCCCGGACCGGCCCCACCCCGGCAGGCCGGTCCGCCGCACGTGTCTGCTGTCCCGAAGCCTTGGTCGCGCATGCCATGCGGTGGGGGTATCCAGGGATCACGCCTCCTGCGCCGCACGTGACGCACCTCTCACGCGCCGGCCCTCTCACGCGCCGGCTCCCTCAGGCGCCGGCCGCGCCTCCCCACGCCCGCCCGCGTCCACCGCTCGCCGTGCGACCCGCGTCCACCGTTCGCCGTGCGACCCGCGTCCACCGTTCGCCGTGCGCGACCCGCACCCTCCGCCCGCCGGACGCGACCCGCACCCACCGCCCGCCGGACGCGACCCGCACCCTCCGCCCGCCGGACGCGACCCGCACCCACCGCACCCCGCGCACACCCTGCGGCGGGTTCCCGGGCCCGCGCCGGGCCGGACGGGTCTCAGGCCAGCGGGCTGTCCGCCAGCGACGCCAGCAGGTGCGCCGGGTCGTCGTAGACCGCCCCCGCGCCCGCCTCCTCCAGGTCGGCGCGGGGGATGCCGCCGCACAGCACGCCCACACAGCGCACCCCGGCCCGGGTGCCGGCCCGCATGTCCCACACGGTGTCGCCGACGAGGACGGCCCGCTCCGCGGGCACCCCGGCCAGTTCCAGGGCGTGCTCCACCGGCTCGGGCGAGGGCTTGCCCTCCGCCACGTCGTCGGCGCTCGCCGTGGCGGCGATGGCGTCGTCGGCGTCGATGGCGCGGCGCAGCGCGCCCAGCTCGGCCCCGCTCGCCGAGGTGGCGAGGACCACCGTCCAGCCGTCCTCGTGCAGGTGCCGCAGCAGCCGGCCGGCGTCCCGCAGGGCGGGCAGCCGGTCGAAGTACTGGGCGTACAGCGTCTTGTGGGCGGCGCTGAGCGCCGCGTCCCCCTCCTGGTCGCGGTCCTCGCCGAGCAGGTGCGCGATCAGGTCGGTGGAGCCCAGACCCACGGACCGGTGGATCGCGTGCATGGGCACGTGGTGCCCCGCCTGCCGGAAGGCCTCCCACCAGGTGATCACATGGAGGTGGTTGGTGTCGACGAGGGTTCCGTCGACGTCGAACACGGCGGCACGGTCCATCCTGGTTCCTTTCGCTCCGGGCCCCGGCGGCCCTCCCGGGACCTTTCCCGGCCCGTACGGGTACCGCGTTCAGGCGCTCGTCACTCCGGACGGCGTACGGCGCCGGCGCGCCCAGTCCAGCAGCTCGTCCGCGGACCAGGTGGTCACCACGCGTTCGGGCGGCACCCCGCACTCCTCGGCCCGCGCGCATCCGTGGATCTGCCAGTCCAGCTGGCCGGGCGCGTGGGCGTCGGTGTCGACGGCGAACAGCACACCCGCCTCGACGGCCCGGCGCAGCAGGCGCCGCGGCGGGTCCAGCCGCTCGGGGCGGCTGTTGATCTCCACGGCCGTGCCGGTCTCGGCGCAGGCCGCGAACACCGCGTCCGCGTCGAACTCCGACTCCGGCCGCCCCCGCCCGGTCACCAGCCGCCCGGTGCAGTGCCCGAGCACGTCGGAGTGCGGGCTGCGCACCGCGGCCAGCATCCGGCGGGTCATCGAGCGGGCGTCCATGCGCAGCTTGGAGTGGACCGAGACCACCACGACGTCCAGCCGCCGAAGCAGTTCCTCCTCCTGGTCGAGCGAGCCGTCCTCGAGGATGTCGCACTCGATCCCGGTCAGCAGCCGGAACGGCGCCCACGTCGCGTTGAGCCCCGCCACCACCTCCAGCTGCTCGCGCAGCCGCTGCGGCGACAGCCCGCGGGCGACCGTCAGCCGCGGCGAGTGGTCGGTGAGCACCGCCCACTCGTGCCCGAGGCGGGCGGCCGTGCGGCCCATCTCCTCGATCGGGCTGCCGCCGTCGGACCAGTCGGAGTGCAGATGGCAGTCGCCGCGCAGCAGGGCCCGCAGCTTCTCCCCGCCCCGGGCGAGCGGCTCGCGCGCCTCCTGCTGGAGCTTGACGAGGTATCCGGGCACCCGCCCGGACAGTGCCTCGCGCACCACCTCCGCGGTCCGCGGGCCGATGCCCTTGAGCGACTCCAGCGTGCCGGCCGAGGCCCGCTCGGCGACCTCCTGGGCGGGCAGCGCGGACAGCACCCGGGCGGCGGTGCGGAAGGCGCGCACCCGGTACGTCGGCGCCAGCGACCGCTCCAGCAGGAAGGCGATCCGGTCCAGTGCCTCGACGGGGTCCATGGCCACCTCCACCCCCAGGGTTCCCCGGCGGCACGCCCGCCGCACCGCGCGGCTCCGCGGTTTGCCCGGTACCGCCCCGGGTACCTGCGATGACCCGTCGGAAAGGTTCGTCCCCCAGGAGGCACGTCATGCCCGCCCCCACCTCCGCCACCCCCGGGGTGGCCGTGATCACCGGCGCGGACTCGGGCATCGGCCGCGCCACCGCCGTCCGCCTGGCCGAGGCCGGCCTGGACATCGGCATCACCTGGCACAGCGACGAGCAGGGCGCCGAGGACACCGCGCGGGAGGTGCGCGCCAAGGGCCGCCGTGCGCAGACCGCCCGGATGGACCTCACCCGGCTGCCTCAGGCCGCGGACGTCCTCGACGAGCTGTGCGAGCGGCTCGGCCGGATCGACGTCCTGGTGAACAACGCCGGGACGGGCACCGCGACGCCCTTCCTCGACCTGAACCTCGACGACGTGCGCGAGGTGCTGGACGTCGACCTGGTGGGGCCGTTCCTGTGCGGGCAGCGGGCGGCCCGGCGGATGACCGCGCAGGGCGGCGGCGGCCGGATCGTCAACGTCACCTCCGTCCACGAGCACCAGCCGCGGGTCGGGGCCGCGCCGTACTGCGCGGCCAAGGGCGGCCTCGGGCTGCTCACCCAGGTCATGGCCCTGGAGCTGGCCGAGCACGGCATCACCGTCAACGCCGTCGCGCCCGGTGAGATCGCCACGCCCATGACCGGCCAGGAGGACACGGACGTGCACACCGTGCACCGTCCCGGCGTACCGCTCGGCCGCCCGGGGGACGCCCGCGAGGTGGCGGCCGTGATCGCCTTTCTGGCCGGACCCGACGCCTCCTACGTCACCGGCGCGTCCTGGAGCGTGGACGGCGGCATGCTGCGGATGGGCCCGATGGCCGGCTCGCACCTGACCGGTGACGACTGGCGCCGTCCCTGAGCGGGCCGCCGTGCGACTGCGCACCAGCTCCTGCGACCGGCCCGGCTTCACCCGGATCCGCTGCGGCCGCGGCTTCCGCTACCAGGACAGCGACGGTCACCCGCTCAGGGACGCCGGGCATCTGGCCCGCATCCGCGCCCTGACCATCCCGCCGGCCTGGCGCGACGTGTGGATCTGCCCCTGGCCCAACGGCCATCTCCAGGCCGTCGGCACCGACGACGCCGGCCGCCGCCAGTACCTGTACCACGAGGAGTTCCGCGCCCGTCAGGAGGACGCCAAGCACGAGCACGTGCGGCAGGTGGCCCGCGCCCTGCCCGGGCTGCGCGCCGAGGTCGCCGGGGACCTGGCCGGCCGCGGCCTGAGCCGGGCGCGGGTGACCGCGTGCGCCGTACGCCTGCTCGACCTCGGCTTCTTCCGGATCGGCAGCGACCGGCACACCAGGCGCAACGAGACCTACGGCCTGACGACCATGCTGCGCGAGCACGTCAGCTGCGGCCGCGGCGAGATCGCGTTCAGCTACCCCGCCAAGGGCGGCACCGAACTCGTCCGGGCGCTGGTGGACGACCAGGCGCACGCGGTGGTGCGCGCGCTGCTGCGGCGCCGGCGCGGCGGGCAGCGGCTGCTGGCGTACTGGAACGGCGGCGCCTGGCACGAGCTGCACAGCGGCGACCTGAACGAGGCGCTGCGCCGGCTGTCCGGCGCCGACATCACCGCCAAGGACTTCCGGACCTGGCACGCCACCGTGCTGGCCGCGGTGGGGGTCGCCGTGACCGCCGAGCAGGCCCGGGCGACGGCCGCGGCCCGGCGCCGGCAGATCGCCCGGACCGTCCGCGAGGTCAGCCACTACCTCGGCAACACCCCCGCCGTGTGCCGGTCCTCCTACATCGACCCGAAGGTCTTCGAACTGTTCGAGCAGGGGGAGACGATCGCCCCCGTGCTGGCCCGGCTGGGCGAGCACGGGAGCTTCGGCCGCCCGGCCACCCAGGGGGCCGTGGAGGTGGCGGTGCTGGACCTGCTTCGGCGATGAGCGCCCGAGTCGCCGGTCCGGGTCCGCGTTCTACGCTGGAGTGCATGACCGAAGCCGCGTGCCCCTACATGTCCCAGCCGCGGATCCTGGTGCACGGAGTGCAGCCGGGCCCCCCGCCCTTCCGGATCGTGGAGATCGACGGGGAGGTGGTGGGGGAGGCGAAGAGCGTCACGGACGTCCTCCAGGCCGCCGCGCTGTTCGGCATCCGCGTGCACGACCTGGACGACCCGGACGTGGTCCGCTGGGTCGGCGGCGACAAGTTCACCTGGCGGGCGCACTGAGGCGCAGCACGCCCGGGCCCGGGCCCGGGCCCCGGCCGGGGCCGCGGCCGTGACCGCCCGCGGCCCCCGCGATTCCGCCCGCGGCCCCCGCGATTCCGCCCGGGTGCGTCAGCCCACCGTCCACTTCTGGTTGGCGCCGCCCGTGCAGGTCCAGATCTGCAGCCGGGTGCCGTTGGCGGAGTTGTTGCCGGTGACGTCCAGGCACTTGTCCGCCTGCGGGTTCACGATGTCGTGCGCGGCGGTGACGACCCACTTCTGGTTGGGGCCGCCCGTGCAGTCCCACAGCTGGACCGTCGAGCCGTCCGCGGTCCCGTTGCCGGTGACGTCCAGGCACTTGCCGAGCGCGCGGAGGGTGCCGTCCGGGGCCACCGTCCACCGCTGGGCGGCGGTGCCGTTGCAGTCGTAGAGCTGCACCGGGGTGCCGTTGGCCGGGTTCGCGGCGGCCACGTCCACGCACTTGCCGGCCGGCCCGCGGATCGCGGCCCCGGCGGGGGAGTCGCCCGTGGTGACCGAGACCGAGTCGACCACCAGCTGGGCCGGGAAGGCGGTGGAGCCGTCCGGGTCGCCCGGCCAGTAGCCGCCCACGGCGAGGTTGAGGATCAGGAAGAACGGCTTGTTGAACACCCAGGACCTGCCGCCCAGGTCCGCGGGCGTGCGCCGCTGGTAGACGTTCCCGTCCACCGACCAGGTGATCGAGTCGGGCGCCCAGTCGACGGCGAAGGTGTGGAAGGCGTCGGCGAAGGCCTGGCCGCCGGGCAGCGTGTAGCCGGCGCCGATGCCGCCGGAACCGGAGTAGCCGGGGCCGTGGAGGGTGCCGTGCACCGTCGAGGGCTCGAACCCGACGTTCTCCATCACGTCGATCTCGCCGGAGTCCGGCCAGCCGACCCGCCCGATGTCGGTGCCGAGCATCCAGAACGCCGGCCACATGCCCTGCCCGCGCGGGATCTTCATCCGCGCCTCGACGTGGCCGTACTGCGCGGCGAACTTCCCCGAGGTGTTCAGCCGGGCCGAGGTGTACTGGCAGGTGCCGTACCAGCACTGGTAGTTGGCCGGGTTCTCGCGGCGGGCGGTGATGACCAGGTGGCCCTGGCCGTCCAGGGCCGCGTTCCTGTTGCCCGCCGTGTAGTACTGCCGCTCGTGGTTGTTGACGTTGTCGCCGGTCTCCGTCTGCCACTTGGCGGAGTCGACGGCCGTGCCCGCGGGCCCGTCGAAGGTGTCGGAGAACGTCGTCACGGCGGCGGCCGCCCGGGGGGCGCCGGCCCGCGCGGAGACGTCGGCCCGCGCGGGGGCGGCGGCGGTCGCGGCGGCGGCCGAGCCGACGAGCGCGGCGGACAGGGCGGCGAGGAGACATCTGCGGAGCAGACGTGGAGAGGCCACGGCTCTCCCTTCCGTACGGCGGCCCGGGCGCGGGCACACCGCACCGTTGTGGGGGGTGAAGGGTGTCGCCTCTTTATTCAAGGAATGAACTAAGGCACCGTCAATACTGTGGTCCGTACCAATTCCCGCCGTCGTTCAGGACGCCTTGCGCGCGTGCACCGCGCGGCCCATCCGCCGGCCCAGGAGCAGGTAACCGGCCAGCGCCCCCGCGGTGTTGAGGATGACGTCGTCGATGTCGAAGGCCCGCCCGGTGATCAGCGCGCCCTGGGCGAACTCCACCAGCAGCATCACGACCGCGGTCAGCAGCAGCACGCGCAGCGCCCCGCGCGCCCGCGGGGCCACCACCGGCACCAGCACCCCGAACGGCACCCCGAGCAGCAGGTTCCCGCCGATCTGCTTGACCGTGTCCCGCAGCGCCGGCTGCTCCAGATAGGCCCGCAGTGAGTGGCCCGGACGCAGATTGGTGTGCGCGATGGCCGCCGAGGCGGGCGAGGGCTCCAGTGTCAGCCGGGCCAGGACCACGGCGAACGCCACCATGAACACGAAGGCGCACAGCATCGCCAGCAGCCGCAGCGGCCACGGCGCCGGCCGGCGTCCGTCCGCCGTCGGCCGCGGGGTGCGCCCCGGCCGTGCCGGGCGCGGGCGGAACAGGCTGCGCGGACGGAGCGCCACACGGGCCATTCGGTCCTCCAAGAGTCAACTCACTCGTGTGAGGGGCCGGTTACCCCCGAACCGTTCGGCGATGCCGTCGCGGGGCGGGCCCGAGGGCGGGGCGCGACGGCGGTTTCTCCCGCTGCTCGCGGGGCATCCGGGCAAAGACCCGCGCGCCGTCGCGGCCCGGCGGCCGGGGCGGTGCTTGGATGCCGGAAGGCGCCGCACGGGCGTGCGGCGCAGGCGCAGCGAACAGGTCCGGTCCGCGGAGGTGGCACGTGAACCCGCGTACGTCGCTCCTCGCCGCCGGCGAGGTGCTGGCCTGGTGGGCCGCGCTCGTCCTGCTGTGGCTGACGCTGATCAGCACCGTCGACACCCTGGAGTGGGTGGTCGGCGCGTGCGCCGCGGGCCTGGGCGCACTGGCCGCCCGGGCCGGACGGCGGGCGGTGGGACGGTGGTGAACGGCTGGCTCCTCGCGGCGGCCCTCGTGCTGGCCGTGGGCCTGGGCTCGACCCTGTGGGGAGTCTCCACCGGGCCGCTCGCGCGCAGGGTCACCGCCCAGAACCTGTCCACCGCCCTGGTCTGCCCCGGTCTGCTGCTGCTCGCCCAGGGCTACGGCCGCCCCTCCTACGTCGACCTCGCCCTGCTCCTGGCCCTGCTCGGACCGGTCGGCACCCTGGTCTTCGCCCGGCTGCTGGCCGAGGACCTGGCCGGCGAGCGGCCCCGCGGCCGGGCGGCGACCTGGGCGGCCGCCGCCACCGGCGCCGTCGTCGTCGCGGTCCTGTGCGCGGTCACCGGGCCGGGCCGCGCCATGGTGAAACTCCTCGTGGTCGGGGCGCTGCTGGTGGGCGGCAACCTGGTGGCCTCCCGCGCGCTGTCCGGCGGCTTCCCGGGGGTGGGCCGTGGCTGACGCCCTCGTCGTCATGGCCCTGCTCCTCGTGGCCGCCGCCGCCACGGCGGCCGTCGTCAACCGCGACCCGGTGCGCCAGGCCCTGGTGCTGGCCGTCCTCGGCACCGCCCTCGCCGTGCTGTTCACCGTCCTTCAGGCACCCGACGTCGGACTCTCGCAACTCGCCGTCGGCTCCGTGCTCACCCCGCTGCTGATCATGCTCTCGGTGCGCAAGGTCGGACGGCGCTCCGCCGACGGCGCGACCGGGGACCGGGACGGCGGCCCGGCCGCGGACCGCGACCGCGGCGCGGCAGGGGACGGGCACGGCCGCGGGGCCCGGGACCGGGACGGCGGCGCGTGAGCCGGCGGGCCAGGCTCTGGCTGCTCGCCCTGGGCGGGGCCCCACTCGCCGCCCTGCTCGTCGCCGCCTGTCTGCGGCTGCCCGCCTTCGGCGGCCCGCACCACCCCTACGGCGACCGCGCCGTGCGGGCGGCACTCGGCCGGCGTACCGCCAACACCGTCGCCTCCGTCAACTTCGACCAGCGCGCCTTCGACACCATGGGCGAGATGGCGATCCTCTTCGCCGCCGTCCTCGGCTGCGTCGTCCTGCTGCGCCAGGCCCGCGACGAGCACCGCGAACGTCCCAGCCCGGCCGAGGTGGCCCGCCCGGTACGCCGCTACGCGCTGATCGTGCTGCCCGTCGCCCTGGTCACCGGCCTGTATGTGATCGCGCACGGCCAGCTCAGCCCGGGCGGCGGCTTCCAGGGCGGCGTGGTCGCCGCCGGCGCGCTGCACCTGCTGTACCTGGGCGCCGACTACGCCGCCCTGGAACGCGTCCGCCCGGTCGAGACGTACGAGGCCGGCGACGCGCTGTCCGCCTCCGCCTATCTGGTCCTGGGCCTGGCCGGCCTCCTGGCGGGCACCGCGTTCCTCGCCAACACCCTGCTGCCGTACGGCACGTTCAACACGCTGTCCTCCGGCGGCACCGTCCCGCTGCTGAACGCGGCCATCGGCGTGGAGGTCGCGTGCGCGGTCGTGGTGCTGCTCGCCCGCTTCCTGGACCAGGCCGTCGAGATCGAGGAGGGGAACGGACCGTGAGAGCGCCGTGAGTTCCGTGACGCACGTCCTGCCGTACCTGGTGGCCGCGTGGGTGTTCCTGGCCGGCTGTTACGGGCTGGCCACCAGCCGGAACCTGATCCACGCCGTGGGCTGCCTGGCCGTGTGCCAGTCCGCCACCTACGTCCTGCTGCTGGCCGTCGGCTACCGCGACGGCGGCACCGCACCCGTCTTCTCCGACATCCGGCCCGGCGCACGGCCCGTGGTCGACCCCGTGGTGCAGGCCCTCACCCTCACCGACATCGTGGTCGGCGCCACGGTGACCGCGCTGCTGCTCGCGCTGACCGTGCAGATCTCCAAGCGGCACGGCACGGTCGACCCCGACGAGCTGAGGGAGCTGCGCGGCTGATGCACCATCTGCTGCCGCTGGTCGCCGCCGTTCCCCTGCTCGGCGCCGCGCTGCTGGCCGCGACCGGCCGGCACCTGCCCCGCCCGGCGGCCGAGGGGTTCGGCTGTCTGGTCTCGGCCGCGACCGCGGCGCTCGCCCTCGTCCTGCTGAGCCACTCCTCGCCGCCGCTGGTGGAATGGGTGGGCGGCTGGTTCCCGCGCGACGGCGCGAGCGTCGGCATCGTGCTCACCGGTGACGGGGCCGGGCTCGGCATGGCCGCCCTGGCGTCCCTGCTGACGCTCGCCGCGCTGGCGTACTCCTGGCACTACTTCGACGAGCCGCCGCGCGGCCACGCCGGCTCGTTCCCCGCGCTGATGCTGCTCTTCCAGGGCGGCATGTGCGGCTTCGCCGTCGCGGGCGACCTGTTCGACGCCTTCGTGTTCTTCGAGCTGATGAGCGTCGTCGCGTACGCGCTGACCGGTTACCGCATCGACGAGGCCAAGGCCGTGCAGGGCGCCCTGAGCTTCGGCGTGGTCAACTCGCTGGGCGCGTACGCCCTGCTCATGGGCATCGCGCTGCTGTACGCCCGCACCGGCGAGCTGGCGATGACGAGGATCGGCCACGGGCTGGACGCGGCGGCCGGGCACGGCGGCCCCGACGCGCTGACGCTGGCCGGCTTCGTGCTGGTGCTGACCGGCCTGCTGGTGAAGGCCGCCGCCGCGCCCTTCCAGTTCTGGCTGCCCGACGCGCACGCCGTGGCGCCCAGCCCCGTGTGCATGCTGCTGTCCGGAGTGATGGTGGAACTCGGCCTCTACGGCGTCTGGCGGGTGTACGGCACCGTCTTCTCCGGACCCGGCGGCATCCCCGCGTCCGGCTTCACCCGGGTCCTGGTGACCCTGGGCGTGCTCACCGGGGCCGTCGGCGCGGTCATGTGCTGGTACCAGCGGCACATCAAGCGCCTGCTGGCCTTCTCCACCATCGCCCACACGGGCCTGTTCCTCATCGGCGTCGGCGTGCTGAAGGCGGAGGCCGACACCGGGACCGCCCTTTACCTCCTCGGGCACGCCGGGGTGAAGGCGGCCCTGTTCGCCTGCGCGGGCGTCCTGCTCGACCGCTACGGCACCGTCGACGAGTACCAGCTGCACGGCAGGGCCCGGCCGCTGCGCGGTGTCGGCGTCATGTTCGCCGTCGGGGCGCTGGCCCTGGCCGGACTGCCGCCCTTCGGGACCGGGCTGGGCAAGGCCGTGAGCGAGGAGGCCGTGGGCCTGCCGCTCACCGTGGTGTACGTCGTCGTCCCGGCCGTCACCGGGGCCGCGGTGCTGCGGGTGGCCGCCCGCGTCTTCCTCGGGCTGGGCCCCCGCCCGGGGGAGCGCGAGGACCCCGGGCGCGACGAGGACAGGACGCCCGGGACCGGCGAGGAGCCGGAGACCGGGCGTCGGCTGACCCGCGTGCCCGTCACCATGCTGTCGGTCCCCGCGCTGCTGCTCGCCGCGGCGCTCGCGGTGGGGGCGGTGCCCGGCTTCGCCGGCGCGGTGGCCCACGCCGTGGAGGAGGCCGGGACCTGGGGGGTGTTCTCCTCGGCGCACTGGACGGCGGCCGGGGTGCTGTTCGATCTGCTGTCCAGCCTGCTGGCGGTGGCCCTGGCGGCCGTGGCGGTGGCCCGCCCGGGCCTGCCGGCCGCCCGGGGCTGGGCGCTGCCGCTCATGCGCCTGCAGTCCGGGCACGTCGGCGACTACGTGGCCTGGACGCTGCTGGGCATGACCCTGCTCGGGGCGCTGGCCCTGCCGGGCGTCCTCGGCTGATCAGGCCCCGTAGGAGCTGATCAGGCCCGGTAGGAGACGTGCACCTCCGTGAAGCCGAGGGAGCGAAGCAGGCCCTGGAGCATGCCGGTGGTGTTGGCCTCGGCCCGCGCGGTCAGCCCGCTGCCCTCGGCGGCCCGAGCGATGTGGCGCACCGCGAGCCGCTGGACGGCGTGCTCGCTGTTGGGGTTGTCGGAGAACAGGTCGCCGAGCCGGTCGAGCAGCCCGCGCTGCTTGGAGACGGCGTAGGAGTGGTCCGCGTCCAGCGCCGGCCTGCCGAGCCGGGCGTGCGGCAGCCGCAGCGTGGCCGAGGTGCGGTCCTCGTCGACCGTCACGTCCCGGTCGCCCACCTGCCCGAGGTCGACGTAGGCGTCCACGGTGCCGGCCCCGACGTACAGGGTGCGGCTGCCGCGCAGGGCGTCCGGCAGGTACTTGGCGTCCTTGTCCAGGTCCACCACGACCTGGAAGTTGCCGGAGGCGGCGTCGTAGCGGCTCATGTCCTGGATGGACTTCAGCAGCGCCGGACCCGAACGGTCCCTGGACTCGGTGCCGAACAGGTCCTTGATGCCCGGCAGCACCGCCAGCCGGATTCCGGCGAACAGCACCGCGAGCACCACGGCGAGCGCGGTCACGGCCTTCGCCCACCCGGGCATGCGCCCGGGCAGCCGCCTGATGGAGGTCGTCATGCGGCACTCCCCCTTCCTCTCCCAGCGGATGCCCGCGAAACGCCGTGCCAGACAACCCCGTTGGCTCCGACGTACGGCGGGCGACAGCACGCGGGGTGCAGGGGGGCGCCCGCGGCGGCGTGGCGCTCGGGTGACGGCGTGCCACGCCGCGCTGACGCACGGTCAGTAGCATGAGCCCGGCAGCCGGAAATGATCATGCGAGGAGCGGATCGTGCGAGACATCGCGGTGTTCAGCGGCAGCGCCCATCCCGAGCTGGCCGCGGAGGTGTGCGCGCATCTGGGCGTGCCGCTCAGCCCGACCCGGGTCAGCCGGTTCGCCAACGACTGCCTCGAGGTGCAGCTGCAGGCCAACTGCCGTGAGCGGGACGTCTTCCTGATCCAGCCGCTGGTCAGACCGGTGCAGGAGCACCTGGTGGAGCTGCTGCTGATGTGCGACGCGGCCCGCGGGGCGTCCGCGGGACGGATCACCGTGGTGATGCCGCACTACTCCTACGCGCGCTCCGACAAGAAGGACGCGCCGCGCATCTCGCTCGGCGGCAGGCTGGTGGCCGACCTGCTGGTGGCGGCGGGCGCGGGGCGCGTGCTGGCCATGACGCTGCACGCACCGCAGGTGCACGGCTTCTTCTCGGTGCCGGTCGACCACCTGCACGCGCTGCGCGAGCTGGCGGCGCACTTCTCCCAGTACGACCTGTCCCGCACCACGGTGGTCTCCCCGGACCTGGGCAACGCCAAGGAGGCCGCCGCCTTCGCCCGGCTGATCGGCGCCGAGGTGGCCGCCGGTGCCAAGCAGCGCTTCCCCGACGACCGGGTGACCATCAGCTCCGTCATCGGCGACGTGGCCGGACGGGACGTCATCGTGCTGGACGACGAGATCGCCAAGGGCAGCACGGTCCTCGAACTCCTGGACCGGCTGCGGGAGTCGGCACCCCGCTCGATCCGGGTCGCCTGCACCCACGGCCTGTTCGCGGCGGGGGCCCTCAAGCGGCTGGCCGAGCAGCCCGACGTGCTGGAGATCGTGTGCACCAACACCGTGCCGGTCCCGGTGGGCGGCCGGGAGGAGTGCCGGGCGCACGGCGACAAGCTGAAGGTGCTGTCCATCGCGCCGGCGCTGGCCGAGGCGGTGCGCCGGATCCACAACGGGGAGTCCGTCAGCGCCCTGTTCGACGCGCCGCGCGGCGAGTAGGGGCCACGGGCGGGAGGGTCACACGGAGCCCGGGGTGGGCTCGGGCTGCTCCAGGGCCGCGTCCAGCGTCGGATGCGGGGGCAGCAGCCGGGCCAGACCGGTCACCTTGAGGATGCGCAGGGTCAGCGGGTGGGCGCACACCAGGCGCAGCTCTCCGTCCTGCTCCAGGACGCGGCCGCGGGCGCGGTAGAGCAGGCGCAGCCCGGAGCAGTCCAGGAAGTCGATGCGGCTCAGATCGATCACGATCCGGGCCCCGGGCCGGGCGGTCACCCGGTCGAGGTACGGCACGATCTGCACCGCCGCCGCGATGTCGATCTCACCGTGGAACTCCAGCACGGTGTGCCCGCGGTCCCGCCGGACGCGCAGATGCCGGTTGAGCGGCGCGGGTTCGTGCGGCACGACGACATCGCCTCCAACCGGCTGCTGCTGCGGCGGGGTTCACGGGCCGCCGGGCCCAACGCCCCTCCCCGCCCTGCAAGTTACCCTCGTTGGAGTGAATTCCAGCATGTTCGATTGACATATGTCTCTGAATTGCGGCCGTGTCTTCCTGTGAGGTGGGGGACGGGCCGCCGTCGCCGCGTACGGGGGAGCCTCCGTGCCGGGCCGCCGCACGCCGTCCACCGTACGCCGCACGCCGGCGCCCCCGCGTCGTCGCAGGCTCCGGCGTACGGCGTGCTCGGGGCCGGCCGGTCAGTCGACCACCAGCACCAGCTTGCCCGTGGTGCGGCCGGTCTCGCCGAGCTCGTGCGCCCTGGCCGCGTCGGCCAGCGGGAACGTCCCGGCGATGGTGGCGCGCAGCCGCCCGGACTCCACCAGCTCCGCGATCGTGTTCATCCCGTGGTGGTCGGCGTCGACGAGCATCCGGATCGCCCGCACCCCGAGCCGCTCCGCCTCCCGGTACAGCTCGTCGGAGCCCACCGGCAGGATCGACACCAGCAGGCCGCCCGGGCGCAGCACCCGCAGCGAGCGCAGGCCGGTGTCGCCGCCGATGGTGTCCAGCACGACGTCCACGTCCCGCACGGCCTCGGCGAAGTCGGTCGTCCGGTAGTCGATCGCCTCGTCCACGCCGATGCCGCGCAGGAAGTCGTGCTTGCCCGCGCTCGCGGTGCCGATGACGTAAGCGCCCCGCGACTTCGCGATCTGCACGGCCACATGGCCGACGCCGCCCGCCGCCGCGTGGATCAGCACCCGCTGCCCGGACCGCAGGTCCGCGCGCTCCACCAGGGCCTGGTACGCGGTGAGCGACACCAGGGGCAGCGCGCCCGCCTGGACGTGGTCGATCCCGGCCGGCTTGAGCGCGAAGGTGCGCGCCGGCGCGGTGACGTACTCGGCGTGGGAGCCGTGGCCGAACGGGTAGGACAGCATGCCGAAGACCTCGTCGCCGGGCCGGAACATGGCCACCCCGATGCCCACGGCCTCGACCACGCCGGAGACGTCCCAGCCCAGGACGAAGGGCGGCTTGCCCAGGAAGCCGCCGGTGGCCCGGTGCTTCCAGTCGGTGGGGTTCACCCCGGCGGCCCGCACCCGGACCAGTACCTCGTTGGTACGCGGCTCGGGCCGCTCCATTTCGATCTCCTTGAGGACCTCGGGACCGCCGAGGACGTCCTGACCGATCGCGCGCATCGTCTTCACATCGCTCATGGTCCACCAGCCTGCCCCGGTCCGCCCGCCGGGGAAATGGCATGATTGCCAACAACCGATAGGATCGTGCCATGCAGCGCGCACACCGGGTCGTGGTCCTCGCTCTCGAGGGCGTCTACGCGTTCGAACTCGGCATCCCGAGCCGGATCCTCGGCGCGGCCGACGGCCACTACGAGGTGCTGACCTGCACGGTCGACGGCGGACCGGTGCGCACCGAGGCGGACTTCACCGTCAGCGTGGAGCACGGCCCCGAGGTGCTGGAGAGCGCGGACACCGTGATCGTCACCTCCATGCCGGTGGACCGCATCCCCGACGGACTGCCGCCGCCGGTGGCCGCGGCGCTGGCCCGGATCCCGCCGCACGCGCGCGTGGTCTCCATCTGCACGGGCGCCTTCGTGCTCGCCGCCGCCGGCCTGCTCGACGGGCGCCGGGCCACCACGCACTGGCACGTCGCCGACCGCTTCCGGCGCGCCTTCCCGCGCGTGACGCTCGACCCGGACGTGCTGTTCGTCGAGGACGGCCGCTTCCTCACCTCGGCGGGCGCCGCGGCCGGCGTCGACATCTGCCTGCACCTGGTGCGCCAGGACCACGGCAGCGCGCTGGCCAACTTCGTGGCCCGCTGCTGCGTGGTCCCGCCCTTCCGCGACGGCGGCCAGGCGCAGTACATCGTCCGGCCGGTGCCCGAGAACGGCGGCGCGAGTACGGCCGCCACGCGCGCCTGGGCCCTGGAGCGCCTGGGCGACCCGCTCACCCTCGCCGACCTCGCCGCCCACGCCCGGATGAGCCCGCGCACCTTCGCCCGGCGCTTCGGCGAGGAGGTGGGCCTCAGCCCCGGCCGCTGGGTCATCCAGCAGCGCGTCGCCCGCGCCCGCGACCTGCTGGAGACCAGCGACCTGACGGTCGACCAGATCGCCGGCCAGGTCGGCTTCGCCACCGGCGCGTCCCTGCGCCAGCACCTGCACGCCGCGATCGGCGTCTCCCCCCAGACCTACCGGCGCACCTTCCAGACGGCACGCTAGGGACAGCCGGGGCGGCGGCACGGGAGGGCCCGCCCGCGCCCGGTGGCCGACTGAATCCGCCGGCCGGGGAAAGGAGAAGGGGAGGGCGGCCGGGCACTTCCCGCCGCCGGGACCCCTCGGAGGAGACATGCCGCTGGTGACCGCGGGCGTGGTGGTGCTCGACTGCGCCGAGCCCGAGAAACTCGCCGTGTTCTACAAGGAGTTGCTCCAGGCGGAGGAGACGGAGGCGACGGCCGACCTGGTGGAGATCCGGGCCGTCGGCGGACTGCGGCTGGGTTTCCGGCGCGACGCGAACGCCACCCCGCCGAGCTGGCCCCGCCCCGAGAACTCCTTCCAGGCGCACCTGGACTTCCTGGTGGAGGATCTCGACGCGGCCGAACGCAAGGTCGTCGCACTCGGCGGGCGCACCCTGGAGGCCAAGGAGGCGCCCGGCCCCTACGAGGAACGCGGCTGCGCCGACCCGGCCGGCCACACCTTCACCCTCCGCCGCACCCGCCAACGGGGCCCGAAGCAGGGCTGACCCACCCGGGACACCGCGCGCCCCGACCCCGGTACCGGCCCGCCCGCGTCCCCCGGGCGGGCCGGGCAGGCCGCCCCGGCCGCCCGGGGCGGGGGTACGGGGACTGCTCGTCCCGGAGTCCCGGGGCGGGTGGGGGTGAGGCCCCGGAGCGCGGGCGGACCGCAGGGCCGTCCGCGGGCCCGGGGAGCGCGGGGGCGGCCGGTCCGTGGGCCCGGGGAGCGTGGAGGGCGGGCCGGAGCCGCCGGTCCGAGCCCCGGAGCCGGAGGACGGGCGGAGGTGCACGTACCCGGGGAGCACGGAATGCGGACGGTGCGGGGTTCTGGGGCATCAGGCACCTGGGCCGCGGTGGCGGTCGTGGCGGCCGGTCGCGCGGGCGGTGACTGCCGGTCCGTATGTACCGGGAGGCGCGGGCGGGACCGCTCGGTCCGGGGGCCTGTGCTGCGGGTCCGGGACCGTCGGCCGCGGTCCGGGACGGGGCAGGAATGCGGGGGTGGCGTGGCGTGCCGGCCGGGAGGGCCGGTGGTGGGGGCGGCGGGGACAGGAACGGGGCGGGGCCGCCCCCCGGCAGAAGGGGGCGGCCCCGTGCCGCGCGGTCGGGGTCAGTCGCGGCCGCCCTTCTCCTTGGCGGGCCAGACGCCCGTGGAGCGTTCGATGGCCTTGGCGCCCGCGCGGTCCACCGCGCTGCGCACCACCGCGAAGATGGCGCCCTGGACGGCCGCGGCCACCAGGACCTCGCCCCAGCGGCGGTCCTGGTCCAGCGCGTCGGGGGCGTCGTCCTCGTGCCGGATCGCCTTCCATGTGGCGCGGAACGCCATTCCGGCCAGTGCCCCGCCGGCCCAGCCCAGCACGAAGCCGATGGGCTGGTAGGCGAGCGGGAGCTTGTGCTTCTTCTTGGCCACCTGTGTCTCCTTCTGAGGGCCGCGGCCCGCGGGCCACGGCTCCACGGGTCGAAAACGGGTCGGGCGGTAAGGTGCGGGGGTCAGGGCCTGCCCCGCGGCGGGACCTCCTCGCCGGGCGGCACGGGCCCCGGCGGCGTACCGCCGCCGAAGGGCCGGCCGCCGAGCTTCTCGCGGTGATGCGGCGTCAGCCAGCCGGACAGGTCCGGCCCCAGGGGCACGATGCCGGTCGGGTTGATGCCCGTGTGCACCTGGTAGTAGTGCCGCTTGATGTGGTCGAAGTCGACCGTGTCGCCGAAGCCGGGCGTCTGGTAGAGGTCGCGGGCGTACGCCCACAGGACCGGGTTCTCCGCCAGCTTCCAGCGGTTGCACTTGAAGTGTCCGTGATACACCGCGTCGAAACGGACCAGGGTGGTGAACAGCCGGATGTCCGCCTCGGTGATCGTGTCGCCCACGAGGTACCGCTGCCCGGCCAGACGGTCCGCAAGCCGCTCCAGCCGCCGGAACACTCCCGCGCACGCGGCCTCGTACTCCTCCTGGCCGGTGGCGAAGCCGGCCCGGTACACCCCGTTGTTGACGTCCTCGTAGACGTCGGCCATCACCTCGTCGATCTCGTCGCGCAGCGCCCGCGGGTACAGGTCGGGCGCCCCGGGCCGGTGCAGCGCCCTCCACTCGGTGGCGAGGTCCAGAGTGAGCTGCTGATAGTCGTTGGTCACCAGCTTGCCGCTGGGCACGTCCACCACCGCGGGCACGCTCACCCCGCCCGGGTAGCCGGCCTCCCGCGCGTCGTAGGCCTCGCTCAGGAAGCGGATGCCCAGTACGGGGTCGCGGCCGCCGGGGTCGAGGGTGAAGCGCCAGCTGCGGTCGTCCTGGACCGGATCGACGACGGCGAGCGACAGGGCGTCCTCCAGACCGAGCAGCCGGCGCGAGACGAGCGCCCGGCTCGCCCACGGACAGGCCCGGCTGACCACCAGCCGGTAGCGCCCCGCCTCCACCGGCCATCCGTCCCGGCCGTCGGCCGTGATCCGGTCCGCGAAATGGCTCCTGGACCGCTTGAAGGGCTTGTGGCCGTAGGCCCGGTTGCCTCCGCCACCGTCGGTCATCCGTCCTCCCGTCCCGACCGGCGCCCCGCCGGCGCTCGTACGCCTCGCGCGCACCCGCCGCACGGGTGCCCTGGTGAACGCGTTCCCCGAAATCCGCCGAGGGCACGGGTATGAGCCGCACTGGCCGGGGCAGTCGGCGAACGTGAGCGGGACACAAGAGGAGCCTACGAAGGATCACCTGGCTGAGGACCGGCGCGCCGACCGCCGGACCCGCGTCACCGTACTGGTGGCGCTGGCCGCGAATCTCGTCATCGCGGTCGCCAAGGCCGTCGGCGGCCTGATCGCGCACTCGCCGGCGCTGCTGTCGGAGGCGGCGCACTCCGTCGCCGACAGCCTCAACGAGATCTTCCTGCTGGCCGCGCTGCGGCGCAGCCGGCGCCCCGCCGACCGGCGCCACCCCTTCGGCTACGGCAAGGAGCGGTTCTTCTGGTCGCTGCTCGCCGCCGTCGGCATCTTCGTCATGGGCGGCTGCTTCTCCGTCTTCCAGGGCGTGGAGGCGCTGCGCGGCGACGAGCAGGAGACGTTCAGCGGCTATGTCACCGGCCTGGTCGTGCTCGGCGTGGCCCTCGTCGCCGAGGGCCTGTCGCTGCTGCGGGCGGTGCACCAGGTGCGCCGGCAGGGCGGCGCCGGGAGCGGACTGCGCGACCCGGCGCTGCGCACCGTCGTGGCCGAGGACGGCACCGCGGTGCTCGGCGTGACCCTGGCCATCGTCGGCATGGCCCTGCACATGATCACCGGTCAGGTGGTGTGGGAGGCCTCCGCGTCGCTCGCGATCGGCGCGCTGCTGGTCTACGTGGCGTACCGCCTGGGCCGCGACGCACGCGACCAGCTGATCGGGGAGGCCGCCGACCCCGAGCTGAGCGGCCGCATCCAGAGCCTGCTGGAGGCGCAGCCCGAGATCGACAGCGTGGAGGCCCTGCTCACCATGAAGCTCGGCCTGGACTCGATGCTGGTGGCCGCCCGGATCGACCTCGTGCCCGGCCTGGACAGCGAACGGGTCGAGGAGGTCGCCGTCCGCATCAAGCGCTCGATCGCCAGCATGGTCCCGACGGCGCACCAGATCTTCCTCGACGTCACCGACCGCCGGGCCGGGCGGGCACAGGAAAGCCCCGCCGCGACGGGGGAGCGCGGCGGGGCCTGAGGCACGGGTGCCCGGGCGGAGGCGGCTTCATGCCCGCGCCGCCCGGATTCCCTCCGCCGGCTGCCGGCAGCCGGGCGGTGCGCGGCTCAGTGCCCGTCGGCCGCCTCGAGCACGAAGACCGGGATCTCCCGCGAGGTCTTCTCCTGGTACTCGGCGTACGGCGGGTACGCGGCGACGGCCCGCTCCCACCACTCGCGCTTCTCGTCGCCGGTGACCTCGCGCGCCGTCATGTCCTGCTCGACCGGTCCGTCCCGCAACTCCACCCGCGGGTCCGCCTTGAGGTTGAAGTACCAGAAGGGGTGCTTGGGCGCGCCGCCCTGGGAGGCCACCACCGCGTACTTCCCCTGGTGCTCCACGCGCATCAGCGGCGTCTTGCGGAGCTTGCCGCTGCGCGCGCCCCGTGTGGTCAGCAGGATCACGGGCAGTCCCGTGTCCAGGAGCGTGGTGCCCTTGGTGCCGCCGGAGCTCTCGTACAGCTCCACCTGGTCCCGCACCCACTGGGCCGGGCTGGGCTCGTACTCGCCCTCGAGTGGCATGGTGCCGGTCCTCTCGTCGCGTTCGGTGACTGCTCGTGCACCACCGTCAACATCGGCGTCCGCACGGTTCATCCCTACCGCTTCCCCCCGGAGCCCCGCCCGCAGCACGCCGCGGGGCACAGGCCGAAAGCCGTCCGGCCGGCCGTGCGCGGCGAAGCGGGCGCTGAGCGAGTGAGCGGGTGAGCGGGCGGCGGGACGCGGCGGCCGGCGCGACGCGACGCGATCCGGCGCGCCACGGCGGCCGCCGGACGTCGGGATCGGGCCAGTCGGGCCGGTCGGGCCGGTCGGGCCGGTCGGGCCGGTCGGGCCGGTCGGGCCGGTCGGGTCTGCAGGCCGTCCGGTCGGCCCGGCCGGTGGTTCCGCCGGGCCGGACCGGGCGGTCGGGCCCCGGCGGGCCGCACCGCCCGTCCGGTGGTCACTCGGGCCGGCCAAGATGCTCCTCCTGCCGGGTACCGGGATGCTCCTCCCACCGGGCGGGCGGTGCCGGCCGGGCACCGCCTCGCCCGGCGGGTCACGCCGCGGACGCCACCATCCGCAGCGCGAGCGCCGTCATCACGGCACTCGACACCAGCGCCGTCGCCAGCCGCCCCCGGCGGCCCGTCAGGGCCCGGCCCAGCAGCGCGCCGCCGCCGGCGAGCAGCAGTTGCCAGCTCGCCGAGGCGGCGAACGCGGCCAGTACGAACACCCCCTGTTCCGCGGGCGGCACGGCGGAGCCGGTGGCACGGGCGCCGATGACCAGCGCCGCGAAGTAGATCACGGTGGTCGGGTTGAGCAGGGTGATCCCCAGCAGGCCCAGGTAGGCGCGGCCCGGGCCCGGTGGGGGCGGTTCGGGCCGGGTGGCGAGCCGGTGGCCGCGGTACCGGCGCAGCGCGGTGACCGCGCCCCACACGGCGAGCACGGTCAGCACCGCGGCCGAGACCCAGCGCAGCGGCAGCAGCACCGGCCGCAGCGCACCGGCCAGGGCGGCGCCACCGAGCGTGGCCAGCAGGGCGTAGAACCCGTCCGCGGTGGCCACGCCCAGCGCGGCGCAGCCTCCGGTGCGCAGGGACGTACGGGCGGTCAGGGACACGAGGTAGGTCGCGACGGCCCCGACGGGCATGGCGATGCCATAGCCCGCGAGCAGGCCCGCGACGAGCGCGGCGGTCACGGCCGCGACGGGCCGGGCCTCCGGGGGCCGCCGGGCTGCTGTCGGCGCGCCGGACGGGCGGCGGCGGACAGCAACAGCGGGAACACGTCGATCGTGGGCATGGCCGGATCCTCCAACCCGGACCCCCGCCCCGGCAACCGGATTAAGCACCACCACTCACCGGCCTGCCCACGGTCACGCGAAGCATCGGCACACGGTCACGTGAAGCACCGGCACACGGCCGCGCGGGGCACCGGCACACGGGTCACGCAACGCACCGGCACACGGGTCACGCAACGCACCGGCACACGGGTCACGCAACGCACCGGCACACGGGTCACGCAACGCACCGGCACACCGCCGCGCGAGGCACACTGGATCGCGGACGGCGGCACGCGGGACACGGCCGGGGCGCCGGACGCGGCCACGGGGAGGGCGGGGCGCCGGACGCCGTGCGGGGCACGCCGCGCCGCGCAACAGCCGCTTCCCGGCCAGATCTCCCGCTGCGGCGATCCGGCCGAACTTCGCGTCGCACCATGGATGCCTCGGGCATCCAATGGGACCGGCACGACGCACCCTTCGTCTGCGAGGTCTTCCATGACGGACCCGACCCACTCGGCCGCCCCCGCCGCACCCGTCGCCTTCCCCCAGGACCGCACCTGCCCCTACCACCCGCCCGCCGGCTACGACCCACTGCGCGCCGCCCGGCCGCTGGCCCGCGTCAGGCTCTACGACGGCCGCCCGGCCTGGCTGGTCACCGGGCACGCCCTCGCCCGTGAGCTGCTGGCCGACCCGCGCCTGTCCACCGACCGCACCCGCACCGGCTTTCCCGTGACCGCGCCGCGCTTCGCCGTGGTCCGGGACCGCAGGGTCGCCCTGCTGGGCGTCGACGACCCCGAGCACCGCGCCCAGCGGCGCATGATGATCCCGAGTTTCACCGTCAAGCGGGCCAACGAGCTCCGGCCGCGCATCCAGCGTGTCGTCGACGGCCTGCTGGACGCGATGACCGACCAGGGGCCGCCCGCCGACCTGGTCGGCGCCTTCGCGCTGCCCGTGCCGTCCATGGTGATCTGCGAGGTGCTCGGCGTCCCCTACGCCGACCACGAGTTCTTCGAGGAGCAGTCCCGCCGCCTGCTGCGCGGCCCCACCGCCGCCGACGCCCAGGGCGCCCGGCAGCGCCTGGAGGAGTACCTGGGCGGCCTGATCGACCGCGAGCGCGAGGAACCCGGCGGCGGCGACGGCCTGCTGGGCGAACTCGTACGGCGGCAACTGCGCGAGGGGAGCCCGGACCGGACCGAGCTGGTCTCGATCGCGCTCATCCTGCTCGTGGCCGGCCACGAGACCACCGCCAACATGATCTCGCTCGGCGCGTACACCCTGCTGCGGCACCCCGAGCGGCTGGCCGAGCTGCGCGCGTACCCGGCGCTGCTGCCCGCCGCCGTCGAGGAGCTGATGCGGATGCTGTCCATCGCGGACGGCCTGCTGCGGCTGGCCACGGAGGACATCGAGGCGGCCGGCACGACCATCCGGGCGGGCGACGGCGTGCTCTTCTCCACCTCCGTCATCAACCGCGACCAGGACGTCCATTCCGACCCGGACACCCTCGACCTGCACCGCCCCTCCCGCCAGCACCTCGCCTTCGGCTTCGGCATCCACCAGTGCCTGGGGCAGAACCTCGCCCGCGCCGAGCTGGAGATCGCCCTCGGCACGCTGTTCCGGCGGCTGCCCCGCCTCCGTCCGGCCGTCGCCCCGGACAAGATCCGGCACAAACCGGGCGACACGATCCAGGGGATGCTGGAACTCCCCGTGACCTGGTAAGAGGCTGCCGTCATGCGCATCGACATCGACAGGGACCGCTGCATCGGAGCCGGCCAGTGCGCCCTGGCCGCCCCGGGTGTGTTCACCCAGGACGACGAGGGCTACAGCAGCCTGCTGCCCGGCCGGGAGGACGGCGGCGGCGACCCGATGACCAGGGAGGCGGCCCGCGCCTGCCCCGTCGGCGCCATCACGGTGTCCGAGGCGGACCGGCCCGCGTGAACCCGCCGCGGCGGCCCGCCGCGCCCGGGCAGCGGGCGGCCGGCGGTGAGCGGGTCCGCCGACGGCCCGCCGCCCGCCACCCGCCGCCCCGCTGCCCGGGACAGGCCCGCCCCGGCGTGCGGGTGAGCCGCCTCCCGGGCCGGGCACACCCGTCCAGCTCTCCGCGGACGGGCGTCCACCCGCGTCGACCCGGGCGCACCCGCGAAATCCCGCCACCGAGGAGTACCCGTGACCGAAGACCGTCCGCCGCTGCCGCCGTTCACCCGCGAGAGCGCGGCCCGGAAGGTCCAGGCCGCCGAGGACGCGTGGAACACCCGGGACCCGCAGCGGGTCGCGCTCGCCTACTCGGAGGACTCCGTCTGGCGCAACCGGGACACCTTCGTCACCGGGCGCGCCGAAATCATCGGGTTCCTCACCGCCAAGTGGCAGCGCGAGCTGGACTACGCGCTGCGCAAGGACCTGTGGGCCTTCGAGGGAAACCGCATCGCCGTGCGCTTCCAGTACGAGTCGCGCGACGTCCACGGCCAGTGGTGGCGCTCGTACGGCAACGAGCTGTGGGAGTTCGACGAGCACGGTCTGATGACCCGGCGCGAGGCGAGCATCAACGACGTGCCGATCGAGGAGAGCGAGCGCCGCATCCACGGTCCGCGCCCCGAGTCCGAGCGCGGACGCACCTTCCCGCTGCGCTGAGGCCCGCGGCCGTTCAGTAGGGTTGCCGGGTGACCGAACCGGCCCCGAAACCCTTCCTGTACGTCGTGGTGTGCGCGGCGGGCACGGCCGCGGGCGTCGGCGACCTCGTCGGCGCCGCCCAGCGGCGCGGCTGGGAGGTCGGCGTGATCGCGACACCGGTCGCCATGGGCGGCTTCTTCGACACCGCCGCGATCGAGACCCGCACCGGCCGGCCCATCCGGTCCGCGTGGCGCACCCCGGGCGATCCGCGGCCCTTCCCGCCGCCGGACGCCGTGGCCGTCGCCCCCGCCACCTTCAACACCATCAACAAGTGGGCCGCCGGAACCGCCGACACCCTCGCCCTCGCCACGCTGTGCGAGACGTACGGCCTCGGCGTCCCGGTCGCCGTCCTGCCGTGCGTGGCCGGCACCCTGGCCGCCCACCCCGCCTACCGGGAGAGCGTCGCACGGCTGCGCGGGATGGGCGTGCGCTTCGGTGAGCCGTACTCCGGCGAGCCCGCGGCGGACGGCTCCCGGCCCGCGTTCGGCTGGGAGCGGGCCCTGGACCTGCTCGACGGACCGGGGACCCCGCACCCCCGCGACCCTGCCCGCGTCACCCCGCGCCCCGGGGACTCCGCCGGTACGACCTCGCACCCCGAGGACCCCTCCGGCGCCACCTCGCACCCCGAGGACCCCTCCGGCGCCACCTCGCACCCCGAGGACCCGTCCGCCACGGCCCCGCACCCCTAGGAGCAGCTCACCGCCGGCCCCGGTTGCATGCCGCCGGTGTAGAGCTCCTGGCCCCTTGGCATCCAGTAGCCCAGCTTCGAGACGACCGTCGAACAGGCGGAACCGAGCGTGACCCGGACCCGCACGGTCTCGGGGTGGCCGGGCTGGAGGCCGGTCAGGGAGCAGTCGAGCGCGTGCCGCAGCCGCGTCCGGGAGGGGTGGCGTCCCACCAGCGGGTTGACGCAGCGGGGGTCGTCCGTGCTGATCCTCGCCCCGGAGTCCTCCCGCGCGATCAGGCCGAGGCGGCCGTTGCCGTCGCCCTCGTCGCTGTCCCGGTACACCCGGTAGGTCAGCGTGGTCGTGGCGCGGGCGCGCAGCACGGCACGGTCCACCGTGACGCGGTGGGTGGGCTTCGGCCGCGGGGCGGTCAGGGTCAGGGGGGTGCGCACGGTGCCGGTCAGGTCGACGCCCGCGGGGGCGGAGCGCACGTGCACCGTGGCCGTGAACTCGTACGTACCCGGCCCGGGATACACCCCCGAGCCGGGGAGCGTCCCGGAGGCCACCGTCACACCGTCCCGGGTGGCGGTCCACGAGCCCGAGGTCTGGCAGGCGTAGCGCACCTTCGTGGAGGGGTACCCGCAGCTCGCCGGGGCGGAAACGGCCATCGCCGGGGTGCCGTTGCCGGCGCACAGGCCGATCTGGGCCCACTGGTGGTGGCTGCCGCGCAGCACGCCGGCCGTGGCGCACAGGGTGGCCGGCGCCTCGGGGAGCGCCCTGCGGGGCGGGTCGGGCCGGGCCCAGGCGGGCGTCAGCAGGGCCAGGGGCAGCACGGCCACCGCGACGAGGGTTCTGAGGATGGTCGGACGTGTCGGCACCGCGTTCCTCCCGCACGGCCAGGACCGGCGTGACACCGGTCGCCTGCGCCGAGGATGCGCGACGGGCCGCCCCGCCCGGCCGCTCCCACGCCGGGCGGTCACCTGCGGGCAGCAACCGGGCAGCAACCGGGCGGCAACCGGGCGGCAACCGGGCAGCAACCGGGCGGCGCCGCGCCGGTCCGGCCCGGTCCGGGGTGACGGCGCCGATCGTCGGCGTGTCCCGGCCCGGGCACCTGCGGGACGCGGTGGCGGCCGTGGATCTCCGACTGAGCGACAAGGAGATCGAGGAGCTGCGGCGGCCGCACGTCCCGCACGCCGTCAGCGGCCACTGGGAATTACGCCGCCACAATTCTCACGGCCTGAATTGACAATTCGTCAACAGGGTTGAGGCGAAAGTGCTGTGGGGAAAAGCGGGTGATCTCTTGTTGTCCCCGCTGACCTGTGCAAAGGTGTGGGTTGTCGGCGTGCTGACTATGGGTCTTCCCTTTGTGCGAAGGCCGTTCGATTTGCCCCGGCACCCCCCACTTCTGGTACGGACGAATCCGCGGTGTATGGAGGAATGCGGCCGTGAAGGACCCAGGCATGCCGGATTCCCCCGGGCCCGCCCCTCTTTCCGGCGGACCGGGCACGCCCGGCCCGTCCGGCGTCTTCGGCGCCTCCGGAAGGTACGGCACGACGGACGAGGAGCTGAGCGCCGAGCTGAGGAAATGGACGGGCGCCTCTCCCGCACCGCATCCCGTCGGCGAACTCCTCGACCGGCACTGGGAGGCCGCCTTCGCCTACGCGCGGCTGTGCACCGACGGGACGCAGGCCGCCGGCATGCTCACCACCGCGGCGTTCACCCGGCTGTTCGGCGCCTCCCTGCGGCAGTCCGGGCCGACCGCCGCGTGGCGGCCCCAACTGCTGGTCACCGTGCGCCGGATAGCCGCCGAGTGGAGCACCGACCACCGGCACGAGATGCTCCACCCCGACCTGCGGGCCGCCGCCGGCGGCGACCGGATCGCCCCCCTGCTGCTCCCGCCGGGCGGCCGGCGCGTCCTCTCCGGGGCGTTCCAGCGGCTGCCCCAGACCGCCCGCGCGCTGCTGTGGCACGCCGAGGTCGAGGGCGAGCCGCTGGCCGCGCCCGCCCGGCTGCTGGGCATCGACGAGGAGCACGCCCACACCGAACTGCGGCGCGCCCGTGAGCGGCTGCGCGAGGAATGCCTCCAGGTCCACCGCGAAACCGCCCCCGAACAGGACTGCCTGCGCTACTTCAGGCTGCTGGACGTCACCTACCGGCGCGGCGGCGTCGACATCGACCCCGACCTGCGCGGGCACCTGGCCGGATGCACCCACTGCCGCAACACCGCCGACCAGCTCGCCCACTTCAACGGCGACCTCGGCACGGCACTGGCCGAGGGCGTGCTCGGCTGGGGCGCGGCACGGTACCGGGAGACGCGCCTGCGGGCGGCGAGCGAGGAGCCGGCCGGGACGGCCGGGAACCCGTGGGCCGGGACCGGGGCGCCCGCGGGCGGGGAGCCGTTCGCGCCGCCCGCGATGCCGCCGGGCCCTCCGGTCGCCGGCGAGGACTTCACCTCGCCCTCCACCGGGGAGCCGGCCAACGGTCCGGGCACCGCCCCGTGGAGCGGCGGGGCGTCCGCGGCCACACCCACACCCATACCCATACCCATACCCGCACCCGCACCCACACCCACACCCATACCCGCACCCGTCCGCGGTCGCCGTGCCGGCAAGGCGTCCGGGCCGGGCCGGGCACGTCGTGGGGGTGCGGTCTCCGGTCCGGGTGCCGCCTCCGGCCCGGATCCGGTCGGCCGTCCGACCGGCGCCGAGGGACCCGTGTCCGGCCCGCCCGGTACGCCCACCGGGGGCGCGGCCCCCGCGCCGGCCGCCTTCGGCGCGCCCCCGGGCGGCGAGCCGTTCGGGGCCGCGGTGACCGATTGGGAGGGGCCTGGCGAGTCGTTCGGGGCTGCGGCGCCCGGTGCGGAGGGTCCTGGTGAGGCCTTCGGGGCCGCGGCGCCGGGTGCGGGCGCTGCCGGCGAGGTCTTCGGAGCCGGCGTGCCGGGCGGCCCCGCCGGCCCCGGTGCACGGTTCGCCGCCGCGTCGGCGGATCAGGACGGTCCGGGGGAGGGGCTCGCGCCGGCCGCGTCGAGTGCGGGCGGCCCGGCGGCTCCAGGAGCGGCCGACCCGGCCGCCTCCGCCGGGCCGGGTGCGGGCGGCTTCGGCGGCCCGTTCGGCGCGGCCGTGTCATCCGCGGCGGGCGGTCCGGACGCCCCCTCCGCGACCGCCGGGCCCGGCCGGACACCCCGGTCCGGCGGGCGATCGGGGTCGGGCGGGCGATCCGGGTCCGGTGGTGGATCGGGTACCGGCCGGTCGCCGGAACCCGGCGGTCCCGCCGCGGACGCGACGGCGGCCACGACGGCGGCCACGGCGGCGGCCACGGCGGGCGAGGGACCGGGTGCCTCTCCCGGGCCGCGCGCGGCCGGCCGGCGTTCGGCGCAGCGGGCGGCCCGGCGCTCCGCCCGGCAGCGCAACCTCGCCATAGCGGTGGCCACGGTCGGCGGACTGGTCGTGGTGCCACTCGTGCTGTGGGCGGTCCTCGGGTCCGGCGACGGCACCCCGCCGCGCGCCGGCGGGCAGCCCTCCGGCCACCCCGCCGGTTCGGGCGCCTCCTCCGGGCCCTCCCGGACCGGCTCGGGCGCGGACGCGAAGGGCACCCTGCGCGGCCGGCTGCACAACGTCGCCTCCGGCCTGTGCGTCGGCGTGGTCGGCGGGAAGGCCGTCAAGGGCGCGGAGACCGAGCTGGCGACCTGTTCCGGGGCGGCCGGCCAGCAGTGGGCGTACGAGGCCGACGGCCTCCTGCGCAGCGTCGCCGCACCGCGACTGTGCCTGGACTCCCACCTCGGCTACTCCGTCCAGCTCGCCCCCTGCGTGCCCGCCTCCCGCAAGGGCGGCAAGGACATCCGCTACGACTTCACCCTCCAGGGCACCCTGGTCCCCCGGTTCGACCAGGACCTGGCCCTGACCCCCGCCGCCACGAACGGCGCGGGCGCCCTCGTGCTCAAGACCCGGGCGAGGACGGACACCCAGCGCTGGACCATCGACACCTCCCAGCCCAGCCTCCAGATGGCGGCGGTCGACTGGGACACGGACGGCGGCGCCTCGGCGTACCCGTCGCAGCGAGCCACCCCGGCGTCGCCCGGCGCCTCCGGCCGGCCCGCGTCACCGGGCGCCTCCGGCTCGCCGGCCGCACCGGCCCCCTCGGCGACGGCGTCCGCGGGCGGAACGGCCCCGCAGCCCTCTCCCACCGCCGGCTGCGACGTCGCAGGCCGTCCCTGCGCCGGCGACGGACACCACCACCACAGGCGCGGCGGCGGGTACGGCGGCTACGGCGGTGGCTACGGCGGCTATGGATACGACGGCTACGACTACGCCCCCTGAGCCGCCCTCACCGATGCCCGGGTGGATGCGGATGCGGGTGGGGACGGGCATGCGGGGGCGGTGGCGGGGCCGCGTCGGGGCCCGGAGGCGGGGGAGGGAGCGTGGTGAGGTCCGGCGCCGTCTCCGGCCACACCAGCAGCACCGGGCACGGTGCGTGGTCGACGGCGAACCGTACGGCGGGCCCCAGGCTGTGCGGGCCCAGCCGGGCCCGGTCGCCGTCGCGGGCCAGGACCAGCAGATCCGCGTCCTCGCAGGCGGCCACCGCCTCCCGTTCCGGCCGCCCAGCGCGCTCCAGCCGGGTGCACGGCCGCCCCAGCCGCTCCGCCGCGGCGTCCAACAGCTCGGCCGCCGACGTACCTTCGAGGTCGGCCACCCGGTCGCCGGGGTCCCGGCCCCACCCCTCGGCCGGGAGGCGCCCCGAGGGATGGCCGCGCCCGAGCAGCCCGGCGAACGCCCCGTGCGCCACACCGGGCACCTCGGGTCCGCTGACGTGCAGCAGCACCACCTCGGACGCGTGCGGCGCATGGGTGCGCACCGCGTCCACGCAGGCGGGCCAGGTGCCCTCCACGAGCCAGGCGATCACACGCATCGGTCGGCCTCCCTCGGCGACACGGAACCTCACAGCACCCGCAGCGACCCCCACAGTGCCACCACGGCGGGCACCAGCGCGGCCGGCACGGTCAGCAGACCGAGCCGGGTGAACTCCCCGAGGTCCACGCCGTGTTCGTGCTGGTGCACGATACGCCGCCAGAGCAGGGTGGCCAGCGACCCGGCGTAGGTCAGATTGGGGCCGATGTTCACGCCGAGCAGCACGGCGAGCACGGCCCCGGGCCCGGCGGGGGCGGCCAGCGGCAGCAGCACGAGCACCGCGGGCAGATTGTTGATCAGGTTGGCCAGCACGGCGGCCAGCGCCGCCACACCGAGCAGCGCGGGCAGCCCGGTGCCGCCGGGCAGCACCCGCCCGAGCGCGTCCGCGAGCCCGTTGTCGACCACGGCCCGCACGACGACGCCGAGCGCCAGGACGAACGCCAGGAAGGCCGGCGCCGCCGCCCGCACCACGGTCACCGGGGTGGCCGCGCGCCGCAGCAGCGCCCGCCCGGAGAGCACCAGCGCCCCCGCCAGCGCCGCCCACACCGGGTCGGCGCCGAACGCGGAGGCGACCACGAACCCCGCGAGCGTGCACGCCACGGTGACGAGCGCGAACAGCGGCAGCCCAGCCGGCTCGCCGGTGGACCGGGCGGGCGCCGCGGCCGCCAGGTCACGGGCGAAGAAGCGCCGGAAGACCAGGTACTCGGCCCCGATCGCGGCCAGCCACGGCAGCGCCATCAGCGCGGCGAACCGGGTGAAGCTCAGTCCGCTCGCCGCGAACGCCAGCAGGTTGGTGAGGTTGGAGACGGGCAGCAGCAGCGACGCCGTGTTGGACAGATGCGTGCAGGCGTACACATGCGGCTTGGGCCGCACCCCGGTGCGCGCGGCGGTGGCGAACACCACCGGCGTCAGCAGCACCACGGTCGCGTCCAGGCTCAGTACCGCGGTGATCGCCGAGGCCAGCGCGAACACCGCGGTCAGCAGCCGTACCGGGCGGCCGCCCGCCCAGCGGGCCGTCCAGGCCCCGCACGCCCGGAACAGCCCCTCCACGTCGCAGAAATGGGCGAGCACCAGCACCGCGGCGAGGAACCCGACCACGGGGCCCAGCCGCAGCGTCTCATCCCGCGCGTGGTCCAGGGAGATCGCCCCGGTGGCCACGGCGACCCCGGCGGCGGGGACGGCCGGCACCGCCTCGGGCAGCCCGAAGGGCCGGATCACGGCCCACGCGAGCACGGCGGCGAGCAGCACGACCGAGAGGGCCTCGGCGAGCGGGGTGTTCAGGGTACGGCCCTCCGGACGCGGGAAACAGGTGCGCTCCGCGTGCGCGGACGGTGCGCGCGCAGGCGGAGCACCGCCATCGAAGCAGACGGTTGGCACGGCCCCGCCAGGGGCACCGTGCCGGGGCTCAGGGCGCGGTGCCGGGGCTCAGGGCGCGGTGCCGGGGCTCAGGGCGCGGTGCCGGGGCTGAACACGGTCAGGAACACCGAGGAGGCGTTGCCGCCGACCGGGACCGGCCCGGCGGTCCACCGGACCGTGAGATGGTCGCGCTCGTCCGGGGGCGTGACGAGCAGTGCGGCCGGCTTCGCGCTGCGCGCCCCGCTCACCTCCGGGTTGGAGAAGGACAGTCCCGCCCAGGCGCTGCGGCCCGGTCGCAGCGTCACGGTGGCGGGGGTGCCCGGTGAGCGCTTCGGGTCCGGGCCCAGCTGCCGGCCGGCGGCGTCCACGAAGGCGGCGCCGGGGTATCCGCGCACCGTGCAGGTGCGGCCGGAGACGTTGGTCAGCACCACCGGGAAGTTCTCCTGTCCGGCGCCCGGGTCGTTGCGGCCCACCGACGCCCTGAGCTCGGAGGTGTGGCAGCGTGTTCCCCCGCCGCCGCCGGTGTTGCCGCCGCTGCCGCTGCCGCTGCCGCTGCCGCTGCCGCTGCCGGTGGTGGCGGTGGTGCCCGGGCCGGTGGCCGGGCCCGTGGTGGTGTGCGTGCCGGTGCGGCCCGCGGCGGTGGCGGCGGCGCCGGGTGTGCCGCTGCGGGCCGGCGGCGGTACGGCGGTGGTGTCGGACGCGGGGGCGGCGGTGCCGGACACTTTCTGCGGGGCGCTCGCCGCACCGCCGCCGGCGCCGTCACCGCAGCCGGTGAGCAGACCGACGACGGCGACCGCGCCCACCAGCAGGGCGGCCCGGTTCGCGGACGGGGATGTGTACGCCATGTTCCACACCTCTCACGTTGCCTCGCACGCGGCCGGCGCGTGCGCACGGCGCCCGGTGCGCCGTCATGAGTGTCCGATGCACCCACCGGGCGGAAAGTTCGCCGCGGGCCGCGGATTCCTCCCGGGGAGTCGTTCCCGTCCGGCCGCCGCGCGGTGTTCACCCGTACGGGGGTCAGGTGACCCGCAGCGAGCGGAGTATGCGGTCGGTCGCGTCGGCGCCCTCCCGCTGCCGGATCTGCACATACACCTGGGGCCGGGCCCGGCCGTCCGGGACCAGCCCGGCCTCCGTCAGCCGGCCGCCGCCGGGGCAGTCGCTCCAGACGCGGACCCGGCCGTGCCAGTACGGGCCCGGGGCGGCCCGGCTGCCGTCGTAACGGCAGCCGGAGTGGACAAGGGCGTTCACCCGGGCGGTCACGTCGCCGTGCTTGCTCAGGCCGGCGAACACGCCCCGCGCCTCCGTACCCAGGTCCGGCCAGCGGGACAGGTCGTCGGCGACGGCCAGCCCCGGCTCGTGCCCGGGCGGCAGCCCCAGTGCGGCCGGGTCCCAGCCGGAGTCGCGCAGCCCTCGTGCCCAGGCGCCCGGCACCCGCAGCGCGATCCGGCCGGTGGCGTCCTCCACCCGGACGTCCGGGGGCGCGGAGGTCCGCAGCGCCGGGGCGAGGGCCAGACCGCCGGCCGCGAGCCCGGCCGCGGCCGCGGCCACCACGGCGGCCACGGCCAGGGGCCTGCGCCCCGCGGGGAACCGGGCGGCGGTCCGGGATGCGAACCGGACGGCGAACCGGACGGCCGGCCGTGCGGCGGACGGCCGGGCGGCGGCCGGTCGCCCGCCGCCCGGCCCCTCCAGCTCCTCGGCGAACGCCAGGGCCGTGGGCCAGCGCCGCTCGCGGTCCGGCTCCAGGGCCCGCATCAGCGCCCGTTCGACGCCCGGGTCCAGCCCGCCGGGAACGAGCCGGCCGGGCGGTACGACGCTGCCCGGCGCCGCCGGGACCACGCCGGTGACCAGCCGGTAGCCGACCGCGCCCAGGGCGTAGACGTCGGCCCGCGCGTCGATGCCCGCTCCCGGCGCCGCCTGCTCGGGCGGCCGGTAGCCGGCCGAACCCGCGGCCAGGGTCAGCCCCGACGCCTCGGCCAGGCTCTTGGCGAGTCCCAGGTCGGCGAGCAGCACCCGGCGGGTGCCGTCCGGCGCGGTGCGCAGCAGCACGTTCCCGGGCTTGACGTCCCGGTGCACGATGCCCGCCTCGTGCAGGGCGTGGGCGCAGCGGGCGGCCAGCGCGGTCAGCCGCAGCGCCTCGGGCACCGGCAGCGGGCCGTCGCCGGCCAGGTCGGCGAGGGTACCGCCGTCGGCGTACTCCATCACGAAGTAGGGCCTGCCGTCGGGCAGTTCACCGATGTCGTAGACCTGCGCCACCAGGGGCGAGCCGGCCTTGCGCAGCAGCCGGGCCTCGGAGAGGAACCGCTCCCGGACGTCCAGGCGGTGGGACCAGTTGTCGGCGAGCACCTTCACGGCCACCGGGGCCTCCAGCACGTCGTCGTGGGCGAGCCACACGGTGCCGAAGGCGCCCGATCCCAGGCGCCCCTCGAGGCGGTAGCGACCGATCCGCTCCAGGGAGGGCATACCTCCATCATGCCCGTCCGAGATCGGCTCCTGGGGGACCCGTGGCACTGAACACCGCACTGACCGACGACCTCGCCCGCCGCGCCGCCGCCGGTGACGCCGCAGCGCTTGAGGAACTGCTGCGCGAGGTGCGGCCCGAGGTGCTCCGGCGGTGCGGGCGCTTCCTGCCCTGCCGGGAGGACGCCGAGGAGGCCGCCCAGGACGTGCTGCTGCGGCTCGCGCGCCGCATCGGCACCTTCGAGGGCCGCAGCGGCTTCGGCACCTGGCTGCACACGGTGGTCGCCAACTGCTGCCGCCAGAAGTACCGCGAGCTCAGGCGCCGGGCCGCGGAGCGGCCCGCGGCCGTCGAGCCCGTCCAGTGGGCCGATCCGCGCACCACCAGCGTCATCGCCGGCTCCCGCGTCGACCTGCTGGAGGCGCTGGACCGGCTGGAGGCGGAGCGTCCGCACCTGGTGGCGCCGCTGGTGTACCGGGACATCTGCCGGCTGGAGTACGCGGAGGCGGCCGAGCGGATCGGCATTCCGCTGGGCACGCTCAAGTCGCGGCTGCACGAGGCGCGCCGCCGGGTCAGGCCCTGGCTGGCCGAGCTGTCCTGACGCGCCGTCAGTCCGCGTCCCGGTCCAGGCTCAGCTCGGCCCAGATCGTCTTGCCCTCGCTCGTGTGCCGGCTGCCCCACCGCCGGGTGAGCTGGGCGACCAGCAGCAGACCGCGCCCGCCCTCGTCCCAGGTCTTGGCGCGGCGCAGGTGCGGGGCGGTGTGGCTGGCGTCGGAGACCTCGCAGATCAGTTGCGCCTCGTCGTGGATCAGACGCAGCCGGATGGGCGGGAGGCCGTACCGGATGGCGTTGGTGACCAGCTCGCTGACCACCAGTTCGGTGATGAACGCGACCTCCTCCAGCCCCCACTCGGCGAGCCGGTCCAGGACCTGCTTGCGGACCGGGGCGACCAGGGCGGGGTCGGCGGGAATGTCCCACGTCGCCACCTGGGAGTCCGGAAGCCCGCGGGTGCGGGCCACCAGCAGGGCCACGTCGTCGGCCGCACCGCCGGCCGGCAGCAGGGTTTCGATCACCCGGTCGCAAATCTCGTCGAGGGAGCCGGAGTGGGCGGTCAGGGCCTCGCACAGCAGCCGGTGCCCCGCGACGGCGTCCCCGTCGTGGCTCTCCAGCAGTCCGTCGGTGTGGAAGGACATCAGGCTGCCCTCCGCCAGGTCGAGCACGGCCGACTCGAAGGGCAGTCCGCCCGTGCCCAGGGCCCGGCCGGAGGGCAGTTCGACGCTGCGAGCCGGGCCGCCGGGCGGCACGAGCACCGGCGCTGGATGGCCGGCCCGGGCCAGGGTGCAGCGGCGCGAGATCGGGTCGTACACGGCGTACAGGCAGGTGGCCCCGACCGCGGCGGCGGAGGAGGTGTCGCCGGCCTCGCCGGACATCCGCACCACCAGGTCGTCGAGGTGGGTCAGCAGCTCGTCCGGGGCGAGGTCGATGTCGGCGAGGGTGCGCACGGCGGTGCGCAGCCGGCCCATGGTGGCCGAGGCCTGCACCCCGCGCCCGACCACGTCCCCGACGACGAGGGCGACCCGCATCCCGGACAGCGGGATCACGTCGAACCAGTCGCCGCCCACCCCGATCCGGGTGGCCGGCAGATAGCGGCAGGCCGCGTCGACGGCGGCGGTCCGCGGCAGGTGCTCGGGCAGCAGGCTGCGCTGGAGGGCGAGGGCGGTCTCGCGCTCGTGGGAGTAGCGGCGGGCGTTGTCGATGCAGATGGCGGCCCGGGCCGTGACCTCCTCGGCCAGCAGGACGTCGTCGGCCGTGAAGGGGGCCGACTGCCGCCACCGGACGAAGACCGTGACGCCGAGGGCCGTGCCCCGGGCCCGCAGCGGCACCGCCATCATCGAGTGGATCCCGAGCTCACTGGCGAGCGAGCCGAGCCGGGGGTTCCAGGCGAGCCACTTCTTCGGGTCGTCCAACTGCCGGGACAGCAGCAGCGACCGGCCGGTCGTCAGGCAGACGGCCTCGGGCGAGGAGGCGGGATAGACCTCCACCTGTCCGGGGCCGGGCACGATCCCGGGATCGCCCGGGACGACCGAGCGCACGGCGCAGCGGCGCAGGGCCACCGGCGCGCGGGGCGGCCCGGCCCGTCCGCCGTCGCCGTCCTGCTCGTCCCCGGCCAGCAGGTTCACGCCGACGAAGTCGGCGAGGGCCGGGACGCAGACGTCGGCGAGTTCCTCCGCCGTCCGGGTGACGTCCAGCGTGGTGCCGATGGTCACGCTCGCCTCGTTGACCAGTTGCAACCGCTCGCGCGCCCGGTAGTACTCGCTGAAGTCGTGGGCGGCGACGCACACCCCGCGCACCTGCCCGTCGGCGTCGGTGATCGGCGACATGCTCGCCAGCCAGGCGCCGGCCCCGCCGCCCTCACCCATGGGGAGATACGTCCGCATGTCGTGTCCCAGGCCGCTGGTGAACACCTGCCGCATGTGCCGCTCGATGTCCTCGCCGTCCGGCCGGCCGTCGATCTCGGACAGACGCAGTCCGCGCAGCCGCTCCTCCGGCACCCGCAGGAGCTCGGCCATGGCGCCGTTCATCCTCCGCAGCCGCAGCCGCTCGTCGTAGAGGGCCACGGGACAGGGGGACTGGAGCAGGCGGGCCGCGGACAGCGCGTCGCCGGGGTCCGGCGGGCCGCCGCCCTCGAGGGGGGTGACCAGGAGCCAGCTGTCGGCCTTCCAGTGGTGGATCAGCACCCACACCCGCACGTCGTGGCCGTCGCGATGACGCAGGGTGACCGTGCCCTGTGAGCGGGGCTCGTCGGGCAGGGCGGGGCGCGCCTCGCCGGCCACCAGGTCGGCGGCGGGTCTGCCCAGCACTTCGCCGGGAGCCCAGCCCAGCAGGCGCTGCGCGCCCTCGTTCCACTCGACGAGGACGCCGTGCGCGTCGACGACGGCGCGTGCCGTGGCGGCATCGTCGAACGGATCCACCGGCCTCATCGCCACTCCAACGCGCGCACTCACAGTGAACAGTGCGTCACCTGCGCTCCAGCCTAGTGCGTGGGCGGCCGGCGCGGACGGCGGCCGCCCGCCGGGACGGTCCGGATCTCCCCCGGTCCGGCGGTTCGCGGCCGGCCGGGCCGGAGCCGGGCGAGGCCGTGGGCGGAACCCGCGCGGTCGGGGTCACCGTGGCCGGGACCACCTGCCTCGGCCGTGACCGGTCCGGACGGCCGCACGCGTGGTGAGCGCCACCGCCACCGCCACTACCACCGCCACCGTCACCGTCGGTGTGCGGGCCGCCCGGACGCACGAACAGGAACTGAGCGATTGCGGGCGGAAGTTGTGGAACTTCGCCACCGCGCGCCATTGCATGCCGCGTACCGGACCGCGGATCGGTGCCGGGCTGCGCGGCGGGTCCGCGCGGCGCGGACGCACAGGGTGTTCCACCGGGTCTCGGTACCCCTGTCCCACCCCTGTGACCTGCACCTATTTACGACTGAGTACCCGCGCGGTACCGTGAGGGCATGCCAGCTCTCAACGTGGAGTTCAGCGACCGCGAGCTCGAGGACCTGCGGCAGATCGCCAAGGAACGCGGTACGTCGATGAAGGCACTGGTGCGTGAGGCCGCGGCCGCCGACATAGCCAGGCACCGCGCCCTCCAGGAGGGCGCGGAGGCCTTCCGCCGGTTCTTCGCGGCCCACGCCGACGAGTTCGCGGAGGCGTTCCCCGACGACGAATCGCCCGCCAAGGGCGAGGGGCGGGCCGCCTGACCGATGACCCCCGTCATCCACATCGACGTGCCCTGGCTGCTCCAGCGCCACGAGGAAGTGCTGCCGGACCAGCCCACCGTCAACGACTTCTCCGCCCTGGTGGCCGCCGTCGCCCGCCACCGCGTCGACCCGCCGCGCCTCGGCGTCGACTCCGACCCGGCCTGGCGCGCCGCCGCCCTGCTGCACACCCTCGCCGTGCTCAAGCCGCTCCCGTCGGCCAACGCCCGTTTCGCCTGCGCCACGGCGGTGGCGTACATGTACGTCAGCGGCGTCGGCATCGACCCGCCCTACGGCGCGCTGGTCGACCTCGCCCGTGACCTGATGTCGGGCAAGACCGACGTCTACGGCGCCGCCGACCGACTGCGCCGCTGGGAGATCTGACACCCCGTCGGCAACCCGCCCGCCCGGCCCAACCGGGCGGCCCGCCGTACCGGCCCACGCGGCCCGCCCGCCGTACCGGCACGCCCGGTCCGCCCTCGGCGTGACCGTTCCCCCGGCGTGCCCCGCCCTGCGCGCGCCCCGAGCACGCGCCAGAGCGCCCCCCCGGGGCCGCCGGCCGAGGGCGGGAGGAACAGGGCCGGCGGCCGTCCCGCGCGGGAGAGCCGCCGTTCCGCGCGTCGCCCCGGCCCTGCCGGGCCGGTGAGGGGCCACCACCAGTGGACCGCCCGGCCGTGCGGGCCGGCGGAGTGCGCGGCGCCCCCGTGCGTGCGCGCTGTTCACACCGGGCGCGCACCAGGGTGCGGATGTGGTCCGGGTGCCCTTGTTGGCCGTCACCGGACTGTGGAAGGGTGAGCGCATTGTGCGGGCTCAACAACCTTGCGCGACAGGCGAGTTGAAGGGCCGCGCCGAGCCGGTTCGCCACCGGGCGGACGCACCCCGCACCCCCGCACCCGAGGCACCACCAGGTACGCACCGCACCGAAGGAATCCACCCCGTGCCCACCCCCCACCCCGCCCCGCCCGGACACCCGCCGCCCGCCGGACCGCCCGGGGAGTCCGACGAGTCGCTCGCCGCCCGCCTGAGAGGCAGTACGGACGCCGAGGTCGCCCACTCCGTCGCCCTGCTCGTCGCCCGGCACTGGCAGGCCGTGCACGACTACGCGGCGATCTGCCTCGCTTCCTCCTCACCACTGGCCGCCATGGCCACCACCGCCGCCTTCCACCAGGTCTTCGACCGGCTGACAGTGGGCGGGCCGGCCGCGGCGCTGCGCCCCCGGCTGCTCGTCACCGTGCGGGACACCGTACGGCTGTGGTCCGCCGACGGGCGCGTCCGCCAGGCCCTCCCGGAGCTGGGCAAACCGGCCGGGGGCCGGGGCATGCGGGCGTCCGTGCCGCTGATACCCGAGAACCGCAGACTCGCCGAGCACTCCTTCGAGCATCTGCCCGGCGCCGCCCGCTGCCTGCTGTGGCACACCGAGGTGGAGGGCGAGCCCGCCGCCGTCCCGGCCGCCCTGCTGGGCCTGGACGCCGAAACCGCCCGGCTCGCCCTGGAGCAGGCCCGGGAGAAGTTCCACGAGGGCTGCGTCCGGGCTCACCGGGAACTCGCGCCCACCGACGCCTGCCGCCACTACAACCGCCTGCTGGACGTCCCGATCCGGCGCGGCGGCGCCCTGCTGCCGGACGTCCGCCGCCATCTCGACGACTGCCGCTACTGCCGCGACGCCGCCGAGCAGCTCGGCCAGGTCGAAGCCGGGGCGGGGCTGCTGCTGGCGGAGGCGGTGCTCGGCTGGGGCGCCCGCCGCTACGTCGAATCCCGCACGGCCGTCCGCCGCCGTGCCACGCGGGGGAGGGGCTCCGGCCGGCACGGCGGCGGACGCCCGGCCGGAAGCGGCCGGCGCCGCGCCCGATCCGGCCTCGACGCGGTGGTCCGGCGGGTCGCCGGCGCCGGCGGGGCGTCCCGGGCGCTGCGCACGGGCGCCGGGCTGGTCACGGCCGGACTGCTCGCCACCGTGCTCGGGGTCAGCCTGTGGTCGCCGGGCGGTGACGCCGCCCCGGCCGCCGCGACCGGGACCGGCGGCGCCGGGGCCACCGCTCCCGGAACCGGCTCCGTGCCGCCGTCCACCGGCCCCGCCTCGGGGCCGGGCACCGCAGGGCGGCCCCCGGCGACCGGGCGGGTGCGGCTGCGCAACGTGGACGCCGGACTCTGCCTGGACGTCCGCGGGGAGGTTGGGGCCGGGGCCGCCGCCCGGCTCGCGCCGTGCTCGGCCGCCGGGACCCAGGCATGGTCGCTCGAGGACGACGGGCTGCTGCGCAGCGGCGCCGACCCGGCCCTGTGCCTGGACTCGCACGCGGACGCCGGTGTCGTCATCCTCGGCGACTGCGCGGACGCGGACGCGCGGCGGGGACCCGATGTGCGCTACGACCTGACCCGGCAGGGGGAGTTGCTGCCCCGCTGGGAGGGGCAGCTGGCCCTGGCAGCCGCCGCGCCGCAGGAGGACGCCGACATCGTCGTCAAGGTCCGCGACGGCACGACCGCGCAGCGCTGGCTGACCGACGACGCGCTGTCACGCGACCGGGGCCCCGGCTCCCTCTCGATCGCCGGCACGGACCCGCCCGCCGCCCGCCGGGCCGGCCTCATAGGCCCCACCACCTGACCACCCGCCACCACACGCCATCGACCGCCTCTCCACCGTCGCTGCCGGGGCGCAAGACCGCCCTCGGCCGTCACCGCGGGGCCAGTACCGCCCTCGGCCGTCACCGCCCGGGCCGGCCCGACGGACCCACCGGGACGACCGGCCTCGTCCGTCCGCCGGTACGGCCGAGGGGCGGCCCTCGGCGTAACCGGGACCGGTGGGGGCGGCGGGGGCCGCCACCTGGCCGGACCGGGTCCGGCGGGGGGCGCTGTCCGGCCGGGTCCGACCCGGCGCGGGGCACCGTCCGGCCGGGGTCGACCCGGCGGGAGGCTGCCGCCGGGCCGGGTCCGGTCCGGCGGGGGAGACGCCTGGGCCGTGGCCGGTCGTGCCAGGCGCCGGCGAGTACCGGTTTCGGTCGTCCGCCGGTACGGCCGGGGTGCAGACGTGCCCGGCGGGGGAGACGCCTGGGCCGTGGCCGGTCGGCCGGCCCGGGCGAGTACTGGTTCCGGTCGTCCGCCGGTACGGCCGAGGTGCGGCCCTGGGTGCAGACGTGTCCGGCGGGGGCGGCGGGGGCCGTCACTGGGTCGGGGCCGGCGCGGCGGAACGCCGTCGCCCGGCCGGGGCCGGCCCGGTGGTCGCGGCCGGCCGGTTCAGACCGTGGCGTCCACCAGGTCGTCCGGGCCGACCGTGGTCGGGGTGGCGTGGCCCGACAGGGCCAGGGTGAGGTCGAGTTCGGCCAGCAGGCAGCGGATCACGTGCTCCACGCCCGCCTGCCCGTCCAGGCCGAGACCGTAGACGTACGGCCGCCCCAGGAGCACCGCCCGCGCGCCCAGCGCGAGGGCCTTGAAGACGTCGTCGCCGGTGCGTACGCCGCTGTCGAACAGGACGGTCAGCCGGTCGCCGACCGCCCGCACCACGCCCGGCAGGGCGTCGGCGGCGCCCACCGAGCCGGCCACCTGCCGGCCGCCGTGGTTGGACACCACCACGCCGTCCATCCCGGCCTCCGCGGCGAGCCGGGCGTCGTCCGGGTGCAGCACGCCCTTCAGGACGATCGGGCCGTCCCAGTTCTCCCGCAGGAACGCCAGGTCGGGCCAGGTCTTGCCGGGGTCGGCGAACATGCCCACGAAGTGCATCACCGCCGCGTTCATGTCCTCGTGCACCGGCTTGGCCAGGCCCGCCCGGAACGCCGGGTCGGTGAAGTAGTTGGCGGTGCCCACCCCGTGCAGGAACGGCAGGTACGCCTGGTCGAGGTCACGCGGCCGCCAGGCCAGCAACGGGGTGTCCAGCGTGACCACCAGGACGCCGAACCCGGACGCCTTGGCGCGGTCCAGGAAACTGCGGGTCACCTCGCGGTCCTTGGCCCAGTACAGCTGGAACCAGCGCTCGGCGTCGCCCATCGCCTCCGCGACCTGCTCCATCGGCGTACTGGAGGCGGACGACAGGGTGTACGGCACCCCCTGTGCGGCGGCGGCCCGGGCGGCGGCGCACTCCGCCTCCGGGTGCATGATCGACAGCACGCCGACCGGCGCGAGGGCCAGCGGGGCGGGCAGCGCGCGGCCCAGCACCTCGACGGAGAGGTCGCGCTCGTGCACGTCCCGCAGCATGCGCGGGACGATCCGCCGCCGGTCGAGGGCCGCGCGGTTGGCGCGGGCGGTGCTGCCGCTGCCCGCGCTGCCGGCCACATAGCCCACCGGGCCCGGGCCCAGGCGCTGCTCGGTCAGCTCCTCCAGGCGCGTGAGATCGGTGGGCAGCCGGGGCACGGCGCCCGTCATCCCGTGCAGATAGATCTCGTACTGGAAGTCCGCCCAGTGCTTCGCCATCCGTCCGTCCCGCCCTCTCCTCGCCGGCCGCCGCTGCGGCCCCGACGATACTGGCGGGTACCCGCGGGCCGGCCCGCGTCCCGCGTCCCGCGCCCGGGGCTCAGCCCTTGGCCGCCGTCTCGAGTACACGGGCCAGCTGTCGCGGCTGCGAGAACATCGGCCAGTGGCCGGTGTCCATCTCCGCCAACTCCCAGCGCCCCTCGCGCACCAGAGCGGCCACGGCGGGAGGCGGCTCGGGCCCGTCCAGGAGGCACTTGACGTAGGTGGCCGGCAGCTCGCCCAGCGGGCGGCCGAGCACGGCGGGTTCGGTGAGCGTGGCGCCCGGGTGGGGGGTGCCCTCGCCGACGATGCGGTGGATCTGCTCGTCGGTCAGGTCCTGTCCGGCGTAGTCGTCCGCGGGCAGTGGCGGCCAGTCACCCCCGTGCGCGGGCAGCGCCTCGCGGATGTGGTCGCTCGGGAAGGCGTCCAGGAAGGACTGCCCGTCGACGGGGACGCTGGAGTCGACGAACACCACGCGCCGCAGCCGGTCGCCGATCCGCTCGGCCGCCTGGCCGACCGGCACGCCCGAGTAGCTGTGGCCGACCAGGACGACGTCCCGCAGGTCGTGGCGCTCGACGTGGCCGACGACGTCCCGCACGTGCGTCTGCTGCCCGGCGGGCGTCCGACGCTTCTCGGCGAGGCCCGACAGCGTCAAGGCGTCGACCCCGTGACCGGCCTCGCGCAGGGCGGGCGCCACCTCGTCCCATGCCCACGCACCGAGCCAGGCGCCTGCCACCAGTACGAAATGAGTCATGCCCGCCAACCTAGCGGGAGGGTGTGACAACGGCTCCTCTCTCCCGGTGCGTTGGGCTCCTGAGCAGGGCCGTTCACGCGCCCGTGCGGGCGTCCCCGTCCTCGCCCGCGTCCCCGGGCGTGCCACCGTCGCCGCCCGCGTCCTCGCGCCCGTCCCCGTCCCCGTCCCCGGGCGTGCTCCCGGGCCGGGCGTCGGGGCCCTGCGCCCTGACGCGCTGGACGTGCTCCAGCGACTCGCGCAGCTCCGTCAGCCAGTCGTCGGTGTGCCGCCGCACCAGGCGCACGCACCAGGCGAGGGCGTCACTGCGGCTGCGGGCGACGCCCGCGGCGATCAGCGTGTCGAGGACCTGGCGCTCCGGCTGCCGCAGCCGCGTCATCACGGGTGCGGCGACGTGCGTGAACAGGGCGCGCTCTCCGGCGCACTCCACGCCCCAGGACACCTTGCGCCCGAACCGGCCCTCGGCCTCGCGCGCGACGGCCATCCGGGCCTGCCGGGTGCGCTCGCGGAACTCCTGCACCCGGCCCTGGACGGCGGCCTCCCGCTCCCCGGCCGAGGCTTCCGGCGAGACCCCGGGCGCGGGGATGCGGCCCACGACGGTGATCTCCTCGCGGTCCACGGTCACCTCGGTCAGTTCCTCGAACAGGTCGTCCGGCAGCCGGCCGGTGAACCAGCCGCGCAGCCTCTCTCGTTCCTCTGTCGTAATCATGTAATGACGATTACTCGCCTCGAACATGAACACAAGAGGTCGCGAAGGAGTCCGCCGAGAGCGAAGCCGGAATGTTTCAGGACGATTAACGAACCGGTGTGTTCAAGCCATTCGGCCGGATCCGGAGCTGTGAAACCCCGTGGATTGGGGGTCGGAGCGTTCGAACTCCGTGACTTCGGGCCACTGATTCAACACGCAAGGTTACTGAAACCCGTGGGTCCGATGTGAGTTTCGGCGAGGGACTCGGCAGACTCCGGCACGCCGGTGCGGCACCGACCGAGCCGGATCCGGCATCTCTCATCGAACCGAGCGGAAGGAAGCACACAATGCGGAACACCGCGCGCTGGGCAGCGACTCTCGGCCTGACGGCCACCGCCGTCTGCGGGCCCCTCACCGGGGCCGCCCTCGCCACCCCGTCCAGCGCCCCCGCCTCGCTCTACGCCCCGTCGGCCCTGGTGCTCACCGTGGGCCACGGCACGGACGCGGCGGCCGCCACGCCCGAGCGGGCCGTCACCCTGACCTGCGCCCCGGGCGCGTCCGGGACCCACCCGGCCGCGGCCGACGCGTGCGCCGAACTGCGGGCGGCCGGCGGGGACTTCGAAGCGCTCACGACCCCGGGCGATGTGGTGTGCACCAAGATCTGGAACCCGGTAGTGGTGACCGCCCAGGGCGTCTGGCAGGGCAAGCGGGTCTCCTACGAGCGCACCTACGCCAACGAGTGCGTGAAGAACGCGGCCGCGTCGAGCGTCTTCGCGTTCTGACAGACCGGGGTCGCGCGGTTCCCGCGCAACGCGTGACAGGGCTCGTGACTGGGGAGTGCGAGCCCATGGCGCGGGGACCCAGGCGATCTCGCACCGGGGACCGGACGGGCGGAGTGGGGCCGCCCGCCGGTCCCCGGTTTCGTTCGTGCCCGCTCGGACGCGCTCACCGGTGACCCGCTCGGTGACCCGCTCGGACGCGCTCACCGGTGATCCGTTCAGACGCGCTTGCGGTGACTGGTGTCGCACCAGGGATAGCGGCGGCTGCGGCGGCAGGTGCACAGCGCGACGCGGAAGCGGTCGGAGGAGACCGTGGTGCCGTCCTCCAGCTCCACCTCGACCGGGCCGTCGACCAGGATCGGGCCCTGCCGCTGCATGGTGACCCGGCACGGCGGACCGGAGCGGGAGCCGCAACGGGCTTCGTCCGCAGGGGAGTTGGGCTCAGAAGGGTCGTTCGGCACGGATGACCACCAGCTCTTCCCTCTCGTCGGCGGCGGTGAGCAGGCCGCGCTCACGCAGCCAGCCCTGCCGGGCCCGCAGCACGGGCCCGAAGGCGATCCAGCGGCGGCGCACCACCGCGGCCTTGAGGCCGGCCTCGCGCAGCAGCTCCAGGGTGCGGTCCGGGCCGCTCAGCGCCGAGTGGACGATCAGCAGCACGCCGCCCGGTCGCAGCAGCGGCGGCGCGTCGCGGCAGATCCGGTCCAGCAGCAGCCGTCCGTCGTGGCCCGCGTCCCAGGCCCGTGCCCGGCCGCGCGGCGCGCGCCGGGCGTCGGGGGCCGGTACGTAGGGCGGGTTGGCGAGGATGACGTCGAACAGCCGCCCGCGCACCGGGCCGAAGAGGTTGCCGCGGTGGGCGCGGACCGGGAGGCGGTGCAGCAGCGCGTTGAGGCGGGCGGTCCACACCGCCCGCCACGAGACGTCCACCGCGGTCACCCCGGCGCCCCGCCGGGCCGCCGCCAGTGCCAGCGCACCGCTCCCGGTGCCCACGTCGAGGACCTGTTTCCCCGGTTCGCCCAGTTCGTCGGAGAGGACTTCGGTCAGCAGCGCGGTGTCGTCCTGAGGGGCGTAGACACCCGGAAGTACCAGTGCGTTCACGGCCCCACGGGTACCCTCGCATTCAGGATGTATGGGCCAATTCCCTGGCAAGCGGCACCCGGAGCGAGGAGCGGCCCGCCCGCCAGTCGGCGAGCAGCCGCTCGCCGAAGCGGTCCTCCAGATGGCCGGTCGCGTCCATGCCGAAGGCCACGTCGGTCGCCAGGTACGGCTCGGCGTCGAGCAGCCCGCCGATCACCTCGTGCCGGACGATCTGCTCGTGCACCGCGTCCGCCTCGACGTGCTCGTCGTAGAAGAACTGCGCGGCCGGCCCCGCGCCGGTGCGGCGCAGCGCCTCCGCCAGCCGCCGGGAGCCGGGCGAGGAGGTGATCTCCACGGCGGCGAAGTGTCCCACCAGCGCGCCGCGCAGCGCCCGGTGCAGGCCGAACAGCGACATCATGTTCACGATGGCCAGGGCCTCGGCCGAGGCGGCGTCCAGATACCGGCCGTAGGCGGTGTCCAGCCCCAGGTCCGCCATCAGGTCGGCGAACAGGCGGGCGTGGACGCGCTCGGCCCGGCCGCCGCCCCACTCGTCGAACTCCACCGCCGCCATCGCCGCCTTGGCCCGTCCCCACAGCCTCGGCAGCACCCAGGCGTGCGGGTCGGCCTCCTTGAGGTGGTACAGCGACCGGTGGGCGGCGTACTCGCGCAGCTGCCACAGCTCGCCCTCGTCGCGCAGGTGGTGGCTGACGCCCGTGCCGTGCACCGGCTCGACCAGGAGTCCGGCCAGTGCGGCGTCGAGGCTGTCGTGCCCGGGGGTGTCGGCGCGCAGGGCGGCCAGAAAGCGCTGCTCCAGCGCCGCCCGGACCGCCAGCAGTCCGGGGTCCCACTCGCGCTCGGCGGGCACGTCCGCGAAGCCGCGGTAGTGCAGCTCGTAGCACAGGTACAGGGCGAGCTGGAGGTCGTCGCCGTAGGGCTCCGCACCGCCCGCCTCGTCGGCGCGGGGAAGGGGGCCGGTACCCCGCAGATACGCCGTCACGGCTGCGGAGACCGGCCCCCGGGCGGGGGGCAGCTCGGGTTCCTGGCGATCGTGGTTCATGGGACGCGGGTACCCGCGAGTCGCGCGGACACCCTCCCGGACCGTCCCGGACCGTCCCGGACCGTCCCGGACCGTCCCGGACCGTCCCGCACCGCCGCGGGCGGCCGGGAGGCCGGCGCCTCAGTCGCCCTCCGACTCCTCCTGGGCCCGCACATTGGGCGTGCCGGCCTCGCCGGCTTCGCCGCTGTGGCGCCGCTCGCGGGCGCCGTCGACGTCCGTCTCGGCCGACTCGAACTCGCGCAGCACCTCGCCGGCCGCCGTGTCCGGGTGGTCCGTGTGCCCGCCGGCGCGGTCCTTCCGCTCGGTCATGGTCCTCTCCTTCAAGGTCGTCAACGTCTTCGAGGTCTTCGAGGTCGTCGAGGGCTTCGAGGTCTTCACGTCGATCACCTGGTCACGGCCGCCCTGTGCAGCGGCACGGGGTCCGGGGGAGCGGGCTCCTCACTGAGCCGGGAGACCTCCGCCCACCAGGACGGCCCGTCCTCGATGTGCCGCAGCAGCACTCCCTCGCGTATCGCCCAGGGGCAGACGGTGACCGTGCGCAGACCGGTCAGCTTCATCGCCGTGTGCCCGACCACCGCGCCGGCCAGGCTCTGCGCGGCGCGCGGCGCGGAGATGCCGGGCAGCGCGGCGCGCTCGGCCGGGGACAGCGCCGCCAGCCGGCCGATCGCCTCGCGCAGGTCGTCCCGGCGCAGCCGGCGCTCCACGAACGGGCCCTGCCGTCCGGGCGCGGCCCCGCACAGCCGCCCCAGCTGCTGGAAGGTGCGCGAGGTCGCCACCGCGGTGCGCGGTCCCTCCCAGCGGATGCGCGCCGCCGCGTCCCGCAGTTGGTGGCGCACCTTGCGCCGCAGCGCCTTCAGGCGCTCCGGGGTGGGTGGGGCGCCGTCCGGGAAGAACTCGTGCGTCAGCCGTCCCGCGCCCAGCGGCAGCGAGGCCACGAAGTCCGGCAGCCGCCCCCGCCCGAAGGCCACCTCGAGGGAGCCGCCGCCGATGTCGAGCAGGGCCAGCGGGCCGGAGCGCCAGCCCATCCAGCGCCGCGCCCCGAGGAAGGTGAGCTCGGCCTCGACCTCGCCCGGCAGGGTGCACAGCCCGATCCCGGTGCGCGCCCGGACGGCGCGCAGCACCTCCAGCCGGTTCGGGGCGCCGCGCACCACGGCCGTCGCGAAGGCCAGCGGTCCGGCCGCGCCCCACCGGGCGGCGGTCCGGCCCGCCTCACCGACCGCGTGGACGAGCCGCTCCAGCGACTCCTCCGGTATCTCCTGGCCGGGCCGTACCCGCTCCGACAGCCGCAGCTGCCACTTGGCGGTGTGCACCGGCAGCGGCACTCCGCCCTCCGCGTCCGCCACCACCAGCCGGACCGTGTTGGAGCCCACATCCACCACGCTGATTCGCATGGCCGGTCGGGTACCCGGCTCACCGGCTCCATGCCTCTGCCCGCAGCCTATGCCTTGACCGGAATATAACCCGCACGGCATATTGGCTCCATGGCAGACGCCGCGCTCTGGTCCGCGCTCGCCGACCCCCACCGGCGGGCCATCGTCGCCCTGCTCCTCGAGCGGCCCCGGCCGGTCGGGGAGATCGTCGAGGCGTCCGGCCTCAGCCAGCCGAGCACCTCCAAACACCTGCGGGTGCTGCGCGAGGCCGGACTGGTACGGGTACGGCAGGACGCGCAGCGCCGGGTCTACGCCCTCGACCCCGCCCCGATCGCCGCGCTCGACGCCTGGCTCGCCCCCTACCGCAAGCTGTGGGGCGAGAGCCTCGACGCCCTCGGGCGGCGGCTCGACGCGGCGCCGGACGCCACCGCGGACCCGCCCCACCCCGAAGCCCCGAAGGACTGATCCCATGTCCGCCGACCTCACCGGCACCTTTCTGACGCTCCCCGACGGCCGCCCCGCCGTCCGCTTCAGCCGCACGTACGACCACCCCGTCGACCGCGTCTGGCACTTCGTGACCGATCCGGACGAACTCGCCCTGTGGTTCCCCGCCCGCGCCGAGATCGACCTGCGCCCCGGAGGCGCGGTCGACTTCAGCGGCGACCCGCACCTGGCCGACTCCACCGGCCGCGTCCTCGCCGTCGACCCGCCCCGGCACCTGTCCTTCTCGTGGGGAGCCGACGAACTCCGCTTCGACCTGGAGGACCTCGACGGCCGGCGCACCCGCTTCACCCTCACCAACGTGCTCGACGCCGAGGACACCGCCGCCCGCAACGGCGCCGGCTGGGAGGTGTGCCTGGCCGCCCTGGACGCCAGGGCGCGCGGCGAGCGCCCGGCGGGACCGCACGCCGGCGCCGGTGCGCCCTGGAAGGAGTTCTACGCCGGTTACCTCGCCGCCGGGATCCCCGCCGGCGCCCCGGTCCCGGGCCTGGACTGAAACGTACCCGCGAGCGGCCGGCGCCCGGCGAACGGCCCGCACCCGCCCCCGCCCGGCGCACGACCTCAAGCCAACTGGCGCCGCACCAGTTCGTGCAGCCGCCCGCCCGTGTCGGCGAGCAGCTCGGCCGGCGGGCCCTGCTGGGCGATGCGGCCCTCCTCCATCACGATGACCCGGTCGGCGTCCAGCACCGTCGACAGGCGGTGCGCGATGACCACCCGCGTGGCGTTGAGCTTGCGGGTGCTCTCGATCACCGTGCGCTGGGTGTCGTTGTCGAGGGCGCTGGTCGCCTCGTCGAGGAAGAGGATGCGCGGGCGTCTGACCAGCGCCTGCGCGATCATCAGCCGCTGCCGCTGGCCGCCGGAGACCGCGTGGCCGCCCGAGACGATGGTGTGCAGGCCCATCGGCATCCGCCGGATGTCCTCGGCCAGCCCCGCCATCTCCGCCGCCGCCATCGCCTCCTCCGGCGTGCACGGCTCGGTGCCCCGGATGACGTCCAGGATCGACCCGGTGAACGGCTGCGCGTGCTGCAGCACCACCCCGCACTGCCGGCGCACGGCCGACTGGTCCAGGGCGGCCAGGTCCTGGCCGTCGTACAGCACACTGCCCGACAGCGGACGGTCGAAGCCGATCAGCAGTCTCAGCAGCGTCGACTTGCCGCAGCCGCTCGGGCCGACGATCGCCACGAACTCGCCCGGGCGCACCCGGAAGGAGACGTCGTCGAGGACCAGCGGGCCGTCGTCGCCGTAGCGGAAGGACAGCCGCCGTGCCTCGATCGCACCGGACAGCGGCCCCGGCCGGGTGCTGCCCGAGCGCACCTCCGGCGCGGCGTCCAGCACCGGCCTGATCTCCTCGAACAACGGCAGCGCGGCCACCGCCGAGACGAAGGCGCCGGTCAGCTGGGTGACGGAGGTCAGCAGCATGGTCACCGAGGTGCTGAAGGTCAGGAACGCCGCCGCCGACATCGACCCGCGCGCCGGGCCGGCCAGCAGCATGAACATCACCAGCGTGCACACCGGCAGGTACACCGCGCCCAGCACCGTGGTCAGGTTCTTGATCCGCCCCACCCGGCGCTGCAGCTCACGGCTGCGCGCGAACCGCTCGGCCCAGGCCGCGTAGGCGTAGTTCTCCGCGGCGGCCACCCGCAGCTTGGGCAGCCCGCGCAGGGTCTGGAACGCCTGGTTGTTCAGCTTGTTGGTGAGCACCACCAGCCGCCGCTGCCAGCGCACCTGCCACAGGCCCAGCCCGAGGAACACCGCCGCGATCACCACCAGCATGCCGATCGCCACCAGCGCCATGGACGCGCTGTACCAGAACAGCAGCGCCAGGTTCATCGCGCCCACGGTCACCGACTGGGCGACCACCGGGCCGACCCCCGCCAGCAGCCGGCGGACCGCGCTGATGCCCATGGCCGCGCTCGCCAGCTCACCGGTGGAACGCTCGGTGAAGAACTTCGTCGGCAGCCTCAGCAGGCGGTCCCACACCGCGGGCTGCAGCGTCGCCTCGATGCGTCCCTCCAGCCGCAGCACCGTCAGGTTCTCCAGCAGCATGAAGGCCGCGGCCACCACGCTGCTGACCATCACCGCCAGACACACCTGCGCGATCGGCCCCTGCCGCGCGCTGGGCACGTACTGGCCGAGCACCTTGCCGGTCGCCACCGGCACCAGCGCGCCCAGGGCGACCGTCACCAGCCCGCTCAGCAGCAGGTTCAGCATGTCCTGGCGGGTGCCGCGCAGGCCGAAGCGCAGCAGGCCGAGGAAACCGGGCCGGCGCTCGGGCAGCGGGCGGTAGAACATCACCGCGCGCGGCTCGAACTCCGCCGCGTTGGCCTTCTCCACCGGCGTCTCCCGCCCGGTGGCCGGATGCACGGCGACATAGCCGCCGCGCCGCCACAGCAGCGCCACCGGCGCCCCGGACAGCGTCCGGTGCCCGACCAGCGGGCCGATGTCCTCCCGCCACCAGCGGCCCTGGAGCCGTACGGTCCGGGTGCGCACCCGGGAGGCCAGGGCGACCTGCTCCACGGGGTCGAGGCGGTCGCTCCCGGTCCCCGGCCGCGGCGGCGCGGCGAGCGCGATGCCGGCGGCCCGGGCGACGATCTCGCAGGCCGCGTAGGTGGCGTCGGCGTCGGCGGCCGTGGCGCGCCCGGCCGGGGACCGGCCCAGGGACGCCAGCAGCGCCTGGTCCGCCTGCGCGCGCACCTCCTCACCGGCGCGGATGCCGGCCGCCGCGCGCGACTCGTGGGTGCGCTCCAGATCCTCGATCCAGCGGTCCAGCGCCGTCAGCAGCCGGTACTGCTGGTCGACCATGCTCTGCCAGACGCCGGGGTCCATCAGCAGGTCGCCCGCCGCCTCAGCGCCGTACACCGCCCCGTACTGGACGCTGCCCGGCGGCACCCGCATCCAGAACACGTCGTCGTCGGCGGGCGCGGCGGCCCGCTCCTCGGCCATCGGCGCCTGGAACAGCACGGACAGGCCGCGTCCCACGCCGAGCGCCAGGGCATGCTCCAGCGGGCTCGACTGCGGCGGCACGTACTGCGGGTTGCCGTACGCGTCGTACGACCAGGTCCCCGTCTGCGCCGGCTCGTACAGCTCGCGCAGGCCGACGCGGTGCACCACGCAGTCGCGCAGCGGACGCGCCACCAGGGTGTGCTGCGGGCCCGCGACCGGGCCGAGCAGCAGCGAGCCCGCCTCCAGCCGGCCCAGGTGGTGCCAGTGCCCCTGCCGCTGCGCGTCGACCGCGAACAGGTCCAGCGCCCCGGACGCGACCAGCCACAGGACCTGCGGGCCCTCCAGATCGAGGCGCGTCAGTCCGGCGCAGTGGACCGGCGCGCCCAGCGAACCGAGCGCCGTCAGGACCGGATCGCCCTCCGTCACGGCCGTCATCTCACCGCTCCCTGACCAGCGCGGCGTACGCGCCGCCGCGTGCCACCAGTTCCTCGTGCCGTCCGCGCTCGACGACCGTGCCGTGCTGGAGCACCACGATCTCGTCGCTGTCGCGCACCGTGGACAGCCGGTGCGCGATCACCACGCACGCGCAGCCGCGCCGCCGCAGGTTGTCCATGACGACCTGCTCGGTCTCGGCGTCCAGCGCGCTCGTCACCTCGTCGAGGACGAGGATGCTGGGCCGCCGCACCAACGCCCGGGCGATCTCCAGGCGTTGCCGCTGCCCGCCGGAGAAGTTGCGCCCGTCCTGCTCGACCGGGGAGTGGATGCCGCCGGGACGCCGCGCGACGACGTCGTACAGCGCCGCGTCCCGCAGCGCCTGCGTCACGGCCTCGTCCGGGATCGACGGGTCCCACAGCGCCACGTTGTCGCGCACCGTGCCCTCGAAGAGGAACACGTCCTGGTCGACGAAGGACACGGAGGCCGCCAGCGCCCCGCGCGGGATGTCCTCCAGACGCCGCCCGTCGATGCGGATCACCCCCTCCCACGGTGTGTACAGGCCGGCGATCAGCCGGGAGACCGTGGACTTCCCGCTGCCCGAGCCGCCGACCAGCGCCACCTGCCGGCCGGGGCCCACGGTCAGGTCGAAGCCGGTCAGCAGCGGCTTGTCCAGCGGGCTGTAGCCGAAGGTGACGTTCTCCAGCTCGACGTGCCCGCGCAGCCGGCGGGTGGAGTCGCCCGCGCCGGGCCGGGCGTACACCGGGTCGGTGCGGAAGTTCTCCACGTCCTTCAGCCGGGCCACGTCCGCGGCGAAGTCCTGGATGCGCCCCGCCACCCCGTTGAGCCGGGTCAGCGGCGCGGTGAAGCGGGTCACCAGCGCCTGGAACGCCACCAGCAGACCCACCGAGACATGGCCCTCGACGGCCCGCATCCCGCCGATCCACAGGATCAGCGCGCTGTTGAGGGTGGCCAGCGTCGGCGCCACCACGCCCAGCCAGGCGCCCGGCACACCGAGCCGCTGCTGCTCCTCGAGCGTGGCGGCGTGCTGCCCCGCCCAGGTGCGGAAGTAGCCGTCCTCGCCGCCGGTCGCCTTCATCGTCTCGATCAGTTGCAGCCCGGTGTAGGCCGTGTTGGTGAGCCGGGCGGTGTCGGCGCGCAGCTTCGCCGTGCGGGTGGCGCGCAGCCGTACGACGACCCGCATGGCCACGATGTTCAGCAGCGCCACGCCGATGCCGACGAACGTCAGTTGCGGATCGTAGGTGTACAGCAGTACCGCGTAGAGCACCACGACCACCGCGTCCACGCCCGCGGCGGCGAGGTCGCGGGCCAGTGTCTCGGCCACCGCGTCGTTGGACTGCAGCCGCTGCACCAGGTCGGCCGGGCTGCGCTGGGCGAAGAAGGTGACCGGCAGCCGCAGCAGATGGCGCAGGAAGCGGGCGCCGGACAGGGTGGAGGAGACGATCCGGCCGTGCAGCAGGTTGGCCTGCTGCAGCCAGGTCAGCACGACGGTGAGCAGCACGCACGCCCCCATGGACGCGAACAGCACGCCGAGGAGCGAACTCTGACCGCCTATCAGGTACGTGTCGATGTAGGTGCGGCTGAGCGCGGGCACCGCCGCGCCGACCGCCACCAGCAGCAGGCTGGCCAGCACCGCGGCGGGCAGCGTGCCCGCGGTGCCGCGCAGCCGGGCCGGCAGGGCGCCCAGGACGCCGGGCCTGCGGCCGCCCCGGGTGAAGTCCTCGCCCGGCTCCATCACGAGGACCACGCCGGTGAAGGAGGTGTCGAAGTCCTCCATGGGCACGAACCGCCGGCCCTTGGCGGGGTCGTTGACGTACACCCCGCGCCGGCCCAGCCGGCGGCCCATGCCGTCGTAGACGACGTAGTGGTTGAACTCCCAGAACAGGATGGCGGGCGCGGCGACCTCGGCGAGGGCCGCGGTGTCCATCTGCATGCCCTTGGCGGTCAGGCCGTAACCGCGCGCCGCCTTCAGCAGGTTGCTCGCGCGCGAGCCGTCCCGGGACACGCCGCACGCGATGCGCAGCTCCTCCAGCGGGACGTGCCGGCCGTAGTGGCCGAGCACCATGGCGAGCGAGGCGGCGCCGCACTCCACGGCCTCCATCTGCAGCACGCTGGGGGTGCGCACGGTCCTCCGCCGCCCCTTGGGGACCGGACGTCTCGGCGGCGGGGCGGCGCGCCGGCGTCCCCGGGTCTCGCGGGCGGCGGTCACGGCAGCAGCCAGTCGACGGGCCGCTGGTCGGCCAGGCGGACCGAGGCGGTGGCCGGGGTCATGGACTCCAGCCGGGACGGCGGGCCGTCCGCGGTGGACCAGCGGTAGCCGCTCCTGGTGGCGGACGACTTCTCCAGCCGTACGAGCACGGCGACGGGCCTGCCGTTCCGGGTCAACTGCTCGGCCAGCTGGGCGTCCCCGAGGTACGCGGCGATCTGCCGGGCCGACTGGGCGGAGCGGCCCACCGACTTCACCCGGCCGCGCAGCACGCCGTAGCGCTGGGCCGGCACCGAGGAGACGGTCAGGTCCACGGGAGCGCCGGGCGGGATCGACGCGGCGCTGCGGGCGGGGACGTACACCGTCGCGTACAGCGGGTCGGAGGCGCGGGCGGTCTTCTCGACGGCGGCGACGTTCGCCCCGGTGGAGATGATCTGGCCGATGGTGGCGGCGAGCGCGGTGACCCGGCCCGCGGCGACCGTGCGCACCGGCTCCTCGCCCCGGCTCGTACGGACCTTCAGCACCGGCGCTCCGGCCGGCAGCCGTTCGCCCTCCTCGGCGAGGACCGCGGTGACCTGGCCGGCCACCGGGCTCTGCAGCAGATAGCTGCCCTGCCCGTGGGTGAGGACGGCCTGCGCGCCGACGGTGGAGGACACGGAACCCGTCACGGCCCACACCGAGGCCGCGGCCATCGCGGCGAGCGTGACGGACAGCACGAGCCATCCCCGGGGACGGGCCAGCCGCACCGGGAGGTCGAGCTCCTCGGCCGACTGGAGCCTGGCGAGGGCCTGCTGGCGGAACTGCACGGGACTTGCCTCACCTGTGCGGATGCGACGAGCGAACGGGACGGGACGCCGGGCGCGCCGGCCGCTCCCCGGGGAGCGGGCGCGGGCACCCGTGAGCCCCGGAACCGGCGTACGGCTCCGGGACTCGACGGCAACGTGGTGCGATCAGAGACCGGCGACCAGGTTGGTGGCCGGGGCCACGCTCAGGCCGGTCACGCCCTCGACGGTGCCGACGGCCGTGTCGGCCAGGCCGCTCACCGGGGCGACGCCGTCCACCAGGCCGGTGACGGCGCCGAGGGCGTTCACCGACAGGCCGCCGGAGACGTTGTCGAGCTCGGCGTCGGAGATCTCGACGGTCTCAACCTGGGGGGTGGAGTTCATGATGGAACTTCCCTTCCTATGGGGATACTTCACAAGGGGGGAGCGGCCCCCTCCGGGAACCAGCGGACGGCCGCGGCCGCGGGTGCCGGACGCCAGATTCCCAAGCGCCCGGCGGGGCCCCGCGACGCGATGGATGTAAGCACGCCACGCCCTGCCGCTTCCACTTCAACCAGGGCTCTCACCAGGGAATTTGCCGGGTGGCGGGCCCCGTCCGTGCAGGTGTGGGCACGGCATGTCGGCGACTTCTTCACATGCCGCACGGCATCGGCCCAGCCGCCCTCTTGCCCGCCGGCCGGCGAATCCGGCACTCCGCGCCAATGGCGCCCCCGGGGGCGCGCGATTGTGCAGATCCGCCGCGCGCGGTGACCGCGTTGGGCAGTCGCTGTGCAGATTCCCTGAAGCCGGGATTCCGCTCCCTTCCGGCCACTGGGCGTGACCGCTTGGTGGCCTTGCGTCGCGTACTGCGGCCCCGTGCTCCACTTCGCGTGCGTGCCGGGGGAGTTGGCCGATTCGGCGCGGTGGGACCGCAGTTGGCAAACGGAATTGAACGCACCGCTCCTCCCGTGCGTACCAACGGCCATCCAGGCGTCCCCGACGAGCTGCCGAACGGCGGCACAGACCCCGTCCCCAGGAGGTCGAGAAGTTTGAGTCACAAGCGAATCCCGAAGCGCAAGGCCGCGATAGCGGTGGGCGGCGTCGCGGCGCTGGGCGCGGCGGCGATACTGCTCCCCAACGCCAACGCCTCCCAGGACGGCGGGGCGGACAACGCCGCGCCGAGGACCCTGAAGGCGACGGACGCCTCGAATCTCGCCTCGCAGCTCGCGCAGGCGCTCGGCGACGCCTTCGCCGGCTCCTACTACGACGGCGGCAAGCAGCAGCTCGTCGTCAACGTGGTGAACGGCGACAAGAACGTGATCGTGCAGGCCAAGAAGGCCGGTGCGGCCGTCCGCGAGGTCAGCAACAGCACGGCCGAACTGAAGTCCGCCGCCCGCACCCTGAAGGCCAAGGCCACGATCCCCGGCACCGCCTGGGCCGTGGACCCGCGCACGAACAAGGTCGTCGTCACCGCCGACAGCACCGTCACCGGCGCCAAGTGGAACAGACTCGAGTCGACCGTCCAGGGCCTGGGCTCCGGCATGGCCACCCTGAAGAAGTCCGCCGGCACCTTCAAGACCTTCGCCTCCGGCGGCGACGCCATCTTCGCAAAGGCGCAGGGCGGCACCGTCCGCTGCTCCCTCGGCTTCAACGTCACGGCCTCCGACGGCAGTCCCGCCTTCCTGACGGCCGGTCACTGCGGTGTCGCGGCCAAGCAGTGGGCCGACGCGCAGAACGGGCAGCCGGTCGCCACGGTGGACCAGGCGACCTTCCCCGGCAGCGACTTCTCCCTCGTCAAGTACGACGACCCGGCCACCCAGGCGCCCAGCGACGTCAACGTGGGCAACGGGCAGACCGTCCAGATCAACCAGGCGGCGGACGCCACCGTGGGCCAGACGGTCTTCCGGATGGGCAGCACCACCGGACTGCACAACGGCACCGTCACCGGCCTCGACGCCACGGTCAACTTCCAGAGCGAGACGAACCCGGGCGGCGTCGACACGGTCAACGGCCTCATCCAGACCAACGTCTGCGCCGAGCCCGGCGACAGCGGCGGTTCCCTGTTCACCCAGGACGGCGCGGCGCTGGGCCTCACCTCGGGCGGCAGCGGCGACTGCACCCAGGGCGGCGAGACCTTCTTCCAGCCGGTGACGGCGGCCCTGCAGGCGACCGGCGCGACGCTCGGCGCGGGCGGCGGCGCGGGCGCGGGCAACGGCGCGGGCGCGGGCGCGGGCGACCAGCAGGGTGCGGGCAACGGCGCGGGCGACCAGCAGGGCGCGGGTCAGCAGGGCGCCGGGGACCAGTCCGGCGCGGGTCAGCAGGGCGCGGGCGAACAGTCCGGTGCCGGCCAGCAGGGTGCGGGCGACCAGTCGGGCGCGGGTCAGCAGGGCGCCGGGGACCAGTCCGGTGCCGGTCAGCAGGGCGCGGGCGACCAGTCCGGTGCCGGTCAGCAGGGCGCGGGCGACCAGTCCGGCGCCGGGGCTGCCCACGGCTCGGGCGCGGCGCAGGGCTCGGGCGCGGCGCAGGGCTCGGGGAGCGCCCCGGGTCACTGACCGAGGCTTCCCCACACCGTGACCCGGCCCCCCGGCCGGGTCCCCCTCGGTCACCGGCCGGCCAGTCAGCGGTTCCGGCCGGCCGGTGGAGCGGTCCGGCCCTCCGGCGGGAGGGCCGGACCGCTCCTGTGCGCGGCGTCCGCCCGCCGCGCGGCGCCCCCCGCACCGCCGCCCCCTGCACCGCCCCGCCCCCTGAACGGCCGCCCCTACGCGGCCTGCGCCCGCCCGTCCCCGCGGGCCCGCAGCAGGAGTACCGCCACGTCGTCGATCCGCTCCCGGGCCGCCGTGCTGTGCCGCACCAGGCGGTCGGCCAGTTCGCCCAGCGGGAGGTGCCCGGCCTCGTTCAGTTGCCGCCCCAGCCGCGCCAGGGCCTCCTCCAGGTCGACGCCGGGCGACTCCACCAGCCCGTCGGTGTACAGGACCAGCACCGAGCCCGGGGCGAGGCCGACCGCCGTCGTCGGATAGGAGGCCGCCGCGTCGATGCCGAGCAGCGGCCCGCCGGCCAGGTCGAGCACGCGTACCCGCCCGTCCGGCCGTCTCAGCAGCGGCGGCGGATGCCCCGCACGCGCCATCACGGCACACCCCTGCGCCGCGTCGAGCCGCAGGTACAGGCAGCTGGCGAACAGCTCCACCCCGAGGTCCATCAGCAGCCGGTTGGTGCTGCGCATGACCTGCTGCGGCTCCTGCCCCACCGCCGTGTAGGCGCGCACGGCGGTGCGCAGCTGCCCCATCAGCCCCGCCGCCGTCACATTGTGGCCCTGGACGTCCCCGATCACGGCCGCCGCCGTGGGCCGGGTGGGCACCAGGTCGTAGAAGTCGCCGCCGATCTCCATGCCCTGGGTGGCCGGCAGATAGCGCGCGGCGGCGTCGAAGCCGGGCACCCTGGGCAGCGAGTGCGGCAGCAGCGCCTGCTGCAGACCGTGCGCCAGCCGGTGCTTGGCGTCGTAGAGCCGGGCCCGCTCCAGCGCCTGGGCGATCAGCCCGGCGATGCTGGTCAGCACGGCCCGCTCCTCGGCCGGGAAGGGATGGGCGTCCGCATAGGCCAGCACACAGGTGCCCACCGGCCGCCCGGAGGCGATCAGCGGGAGGTAGGCCCAGGCCGCGAAGCCGTCCCGGGCCGTCTGCTCACCCGGATACAGCCGCTCCAGCTGGTGCCGGCAGTCGAAGAAGGCGGGCACCCCGGTGGAGAGCACGTGCGTCCCGGGCGTCGGGGCGCCGAGCGGCGTCCCGTGGAACCCGTCGACGATCCGCGGGTCCGGGTAGCCCCGGTGCCCCAGCACGTGCAGCCGCCCCGACTGCGAACCGAGCACCAGCAGCGCCTGGCCGCCCACGGCGGGCACGATCTCGTCCGCGACCAGCTGCACCACGTCCTGCACGCTCACCGCCTCGGTCAGCGCCCCCGCCAGCCCCAGCACCTGCGAGATCGCCACCAGGCTGGAGGACCCCATGCCGGCCGGAGGCGCGCCCCGGCCCAGCTCGGACACCGGCCGGGCCCGGGTGATGCGCACGCTCAGTCCGTTGGTGGTCGGGTACATGCGGAACGACAGCCAGTCGCCGGGCGGGCGCAGCGCGACGAACGACGTGACCTGCTGGCTGATCAGCGCGCCCCGGTAGCGGTCCTCGTACATCGGGTCGTTCAGCCACGGCACCGACGACCACAGCCGGGTGCCGAGCAGCTCGCCGACGCCCTTGCCGAGCAGCTCGGCCGCCGCCGGGTTGGCGAAGGAGACGCGGCCGTGCAGGTCGAGCGAGGCCAGCCCGTACGGCAGCCGGGCCACCATGCGGACCGCCTCCTCGGAGCCCAGCGTGCCCGACAGCCCGCCGGCCGGGGGAGCGTCCAGCAGGTCCGGCTCGGGCCGGACCGGGCGCCGCTCGGCCGTGGCCCGCTCCAGCCGCAGCGCCAGCCGGTCGCAGGCGGCGGTCAGGTGCTCGCGCTCCCAGTCGGACAGGACCGGCGGATGCGATCCGGGCCAGGTCACGAACACCGCGCCGTACACGGTGGCAGGGGTGCTCACGGGCAGCGCGGCGAGCGCGAACGGGTACGGCAGCACCACGGCGATCCGCGGATAACGGCGGGCCATCTCCTCCTCGCCGCCGACCCAGATCAGCCGCCGCTCGCGCACCGCCCGGGCGACCGGGATCGGCGCGCTCAGCCCGACCCGCTCCCAGGGCGCGGCGAACGCCCGCGGCATCCCGGCCATCACCGCCATCTCCAGCACCGGCTGGTCGGGGGACAGCAGGTAGACCGCGCCCGAGTGGGCGTGGACCTCGTCCATCATCGACGCCAGCGCCAGGGACAGCAGCGGGCGGTCCACCGGCCGGCCGGCGGCGGCCGGAGCGGGCCCGCGCCCCTCGGTCACGCCGACCACCTCCTCGTACGGCCGCGCGACGGCCCCCGGGGTACAAGGCTGCCCCCTGGCGGGCCGGTGCGCACGGCGAGCGGTGGGCGCCGCGTTCGAAACATTTCGACGGCGGCGCCGGGGAAAACGTCCGGAACCGTCACAGGGGCTGCGCAGGCGGCCGATACGCGCTGTAATGGCCAACGTGGTCAGTGAGGGCGCTACGGCACGCAGAACGAGAAGTTCGCGGGCCGAACTTGCCCTCAAGACGCTCACGTCCGCCCCGTTCACCGAGGACCGGCTGCGCCGCGTACTGGAACAGGCCCTCGTCTTCACCGGCGCCGCCTTCGTGGCCGTGTACACCCGGGGCGACTCCGGCGACCTGCTGTGCCTGAGGGAGTCGGCGGGCGTGCCCAAGGCGCTGTACGGGCTGCGCGACACCTACCCGGTGCCCGGGGGCTCGACGGTGGCCGAAGCGCTGCGCACCGGGCGGGCCGCGTGGCTCGGCCCGGCGGAGCTCGCCGAGTGCGCCGAGGCCCGCCGGATGCCGGCCGGTGACGTGTTCCTGGCCGTGCTGCCGCTGCGTGACGTCGCCGGCTGCCTGCTCGCCGTCACCGAGAACCCGGGCGGCTTCGACACCGAGGACCGCGAGTGCCTGGACCTCGTGACGGAGGCCGTGGCCTGCCCCGCGCCCGCCGAGGCGGCGCACGGGGAGGAACTGCCGCCCGGTGCGTTCACCCTCGCCATGGACAGCGGACGGGTCGAGGTCGGCGACGACATCCTCGCCCTGTTCGGGGTCGGCCGCACCGACTTCGACGGCAGGGTGGAGACCCTGCTGTCCCTGACCGTGCCGGAGGACCTGCCCTCGCTGATGTCCGTGGTCGAGGCGGACCACATGTCGATCGGCGAGCGGGAGCTGGAGTTCCGCATCCTGCAGCCCGACGGTCCGCCGAGGTGGCTGCGGCTGCGCGGCCGGCTGCTGCCCGGCGGGGAGGGACACCCGCCCCGGCTGGTGGGCACGGTCACCGACGCCTCCACCCTCCGCGCCGGCGTCACCGATGTGACCCGCGTCCAGCGGCTGGCCGCCGCCCTGGCGACCGCCGGCACCGTGCAGGACGTCAGCAAGGCCGTCGTCGCCGCCCTGCGCAAGCCGCTCCAGGCCGACCGGATCGCCCTGGCCGAACTCGAGAACGACCGGCTGGTCGTCACCGTCCTGGACCCGCCCGAACCCGAGGCCTGGCCCGAGCTGTGGCGCCGGGAGTGGCGTACCGAGTGGCCGGACGCGCCGGTACGGGCGATGCCCACCCTGGCCGCCGCCCTGCGGGAGGGACGCGCCCAGATCTGGCCCGCCGGAACCGCCCTGGAACCGGCCCTCGCGGAAGTGGGACCCGGCGGCCTCGCCGTGCTGCCGCTGCCCGCGGCCGGCCGCATGGCCGGCGCCTGCCTGATCGGCTGGGACGAACCCCACGACTTCGGCCCCGACGAGCGCGCCCTGCTCACCGCCTCGGCCGGCCTCGCCGGGCAGGCACTGCTGCGCGCCCACGCCTTCGACGCCGAGCACGAACTCGTCGGGATGCTCCAGCGCACCCTGCTCCCGCGCCGCCTGCCCAAGCTGCCCGGCGCCGAGGCCGTGGCCCGCTATCTGCCCGCGACGGCCGGCCTGGAGGTCGGCGGCGACTGGTACGACGTCATCCCGCTGCCCGACAACCACGTCGCGCTGGTCATCGGAGACGTCCAGGGGCACAGCGCGGCGGCGGCGACGCTGATGGGCCAGATGCGCACCGCGCTGCGCGCCTACGCCGCCGAGGGCCACCCCCCGGACGTGGTCGTCTCCCACGCCAACCGGCTGCTGCTGGAGCTGGAGACCGACCTGTTCGCCACCTGCGCCTACGCCGACGTCGACATGGAGACGGGCTCCGCCTGGTGCGTGCGCGCCGGGCACCTGCCGCCGGTGGTGCGCCATCCGGACGGCGAGGTGGAGATCGTCGAGACCGAGGGCGGGCCGCCGCTGGGCGTGGTGTCCGAGGCCGAGTTCCCGATGACGCCCCTCAGGCTCCAGCCGGGCAGCGTGCTCGCCCTGACCACGGACGGTCTCGTGGAGTGCCCCACCGCCGACATCGACGACGGCATGCACCGCTTCGCCGGCGGACTGGCCGCCGCCGACCCCGCCCACCTGGGACTGGTCGCCGACGCGCTGCTCGGCGGCGCGGGCCGGGCCGACGACATCGCCCTGCTGCTCATGCGCTACGACGGCATGTCGGTGCACCCGCTCCGGGAGAGCTGGACGGTGTGGCGGGTGCCCGAGGCGGCCCGGCACGCCCGCCGCTTCACCCGGCGCACCCTGCGCACCTGGGGCGTGAGCGAGGACGACACCGACGCCATCCTGCTGGTGGTGTCCGAGCTGGTCACCAACGCCCTGGTGCACACCGACGGCCAGGTCCGCCTGGACCTGACCCTGGTCAACCACCGGTTGCGCGTGGCGGTGGCCGACGCCTCGCCCCGTACGCCGATCAAGCCGACGAGCATCGGCTGGGAGGCCACCGGCGGCCGGGGCATCCTCCTGGTCGAGGCGATGTCCACGGCCTGGGGCACCCTGCCGGTCAGCGGCGGCAAGCAGGTGTGGTGCGAGATGGTCCTGGGACGGTGAGGGGCGGGCCGGCCGCCGCGCGCGCCGGCGGGGCGGCGCCCCCTGCCCGGGCGCGTCCCCCACACGGGTGCGCCGCGCCCGGGCACGGCAGGTCGTGATCGCGGCGGGGGTGCGCCGCGCTTAGGGTCCTGGACTGTGTCACACACCTTCGAAGAACTCGTGGCCAAGCAGCGGGCGGCCGACGAGGCCCACACCCGCGTCGAGCAGCTGCGGGAGTTCTACGGGCCGCCCGTCGAGGCCCGGTGGTCGTCGGCGCAGAGCCACACCTACGAGACGGCCCTGCGGGCCTGGCGCGACCTGGCCCGCGATCTGACGGCCGCGCTGATCGAGTACGCGTCCCAGGAGGGGCGCTCCCGCACCGAGATCACGGCCGAGGTCGAGGCGGCGGCCCGGGGCGCGGGGCGGACGGGCTCGGCGGGCGCCGGTCCTGCGCGGGGCGGCGGCCCGGACACCGGGGAGCCCGGCGCGGGCGGCCCGGGGGAGGGCCCGGGCGCGGGGGAGGGTCCGGGTACGGGTCCGGGGGAGGGTCCGGGTACGGGTACGGGGGAGGGTCCGGGTACGGGTACGGGTACGGGGGAGGGAGAGGGACCGGGTACGGGTACGGGGGAGGGAGAGGGACCGGGTACCGGGGAGGGCGGCCAGGAGGCCGGCGGCTCGCGGGGCGGCGGCTGACACGTATCCCGCCCGGCGGGGCCGGGTACCCGTCGGCCATGGACACCACCCGGTACGAAGCGGCCGCCGCGGGCTCGGCCTTCGGCGGCGTCGTCATCGTCGTCGGCGGGCTCGTCATCGCCGCCGCCCTGATCTGGGCCGTACGGCTCGGCATCGGGGTCAAGCAGCGCGAGCCGAGGACCCCGCGGGGCGGCGAGCACCCGACCCGGCCGGAATCCGGACCGGCCCACGAGACGCGCCAGCGGCGCGAGCCGGACGAGGTGCCCCGCGCCGAGGAGACCGGCCGCCGTCTGACCCCGCACGAACTCGGCTCCTCCGGGAGCAGGCGCAGCCAGGAGCAGACCCGGCCGCGCTGGGAGGACGGCACCGGCGGCTCCTTCGGCAGCGGCGGCCCCGGCGGTACCTAGCCGATCGACCCGCAGGGCGGGCGCGTGCGTTTGGGGGCGCCGGCCGCGGGGACCCGGGCGGCCAGGACCACGGGGGCGGGGGAACGGACCACCGTGGGGGCGGGGGGAACGGACCACCGTAGAACCGGACGCAGAAAGTGGATGAGGCGTCGTGAGCGCGCACACCAGTGACAAACCCGTCGTCCAGCGACCCGAGACGGGCTGGGCCACGGCCCGCCGGGTGCGCTCCGAGGGAGTGCGCACCTGCGTGCCGGCGGTCCGGAAGGGCAGCGGCCCCGACCGCGTGCGCACGGGCCCCGAGTCGAACATCGTGCGGGGCGAGGACTGAACCGCCGCCGCCTCAGCCGTGGGTCTTGGCCAGGACCACGGCGGGCCGAGTCCGGCGGGATCGCCGCCGGCCCCGGCAGTACGCTGGCCGGGTGCGTCTGCTGCTGATGTCCGACACGCATCTCCCCAAGCGGGCGAAGGAACTGCCCGCTCAGCTGCTCGCGGAGATCCCGCGCGCCGACGTCGTCTTTCACGCCGGGGACTGGGTCGACACCGCCACCCTCGACCTGCTGGAGAGCCGCAGCCGCCGCCTGATCGGTGTCCACGGCAACAACGACGGCCCCGAGCTGCGCGCCCGGCTGCCCGAGGTGGCCCGGGCGGAGCTGGGCGGTCTGCGCTTCGGCGCGGTCCACGAGACGGGTCCCGCCCAGGGGCGCGAGCAGCGCTGCGCCGACCGCTTCCCCGACCTCGACGTCCTCGTCTTCGGCCACAGCCACATCCCGTGGGACACCACGGCGGCCTCCGGCCTGCGCCTGCTGAACCCCGGCTCCCCGACCGACCGCCGCCGTCAGCCGCACTGCACCTACCTGACCGCCACCGTCTCCGACGGCCGCCTCACCGACGTGCGCCTCCACCGCCTGCCCCCGCGTCCGCCCCGGCACCGCTCCTCCACCGCGTCGTGACGCGCGGGAAGGAGCGCCGGGCCGGCAGGCGCGGGCGCATCAAGAGGGCGGCCCCATCGGGACCGCCCCGGGGTCACTCTTCCCTTTCTCGTTTCCGAATTCTCGGCGAGATCCGGGCCGCTGTGTGCGAGTCGGCGGCCCGGGCGCTGCGAGTGTGCGCTGTCACGGACCTCCTTCCGGCGAGGATGTGCGGCACATGTGCTGCAGAGGCGATGCATGCCTCATCCGTTGATGCGCCATCTACCCCTCCCGAGGCGGCCCACACCACGGATGCCGGCAAATCATGGAGTATTTTTCGGCGAACCGGTTTGAAATCCCTCCGAGGTGATTTCCGGTGGTCGCCAGGGCCCGGCCCTAAGGTCGCCGCAGCCGGCGCACCGCCAGCACCAGCAGCGCCACCGCCACGGCCGCACCGGCCGCCACGGCGGCGCGCTTGGCGACCGGCAGCCCGGCGGTGCGCAGCAGGTCGAGCGGCTCGGTCTCCTCGGCGGGCGTGGTCGTCCCCGCGGCCGCGGGCCGCGCGGCGGCGGCTTCCCCGGCGCTCTCGGGCGGGGCCTGCGCGGCGGCTTCCTGCGCGGGCCCGCCGAGCCGTCCGGCGAGACAGTCCGCGAACTGCCCCACCAGGCGGTCGCCCACCTCCGCCAGCACCCCGCGCCCGAACTGCGCGGGCCGCCCGGTGACCGTCAGATCGGTCCGCACCGACACGGCCGTCGCGCCGTCGCGTTCCTCCAGCGTGCCGGTCACGGTGGCCCGGGCCGTGCCCTGACCGCGGGTCTCCCGGCCGCTCGCGGCCAGCACCATGCGGTGCGCCGCCTCGTCCTGCTCCTCGAAGACCGCGGACCCCTTGTACGTGACGGTGATCGGACCCAGCTTGACCTTCACCGAGCCGTTCACCGTCTTGCCGTCGTAGTCCTCCACGGTCGCCCCGGGCAGGCACGGCGCGATCCGCTCGATGTCGAGGAGCGCCCGCCAGGCGTCGTCGACCGGGACGGGCACGGTGAACTCGTGGTGCAGTTCCATGACTTCCTCCTCGCACTCAGACGGCGCCCGCCGCGTGGATGGCTCCGGCGGTCCCGGTCAGCGGGGCGCCGGTGCCGCCCCAGCGCAGCGCGACGATCTCGGCGGCGACCGACACGGCCACCTCCTCCGGGGTACGGGCGCCGAGGTCCAGGCCGACCGGCGAACGCAGCCGGGACAGCTCGGTTTCGGTCAGACCCGCCTCCACCAGTCGCTCCAGCCGCTCGCGATGGGTACGGCGGCTGCCCATCGCCCCGATGTAGGCGGCGGGCCGGCGCAGCGCCTCCTCCAGCAGCGGCACGTCGAACTTGGGGTCGTGGGTGAGGACGCAGATCACCGTGCGCTCGTCGGTGTCGGTGCCCTTCAGATAACGGTGCGGCCAGTCCACGACGACCTCCACGGCGTCGGGGAACCGCTTGGGCGTGGCGAAGACCGGGCGGGCGTCGCACACCGTGACCCGGTAGCCCAGGAAGGCCCCGATGCGGGCGACGGCCGCCGCGTAGTCGATCGCGCCGAACACCAGCATCCTCGGCGGCGGGGCGAAGGAGTGCAGGAACACCGTGACCGCGTCCTCCCGCCGCTCCCCGTGCGCGCCGTAGTGGCGCGTCCCGGTCGCCCCGAGGGCGAGTTCGCCGCGGGCGTCCGCGGTGACCGCCACGTCCAGTCCGGGCGCGCCGAGGGTGCCCACCACCGTGCCGGGCCACACCGCGAGCGTCGCCCCGCGCGGCGCCGGCCCGTCCACCACGGTCGCCAGCGTCACCGGCTCGCCCGCGGCGACCGACGCCGCGACCGGACCGAAGACCGGGTCGGCGTCGGGCGTCACCGGCCGCACCAGCACGGTGATCTCGCCGCCGCAGGTCAGCCCCACGGCGAACGCGTCCTCGTCGCTGTACCCGAAGGTCGCCAGCCGCGCCTCGCCGTCCGCCACCACCTCCTGCGCCAGCTCGAAGACGGCCCCCTCCACGCAGCCGCCCGAGACACTGCCCGCCACCTCGTCCCCCGGGCCGACGGCCATGGCGGCACCGGCGTCGCGCGGCGCGCTGCGGCTGACCGAGACCACCGTGGCGAGCCCGAACGGCTCCCGTGCCGCGTACCAGCGCTCCAGCACGGGGAGGATGTCACGCACGTTCCGCTCCTTTCCGCCAGGCCCGCGCGTACGGTCCCGAGCCCGTCCGCACCGGACCGGCCGCCCACCGACGGCCCACCCACGCCCCTGTCACCCACGCCCCCGTCACCCACGGCCACCGCGCCCGCACCCGCCCGTCGCCCACCGCGACCCCGCCGCGCGACGCGGCCGCCCCCCACCGAGGGAGCGCACGCCGCACGGCCGGAGTTCCGGCGCTCCGTCGGGCGTGCCACCCGGCGGGCACGGCGCCGGGCCGGCCGGACCGGCGGCCCGGACGCGGGACCGGTACCGATCGCGCCCATCGCGTCGGCGGGAGCCCGGCGCGCACCGCGAGCCCGCCGTCGCTTGCACCGCGGCCGGGAGCGGGCACGGCGCCGGGCCGGCGGTCCGGACGCGGGACCGGCGCCCGCCGTGCCCGTGCCCGCCGCGCGCTCACCGCGGACCCGCCCATCCGGTCGCCGTACCGGGGGGCGGGGACGGCGCGGACGGGGCCGGACCCGCGTCCGCCGTCGTGCCGTGCGGGGCGCCGGAACCGGCGCTCACCTCCGCCTCCGCGCCCCGTACCACCGCGGCCAGGCGCTCCAGGGCGGCCAGGCTGTGCCCCTCGACGAAGGCGTCCACGCTCGGCAGGGCCGCCGCCATGCCCGCGGCCAGCGGCGCGTACCCGGGCCGTGCCTTGCGCGGGTTGGCCCACACCACCCGGTGCGCGAGCAGGTGCAGACGGCGCATCTGGGCGGCCAGCAGCTCGGGGTCGCCGCGCTCCCATCCGTCCGACAGCAGCACCACAACCGCCCCGCGCGCCATGCCCCGCTGCCCCCAGCGGTCCAGGAACTGGCGCAGCAGCTCACCGAGCCGGGTGCCCCCGCGCCAGTCCGGTACGGCCTCGGCGACCGCCGCCATCGCCAGGTCCGGGTCGCGGTGCGACAACTCCCGGGTCACCCGGGTCAGCCGGGTGCCGATGGTGAACACCTCCGTGTGCCGGCCCCGCACCGCCGCGTGCGCGAACCGCAGCAACGCGTCGGCGTACGGCGCCATGGACCCGCTGACGTCCACGAGCAGGACCACCCGCCGCGGCCGCTCGGCGCGCGCGTGCCGGCGCAGCAGCGCGGGCTCGCCGCCGCGCCGCAGCAGCTCCCGCACGGTCCGGTGCGGATCGACCGCGCCGCGCCGGGCGGGACGCCGCCGCGCGGTGCGCCGCTGCTGCCCGCGCAGCGCGAACGCGGCGAGCAGCCGGCGCACCTGCGCGCGCTCGGCGGGGTCGAGACCGGCCACGTCGCGGTGGCGCAGTACCTCGGCGGAGCTGGCGAGCGACGCCGTGGGCGGCCCCTCGCGCTCCTCGCGGGGCGCCCCGGTGCGCGGCCCGGCGGGCGCGTCCCGCAGCACCGCGCGCAGCCGGGGCGGGGCAGCGGTGCGCACCGCGCCGGCCGGGGGCCCGGCGGTGCCGAAGTAGGCGTCGAAGACCCGCTCGTAGCGCTCCAGGTCGTCCCGGTCGCCGCACAGCGTCAGCCGGCCCGCCCAGTACACGTCCGCGCGCACGCCCGGCCGCAGCACGTCCACCGCCCGCAGGAAGGCGTGCACCCGCTCGGCGCTCGCGTCCACACCCGCGGCCCGCAAGGCCCGCGCGAACCCCACCAGCACGGCGTCGGCGCCGGCCGTTCCCGTGCCGGTCCCTCCCGAGCCGGCTGTGTCGGCGCAGGTGCCGGTGCCCGGGCCGGCGCCGGCGCCCGCGCCCGTGTCCGGGTGGCCGGCCCGCTCCCGTTGCTGCGCCACGGCCCTCACGCTCCCCGCCTCGCCAGGACCGCCGCGAAGTCGAGGCCGCGGGCGCGGTCCGCGTCCTCGCGGTACTTGAGGACCGAACCCAGCGTGGCCACCGCCAGTTCGGCGTCGGCCTCGGCGGCGCCGAGCGCGTCGAGGGCGCGCGCCCAGTCGAGGGTCTCGGCCACCCCGGGGGGCTTGAGCAGGTCCTCCGCACGCAGGGCCTGGACCAGCGCGGTCACCTGCTCGGCCAGCCGGGCCGACACCTGCGGCAACCGCCTGCGCACGATGGCCAGTTCGCGGGCGAAACCCGGATGGTCGAACCAGTGGTACAGACAGCGGCGCTTGAGCGCGTCGTGCACCTCCCGGGTGCGGTTGGAGGTGAGGACGACCACCGGCGGCACCTCGGCGCGCAGCGTCCCGAGCTCCGGAATGGTCACCTGGAACTCCGACAGCACTTCCAGCAGGAAGGCCTCGAACTCGTCGTCGGCCCGGTCGATCTCGTCCACCAGCAGCACCGACGGCTGGGTCTGCAGCGCCCGCAGCAGCGGCCGGGCGACCAGGAACCGGCGGTCGTACAGCTCGCGCTCCAGCCGTTCGGCGTCCCGCACCCCCGCCGCCTCCGCGGCCCGCAGATGCAGCAGCTGCCGGGGGAAGTCCCAGTCGTACAGCGCCTGCGAGGCGTCGATGCCCTCGTGGCACTGGAGCCGGATCAGCGGGGCGCCGAGCGCCTCGGCGAGGGCGGACGCGAGCGCCGTCTTGCCGACGCCCGCGTCGCCCTCGCAGAAGACCGGCCGGTGCAGCCGCAGCGCCAGGAAGCAGACGACGGCCAGCCCTTCGTCGACGAGGTACCCCGTCCGCTCCAGGGCGGCCCGCACCTGCTCCGGGCTGTCGATGGGGGTGATCGGCGCTCACCCCATCCCGGCGGCGGCCAGAACCGCCCGCTTGGTGAACACCCGTGCCAGGTGCGCCCGGTACTCGGGCGTGGCCGAGGCGTCGGCCGAGGGCCGGGTGCCCTCCGCGGCCCGCTGGGCCGCCCGCGTCACCGCGCCGGCGTCCGCCGCGCCGGTCAGCGCCTCCTCGGCGGCCGCGGCCCGCAGCGGGGTCGCGCCCATGTTGGTCAGCCCGATGTGCGCCTCCGCGATGTGCCCGTCGTCCCGCCGCACCAGCGCGGCCACGCCGACCATCGCCCAGGACTGGGCCACCCGCCCGAACTTCTCGTAGCAAAAGCCCCAGCCCTCCCGTTTCGGCATCCGGATCTCCACCAGGAGTTCGTCGGGCGCCAGGGTGGTCTGCAGGTAGTCGGTGAAGAAGTCGCGCGCCGGGATCGCGCGCCGCCCGCCGGGCCCCACGGCCACCATCTCGGCGTCCAGGGCGAGCGCCACCGCGGGCAGGTCCCCGGCCGGGTCGGCGTGGGCGAGCGAGCCGCCCAGGGTGCCCCGGTGGCGCACGGCGGGGTCGGCGACCGTCTCCGCGGCCTGGGCCAGCAGGCCCGCGTACCGCCTGACCAGCGGGTCGTGGACCACCTCGTGGTGGGTGGTCAGCGCGCCGACCACCAGCGCGTCGCCGTCCTCGCGGATCCCGCGCAGACCGGGGATCCGCCCGACGTCGACGACGAGCTCGGGGAAGGCCAGCCGCAGCCGCAGCAGCGGCAGCAGGCTCTGTCCACCGGCCAGCACCTTCGCGTCCTCACCGGCGTCGGCGAGGGTGCGCACGGCCTCCTCGACGCTCGCGGGCCGGACGTAGTCGAATGCGGGGGGAATCATGCCGAGGTCTCCTTCCGCGGCGACGCCGACGACTGGGCCGACCGCACGGCCTCCCAGATCCGTCCGGGGCTGCACGGCATCCGTACGTCGTGGACGCCCAGCGGGCGCAGCGCGTCCACGATCGCGTTGACCACCGCGGGCGTCGAGGCGATGGTGCCGGCCTCGCCGACGCCCTTGACGCCCAGCGGGTTGGAGGCGGCGGGGGTCTCCGTGCGGTCGGTGACGAAGTCGGGCAGGTCCGCCGCCGACGGCACCAGGTAGTCGGCCATCGTGCCGGAGACCAGGTTGCCCTCCGCGTCGTAGACCGCCTCCTCGTACAGCGCCTGGGCGATGCCCTGGGCGAGTCCGCCGTGCACCTGCCCCTCCACGATCATCGGGTTGACCACCCGGCCCACGTCGTCGACGCAGACGTAGGACCGGATGCGGGTCTGTCCGGTCTCGGTGTCGACCTCGACCGCGCACAGGTGGGTGCCGTGCGGGTAGGAGAAGTTCTCCGGGTCGAGCACGTGCTCGGCGTTGAGCGTGGGCTCCATGCCGTCGGGCACGTCGTGCGAGGTGAACGTCTCGAAGGCGACCTCCTGGATGGTCTTGCGGGCCTCCGGTGAGCCCTTCACGGAGAACACCCCGCCGGTGAACTCCAGGTCGTTCTCGCTGGCCTCCAGCAGGTGCGCCGCGACCTTGCGGGCCTTCTCGACCACCTTCTCGGCCGCCCGGTGCACGGCCGCGCCGCCCACGACCAGCGACCGCGAGCCGTAGGTGTCCATGCCCTGCGGGGCCACCTTGGTGTCGCCGTGCACCACCTCGACGTCCTCGAACGGCACCCCGAGCACGTCGGCGGCGATCTGGCTCCAGGACGTCACGTGCCCCTGCCCGTGCGGGCTGGTGCCGGTGACCACCTCGACCTTGCCGGTGGGCAGCATACGGATGCTCGCCGCCTCCCAGCCGCCGGCCGAGTACCGCAGGTCGCGCAGCACCCGGCTCGGGGCGAGGCCGCACATCTCGGTGTACGTCGACACGCCGATGCCCAGGCGCACGGTGTCGCCGCGCTCGTTGCGCTTGGCCTGCTCGGCGCGCAGGTCGTCGTAGCCGAACAGGGCGAGGGCCTTGTCGGTGGCGGCCTCGTAGTTGCCGCTGTCGTAGGTCAGGCCGGCGATCGTCGTGTACGGGAACTCCTCGTGCCGGATCCAGTTGCGGCGCCGCACCTCCACCGGGTCCAGGCCCACCTCGGCGGCCAGTTCGTCCATGGCCCGCTCGATGGCGTACGTGGCCTCCGGGCGCCCGGCGCCGCGGTAGGCGTCGGTCGGGGTGCGGGTGGTGAACACGCCCGTGCAGTTGAACTCGTAGGAGTCCACCTTGTAGATGGCGGGGTACATGAACGCGCCCAGGATCGGGATGCCCGGCGTGACCAGCATCAGATAGGCGCCCATGTCGGCGAGCAGGTCGACCTTGATGCCGAGCAGCCTGCCCTCGCGGGTCGCGGCGAGCTCGATGTCCTGGATCATGCCGCGGCCGTGGTGGGTGGCCAGGTAGCCCTCCGAGCGCGACTCGGTCCACTTCACCGGACGGCCCAGCTTGCGGGCGACCGCCAGCGCGATGGCCTCCTCCCCGTACACCTGCAGCTTGGAGCCGAAGCCGCCGCCCACGTCGGGGGCGATCACGCGCAGCTTGTGCTCGGGGACGCCGGTGACCACCGACAGCATGATGCGCAGGATGTGCGGGATCTGGGTGGCCGAATACACCGTGTACTCGCCGGAGGCGGCGAGCGGGGCGACGACGACCGCGCGCGGCTCCATGGCGTTGGGGATCAGCCGCTGCTGCACGTAGCGCCGCTTGACGACGACCTCCGCGCGCTGCCTGACGGCCTCGAAGTCCTCACCGGTCCTCAGCGGCCACAGATAGGCGCGGTTGGTGCCCTTGTCGGCGTGGACGAGCGGGGCGTCCTCGGCGAGCGCCGCCTCCAGGTCCATCACCGGGGGCAGCGGCTCGTAGTCCACCTCGATCGCCTCGAGCGCGTCGGCCGCCGCGTACCGGTCGCGGGCCACCACGACCGCCACCGGGTCACCGGCGTGCCGCACCTCGTCCACCGCGAGCGGCGGGTGGTCCGGCAGCACCATGTCCTCGGTGACGGGCCAGGCGCAGGGCAGCGAGCCGAGGCCGTCGGCGAGGTCGCGGCCGCTGTAGGCGGCCACCACCCCGGGGCGCCCCAGGGCGGGGGAGACGTCGACCCGCTCCAGGCGGGCGTGCGCCATGGGGCTGCGCAGGATGGCCAGGTGCAGCAGCCCGGTCACGGAGATGTTGTCGGTCCAGTTGGTCTGGCCGGTGATCAGGCGGGCGTCCTCCTTGCGGAGCCGGGCCTTGCCGACCTCGGGTTCGAGGGCCTGGCCGGTCATGCCGTGACCTCCTGAGGTGCGGCGGCCGGGGAGCCGTCCGCGGTCCGCTCCTCGGCGGCGGCGAGCACCGCGCGGACGATGTTCTGGTAGCCGGTGCACCGGCACAGGTTGCCCTCCAGCGCCTTGCGCACCTCGCCGGCGTCCGGATGGGGGTTCTCGCGCAGCAGATCGCGCGCGGCCATGATCATGCCCGGGGTGCAGTAGCCGCACTGGAGGGCGTGCCGTTCGTGGAACGCGCGCTGCAGCGGGGTCCACTCGCCGTCCCGGGCCAGTCCCTGGACGGTGGTCACCTCGCCGCCGTCCGCCTGGACGGCCAGCACGGTGCAGCTCTTGACGCTCGTGCCGTCCAGCTCGACCGTGCAGGCCCCGCAGTTGGAGGTGTCGCAACCGATCGGGGTACCGGTCAGGCCGAGGCGGTCACGCAGATAGTGGACCAGCAGAAGACGGGGTTCCACGTCGTCCTCGTAGGCCGTGCCGTCCACCGTGACCGAGATGTGGGTCATGTGCCCTCCAGAGACCGTATGGGCGTGCGTGAGGGATTCCAGCGACCAGCGTGGTGTACGTCACTCTATGACCACGCCCCGGACGCGGCGAGTGGTGCGACGCAGTTTGTTGACCGTTAATCCATTGCTGCCGAGCCGGCCCGTGCGGGGCGGCTCAGCCGGCCGGGGAGGTCCAGTCGGCGGTGACGTGGCCGAGCCGGACGCGCTGGGGGTGGTCGCCGACCGGGACCGACACCACCTTGCGGCCGGTGGCGAAGTCGATCGCGGTGACCTGGTCGGCGCCGCTCTCGGAGACGACGCAGTCCTTGCCGTCACCGCTGACCGTGGCCCAGTACGGCTTGGCGGCGGCGATCTGCGGGCCCTCCTGGAGGGTGGCCCGGTCGACCACGGTGGCGTAGTCGTCCATGGTCCCCGCCACGCACAGCTTCGTGCCCCGGGGGTTCACGGACATGCCGTGGTGGCGGGAGTCGTTGACCCAGGTGGTGCGGTCCTCGCTGGTCGCCGGGTTCTTCGGCAGCGTCTTCATCCGGGTGATCCGGTCGGTGGCCACGTCGTACTCCAGGAAGCCGTTGAAGAACGACACCTGGAAGTAGAGCTTGGACTCGTCCGGGGAGAAGACGGCGGGCCGCACCGCGTCGGAGAAGTCCTTCAGACCGAACGCGTCCAGCCGCTGCCGCATGTCGATGACCTTGACCTGCCTGTACGTCGTGGCGTCCACGACCGTGATGTGCCGGTCCCCCTTCGTCCAGTCCCAGCCGGGGCTGTCCAGGGCGGTGTTGACGTCGCCGATGGACATGTTCCAGATGTACTTGCCGTCCTTGGTGAACACGTTCTCGTGCGGCTTGTCGCCGGTCGCGAACGACCCGAGCTGCCTGCCGGTGGCGATGTCCAGCACGTGCACGGTGTTCGCGGTCGACGCGGAGACCGCCACCCGGGTGCCGTCCGGGGAGACGGCCATGTGGTCCGCGCGGTAGCCGGACACCGGGAAGCGCCAGTTGACCTTTCCGGTGGCGAGGTCGATCGAGACCACGTCGGCGAAGCTGGGGCGGGAGACCACCACCGACTTCCCGTCCGGCGTGGAGTACATGTCGTCGGCGAACTGGTCGTGCCCCTCGCCGACGCTGTTGCGGATCGCCTGGAAGTAGATCCACCTGATCGGGTCGGAGTTGATCTCCGCCATCCGCTGGGCCTTGTCGGGGACGACGTCGATCCGGCCGATCCCGGCGAAGCCGCCGGAGGACTCGATGACGTCGGCGGTGCCGTCCCAGTTGTTGCCCACGAACAGCACCTCGCGCAGTCCCGCGGCGCCGGACGCGGCGGTCGTGCCGGACGCGGCGGTCGTGCCGGACGGCGCGGTCGCTGTGGCCGGGGCGGTCGCGGTGGAGGCGGAGGCGGCCGTCGCCGGGGCGGCGACGGTCAGGGCGAGGGCGGCGGCCACGGAGCAAAGGTGCCTGGATCTGGAGGCAGGCATGACTGCTCTCTTTCCTCGGGAAATCTGAACACGGGCACTTTCACAGTGAACTTACTGAAAAGTAAGGAGGGGGCCGCCCGTCCGACAAGATGTGTGCACGACAAGATTGGCGGTGGCCGGTGGAACGACGGAGGGGGAAGCGTGACGGGCAGGCTCAGGGCGCCGACGGGCCGCTACGGCGGCAGGTCCGCCGAGGAGCGGCAGGCCGAGCGCCGCCGCCGCTTCCTGGACGCCGCCCTCCAGCTGTTCGGCGACAGCCCGGGGTACCGCGGCACGACGGTCGCCGCGCTCAGCCGGGCGGCGGGCCTGTCCACGCGCCAGTTCTACGAGGAGTTCCGCACCCTGGAGGACGTCCTCGCCGCGCTGCACCTGGAGGTCAACGGCTGGGCCGAGCAGGCGGTGCTCGACGCGCTCGCGGAGGCGGAGGGCCTGCCGCTGGACCAGCGGGTCGCCGTGCTCTTCCGCGCCTACGCCCGCGACGTCACCGGCGACCCGCGCCGCATCAGGATCGCCTTCGTGGAGATCATCGGGGTCAGTCCCCGCCTGGAGGAGCAGCGGCTCGCCCGCCGGGCCCGCTGGGTCGGCCTGATCCGCGCCGAGGCGGACCGGGCCGTGGCGCGCGGCGAGGCGGCGCCGCGCGACTACCGTCTCGCGGCCACGGCGTTCATCGGCAGCGTCAACGGGCTGCTCCACGACTGGAGCGCCGGCTGGGTCGAGGCGACCCTGGAGGAGGTCGTCGACGAACTGGTCCGCCAGTTGCTGGCGATCCTGCGGCCACCGGGCCGGCCACCGGCGGCGGGGGAGAGCTGAGCCCGCGGCCGGCCCGGGGTTTCAGTGGCGGCGGGCGCGCCGTCCGGGCAGGGTGCGCCGGGCCGGGGGCAGGGAGCGGCGTCGCGCCGCGCGGAGCAGGGACCGTACGAGCGCGGCGGACGCCAGACGGTTGGCCGCCGAGACGGCCCGGGGCCTGCCGAACCGGGCGGAGCGGGACCGACCCAGCCCCGCCCGGGCCGAGAAGCTCCAGGTCAGCCGGGAGCTGACCTGGATGCGCGCGGCCTTCCTGCCTATTCGTCCCATGCCTGGATCAGGATCTGGTCGGCGATCTTCCCGTCACGCAGCGTGATCATGGACTCGGCCAGCACCTTGACGCCGTCGGCGTACTCGCAGGACTCGACGAACGCGGCGTGGTCGCCCTGGACGACGCACTGCTCGAGCCGGTGCGTCATGTCGCGGCCGCAGACGTCCTCCAGCATGGAGCCGATCTCGTCCCGGCCGTGCAGGACCTTCGGGTGGCTGGGCTGGGCGTCGCGGTCCACGATGCGTATCCGCGCGTCGTCGGAGTACAGCGACAGCAGCGTGGACGCGGTGCGTTCCTCGATGCCGCGGCGCAGGGTGTCGGTGTCGAAAGCGGGACCTGTGGTGGTTGCCATGGTGACCTCCTCCGAGGGCCGCGGCCCGAGGAGGAGGGGCCGCGACGGGCCTCACCTTCGAGCGTCCCCCGGCCCGGCGGCCCCGGCAAGCGCAGCGCGTCCGCCCCGCGGCGCTGCGGCCGCGCGCCCCGCCCCGCCGCGCCGGAGCCGCTCCACCGCGCGCCGGCCGCCCCGACGCCCCCAGGGCCGCCCCGCCGGTCACCGCCCGCCCCGCCACGCCCCCCCTAACCAGGCCCCTCCGGCCGCGACGCGCGCCACGCTCCCCGGCGCTACCGATCGGTCACGGCGTAGTGTCGGCAGGACGGACAACGGCCGACCGAAAGGGACACCACCATGGCGCAGGAAGTACGCGGCGTGATCGCACCCGGGAAGAACGAGCCCGTGCGGGTCGAGACCGTCGTCGTGCCGGACCCCGGCCCCGGGGAGGCCGTCGTACGGGTCCAGGCCTGCGGTGTCTGCCACACCGACCTGCACTACAAACAGGGCGGCATCAACGACGAGTTCCCCTTCCTGCTCGGGCACGAGGCCGCCGGCGTGGTGGAGTCGGTCGGCGAGGGCGTCACGGACGTCGAGCCCGGCGACTTCGTCGTCCTCAACTGGCGTGCCGTGTGCGGAAAGTGCCGGGCCTGCCTGCGCGGGCGGCCCTGGTACTGCTTCGACACCCACAACGCCCGGCAGCGGATGACGCTCACCGACGGCACCGAACTCTCCCCGGCCCTCGGCATCGGCGCCTTCGCCGAGAAGACGCTGGTGGCGGCCGGGCAGTGCACCAAGGTCGACCCGGGCGTCTCCCCGGCCGTGGCCGGCCTGCTGGGCTGCGGGGTGATGGCCGGCATCGGCGCGGCGATCAACACGGGCAACGTCGGCCGCGGCGACTCCGTCGCCGTCATCGGCTGCGGCGGCGTGGGCGACGCGGCGATCGCCGGGTCCTACCTGGCCGGCGCGGTGAAGATCATCGCGGTGGACATCGACGACCGCAAGCTCGAGACCGCCCGCACCATGGGCGCCACGCACACCGTCAACTCGGCGCAGACGGACCCGGTCGAGGCCGTCCGCGAACTGACCGGCGGCTTCGGCGCCGACGTCGTCATCGAGGCCGTGGGCCGCCCCGAGACCTACCGGCAGGCGTTCTACGCCCGCGACCTGGCCGGCACGGTGGTCCTGGTGGGCGTGCCGACGCCGGAGATGAAGCTGGAACTGCCGCTGCTGGACGTCTTCGGGCGCGGCGGCGCGCTGAAGTCCAGCTGGTACGGCGACTGCCTGCCCTCGCGCGACTTCCCGACGCTCATCGACCTGCACCTGCAAGGACGGCTCCCGCTGGACAAGTTCGTCAGCGAGACCATTCAACTCGACGAGGTGGAGAAGGCGTTCGAGCGGATGCACCGCGGCGACGTCCTGCGCTCGGTGGTGGTGCTGTGATGGCCGCCCGCATCGAACGGATCGTCACCTCCGGGCAGTTCACCCTCGACGGGGGCACCTGGGACGTGGAGAACAACGTGTGGATCGTCGGCGACGACCGCGAGGCGGTCGTCATCGACGCCGCCCACGACGCCGAGGCCATCGCCGCCGCGGTGGGCGGGCGCCGGCTCACCGCCATCGTGTGCACGCACGCCCACAACGACCATGTGAACGCCGCCCCCGCCCTCGCCGACCTCACCGGCGCGACGATCTGGCTGCACCCCGACGACCTGGCGCTGTGGAAGATGACCCACCCCGACCGGGACCCCGACGAACACCTGGCGGACGGCCAGGTCATCGAGGCGGCCGGCGCCGACCTGACCGTCATCCACACCCCCGGCCACGCGCCCGGCGCGGTCTGTCTGTACGACCCGGGGCTCGCCACCGTCTTCACCGGCGACACCCTCTTCCAGGGCGGCCCGGGCGCCACCGGCCGCTCCTACTCCCACTTCCCGACGATCATCGCCTCGATCCGGGACCGCCTCCTCACCCTGCCGCCCGAGACCAAGGTCCTCACCGGCCACGGCGACTCCACCACCATCGGAGCCGAGGCACCCCACCTGGAGGAGTGGCTCGCCCGCGGCCACTGACCGTGAACGGCGCGCCCGGAACGGCTGCCGCACGCCGGTGTGCGCCCCGGCGGTGCGGCGGCCCCGCGGCGCCGACGGCCGCGGACGCGGGCCGCCGCCCCGCCGCGGCGGACGGCCACCGCGCAGGCCGGCCCGGCCCGCCCGGCTCCGCCCGGCCTGGTCGGGCCGGTGGGCACGGCCGGCCCGGTGGCCGCGGGACCACGGACTTGCCGTGCACGCCACCTGCCCGGCTGATCGTCGCGGCAGTAGATTCCGTCCATGACCGACACCGGACGCTTCGAGGGACACGCGGCGCTCGTCACCGGCGCGGCCCGCGGCATCGGCGCGGCCACCGCGCGCAGGCTGGCGCGGGAGGGCGCGCGGGTGCTCGTCACCGACATCGACCGCGCCGAGGCGGAGAGGACCGCGGCCGCCCTGCGCCAGGCGGGCCTCACTGCCGCCGCGCACCCCCTGGACGTGGCCGACCGCGCCTCGGTGGAGGCGGCGGTGGCGTACGCCGTGGGGACGTTCGGGTCGCTCGACGTCCTGGTCAACTGCGCGGCCCACTGCAGCCCCGACACCCCGCTGTTCGAGGACGGCCCCGACGACGTCTGGGCGCGCGACCTCGACGTCACTCTCACCGGCGCCTACCGCTGCTGCCGCGCCGCCCTGCCGCACCTGGCGGCCTCCGGCCGCGGCGCCGTCGTCTGCATCGGCTCGGTCAACGGCGTCCAGGACTTCGGCAACCACGCCTACAGCGCCGCGAAGGCGGGCCTGGCCTCCCTCACCCGCACACTCGCCGGACACGCCGCCGCCCGCGGGGTCCGCGTCAACCTGGTGATGCCGGGCACCGTCCGCACCTCGGCCTGGGAGGGCCGCGACGCCGAACTGGACCGGGTGCGCGCGCTGTATCCGCTGGGCCGGGTCGGCGAACCCGACGACATCGCGGCCGCCGTCGCCTTCCTCGCCTCCCGTGACGCGGCCTGGATCACCGGTACGACACTGACCGTCGACGGCGGCCTCACCGCGGTCAACACCGGCTTCCTGACAGCCGTCGCGGAGGACCGGGCGGCGACGGACGACTGAAACGCCGACCGCCCGGCAGCAACCCGATCACTGAGCTGGCAGGTCCACGCTGGGAGCAAGCGGAACTGGGGCATGGCGACGGGCCGTATTCGGGACAAGCTGACCGGCACCAAGTATCCCGATGAGGGTGTCGGACCGCTGCCGCACAGGGAGGTCCGAGCCGCGCTGCTCGCGCTCAACGGACCGGATGTGCCGTACCGCGTGCGCGACGCCACCCCTGCCGAAAGGGCCGACCTGGTGGCGGAGTGCGCGGTTCGGAGGGTGAGCGTGCGTCTCAGGACGAGGATGCGACTGATCCCGGACGAGCAGGAGGTTCGCTTTCTCCACGAGCGGTGGGAGAACCGTCCGTCCGACAACGCCCGTGCTCAGTACGGACGTGGCCACGCGCCCGCGGTGTACCGGCAGTGGGAGACCGAGCGGGGTCCCGACGGCACACGGCGCAGGGTCGAGGCGTTCCGCTTCGATACGCGAGAGATGACGGGCCCCCTGCAGAACGCGGTTCTCGGCGCCGGCTGGACCTGGCGCGGGGTGTTCAAGCTCTGAATCTCCCTCTGGTCGTCCCTCGCGGTGTCAAGCCCCGTAATCCCGGTTCATGACCCCGCAGGGGTGGCTCGGGCCTACTGGAACCGAGGCCGAGGGCGCCACAAGGGCGCCCCTCCACCACCGATGGGAGAATCTCATGGCTCGCAAGATCCGCAAGAACTCCGTTCGTGTGAGCGTCGCGGCGATCGCGGCGGCCGCGGCGGCCACAGCAGGCGTCGTCCTCCCCGCCACCACCGCGGCGGCGGCACCGGCGAGCGCGGTGACCGCCGCCTCGGTCGAAGATCCGGCGCCGGCGGACCCGGAGGAAATTCCGGCGGAGCCCCCGGTGGAGAACCCGGTGGACCCACCGGTGGATGCTCCGGACGACCCGCCGGCGGACTCTCCGGACCAGCCGGACCAGCCGGACCAGCCGGACCAGCCGGACCAGCCCGATCAGCCGGACCAGCCCGATCAGCCGGACCAGCCGGACCAGCCGGACCAGCCCGATCAGCCGGACCAGCCGGACCAGCCCGATCAGCCCGATCAGCCGGACCAGCCGGACCAGCCCGATCAGCCGGACCAGCCGGGCCAGCCCGATCAGCCGGACCAGCCGGACCAGCCGGACCAGCCCGATCAGCCCGATCAGCCGGACCAGCCCGATCAGCCCGATCAGCCGGACGCCCCCGACCAGCCGGATCAGCCGGATGCCCCGGATCAGCCGGATCAGCCCGATCAGCCGGACGCCCCCGACCAGCCGGATCAGCCGGATGCCCCGGATCAGCCCGACCAGCCGGACCAGCCCGACCAGCCGGACCAGCCGGACCAGCCCGTGGACCCCAGCACCATCCTTGAGCAGGGACTTACCGGCGGAGAGTGACGGCGGTGACCTCTGACCGGCGGCGTCGGTCAGAGGTCGTCGTTCTCCTCAGGCGGGCCGTGGAAGCCGGTCCATGCCCGCGGTCAGGGCGGCCAGTACGCGCTCGACATCCGCCTCGGTGGTACGCCAGTTGCTGAACGCCGCCCGCAGCGCCGGCACCCCGGCGTACACGGTCGGCGTCAGGAACGCCTGTCCCGAGGCCGACACCGCCTCGACCAGCGCGTCGACCCGCTCCCGGGTGGGCCGGCCGGCGAGGGTGAAGCAGACGACGTTGAGCCGTACCGGAGCCAGCAGCCGCAGCCCCGGGACATCCGCGATCGACTCGCCCAGCGAGCGGGCCAGCGCCACATTGCGCTCCACGATCTCCCGGTGCCCCGAACTGCCGTACGCCACCAGCGAGAACCAGGCCGGCAGGGCGCGCAGCCGGCGGGAGTTCTCCGGGGTCAGGTGGAGGAAGTCGGGCTCCCCCGAGGGCAGTCCCAGATACGGCGACGCATTGTGGAACACGGCGGTCTGCAGATCCCGGCGCCGGGTGAACTGCACGGCCGCGTCGTAGGGCACGTTGAGCCACTTGTGCAGGTCCACGCAGACCGAGTCGGCCGCGTCCAGGCCGTCCACCAGGTGCGCGAGGCCGGGGGAGAGGGCGGCGAAGCCGCCGAACGCGGCGTCCACGTGCAGCCAGAACTCGTGACGCTCCTTCAGGGCCGCGATCGCCCGCAGATCGTCGAAGTCGACGGTGTTCACGGTGCCCGCGTTGGCCACCACGATCGCCGGCCGCCCGCCGAGGGCGCCGAGGGCGGCGTCCAGCGCGTCGACGTCGACGGCCTCCCGGTTGCCCGGCAGCAGTGGCACCGGCCGCAGCCGGTCCCGGCCGATGCCGAGGACCGACAGCGCCTTGGCGATACTGGAGTGCGGGCTGCCCGACAGCACCGCGACGTCGCCGAGCGCCGCGGCGCCCGCACGGGAGACGTCGACTCCGCGGCGCTCGCCCAGCCACTCGCGGGCGACGGCGAGGCCCACGGTGTTCGACGCGGTGGCCCCGGTGACGAAGGCGCCGCCGTGCTCCTCGCCCAGCCCGAACAGTTGCCGCAGCCAGCCCACGGTCTCCCCTTCCAGGGCCGCCGCCCAGGAGCCGGCCGCCCCGGACACGTTCTGGTCGCAGGCGCTCGTCAGCCAGTCCCCGGCCAGGGCGGCGGGAGTCGCGCCCCCGGTGACGAAGCCGAGGTAACGGGGCCCCGCCGAGCCGGAGAAACCGGGCGCCCACCGTTCGGCGAACCGTGCCAGCGCCCCGTCCCCGCCCGCGCCCTCGACCGGAAGCGCGGCGGGCGCCGGCGCCTCGCCGAGCGACGCCACCGGGCGCTGGTCCAGCGCGTCCAGCTCCGCCGCGGCGACGTCGCGGACGGACTGCAGGAGTCGGGGCAGCCGGGCCAGGTCACCGGCGAGCGTACGGTCCATGTCCCGCAGCGTAGGCGGCGGACACCCCCGGAGACCGGAGCCAATCCGATGCAACTGGCCTGAGCCCGACGGGCGGTCCACGGGCGGTCACTGTCACCGTTTCGTATCGGCATGCCCGGCTTTACAACCGCCCCGGTGCGGCGCGTGTCTCACTGTCGGGAAGCGCGGAATACCGCGACAGAAGTACCGCGACAGGGGGGAACCGTCATGAGGCACACGGGCAGACGAGGGGCCGTCGTACTGGGCGTCACCGGACTCGTGGCACCGCTCACACTCGCACTCGGCGCCGCGCCGGCGCAGGCCGCGAGCTGCACCACGAAGGCCGGGCCGTACCAGAAGAAGGTCGAGAAGTTCCTCGGCCGCCCCGTGGACGGGAAGCAGTCGGCCGCCGACTGCAAGGCCACCCAGGCGTTCCAGAAGAAGCACGGCATCACCCCCACCATCGGCTACGCCGGTCCCGTCACCTGGGGCGTGATGGACCTCATGAACAAGCAGCGGGCCGTGGGCAAGAACCCCAACAAGGACGGCAAGTGCCCGGTCAACAAGGGCCGGATAGCCTGCGTCAACCTCACGCTCCAGCTCAGCTGGATCCAGGACGGCCGCAAGCTGGTGTACGGGCCCGTGCCGGTGCGCACCGGCCGTAACGGGTACGAGACCCGCACGGGACTGAAGAAGATCTACTGGCGCCACATCGACCACTACTCGACGATCTACCACGTGCCGATGCCCTACAGCCAGTTCTTCGACGGCGGCCAGGCCTTCCACTCGGTCGGCGTCAGCATGTGGAACCCGCCGGGCTCGCACGGCTGCGTCAACATGACCAGGACGGACGCCAAGAAGTACTGGTCGCTGCTGAAGAAGGGCGACGACGTGTACGTGTACGGCCGCAAGCCGGGCACCTGAGCACTCCCCGCGCCGCAGGCCGCACACGCCGTACCGCCCTACGCCGACGGTCCCCGGGACAGGTCCCCGGGGACCGTCGGCGTACGTGATGAGCGACACGGTCCGGAATGTCCGTATCGCTCCTACTTATTCACAGCGCCTTCACGTCCACCGGCATATGCTTCACGACATGTCCACCAGTGTTGAACCCGTTTCCGAGCGATCGGCCGCGGAGGTCAACGAGGAGATCCGGGCCCTGTGGCGCCGGTCGGGCGGGACACTGACCACCGAGCAGCGCGAGGAGTACCAACGCCTCGTGATGGAGTGGGCCACGGCCGCTCCGCACCCGGTCCGGGCGGCCTGAGCCGCTCCTCCTCTCCGGCCACCGCCGGCCATGGCACCGACCTTCCAGGGCACCCGTGAGCGCATGGGTGCCCTGCTCGCACGAGCACGGCGCCCCACGGGCTCACCGCCCGTCGGGGCGCCATCGCACACAGGGGCGCCACCGCCCGTCGGGGCGCCACCGCACACCAGGGCAGGAGCGCCACCCCGCACCGGAGCGGGCGCCCCCGCTCACCCCCAGGTCGCCGAGTAGTACCGCTGGTACGCCTTGCGGTCCTGCTCGGCCCGGAACCACCGGGTGGCGACCAGCGCGATCAGACTGCCGGCGATCACCAGCAGGCCGGGGCCGACGTTGCGCGGATCGGACAGCCGGGCCAGCAGCGTGGCCCCGTCCGTGCCGCCCGTCACGGGTGCGGACGACCCGGGCGAGACGGCGCCGGGCGCGATGGCGCTGTGGGTGGCCGAGGCGGACGGCGCCCCCGAAGGCGCGGCACCCTGGCCCGCCGCCCCCGCGCCCTGCTGCGGCGGCGACACGATCAGCTGCACGCCCAGCGCCTTCAGCGCCCGGGTCACCGGCTGGAAGAAGGTCGTCCCGCCGGTACGGCAGTCCCCGTCGCCGCCGGAGGTCACCCCGAGCGCGATGCCCTCGGAGAACAGCGGGCCGCCGCTGTCCCCGGGCTCGGCGCACACCGTGGTCTGGATCAGGCCGGTGACGGTGCCCTCGGGATAGTTGACGGTGGCGTCCAGCCCGGTCACCTCGCCGTCGCGCAGGCCGCTGGTGCTGCCGCTGCGGAACACCCGCTGCCCGACGGCCGCGTCGCCCGCCCCGGTGATCCGTACGCCGTTGCCGCCGCCGATGGCCACCACGTCGGCGCCCTGCCCGGCACGGCCCGCGGCGTACTGCACCAGCGAGAAGTCGCTGCCAGGGAACGAGCCGTTGACCGTCTCGCCCAGCTGCTGGTTGCCCTGGTTGTCCGCGAACCAGATGGAACCCGTCGGCCCGCAGTGCCCGGCGGTGAGGATGAAGTCGCTCTTCCCGTTGGTCACGTTGAACCCCGCGGAGCAGCGCCCGCCGGTGGACAGGATGGGCTGCGCCCCGTTGAGCCGGGTGGTGAACCGGCCGGCGACGCGCTGCATCCGCACAAAACTGCCGATGCCGTCGGCGACCTTCGTCATCCGGGACCAGTCGGCGGCCGAGACGGTGCTGTCGGCCTGCACGGTCACCCGGTTGGTGCGGTAGTCCATCACCCAGGCCGTCCCGGGCACCCGCGGCGCCGCGCGCAGGGTGGCGGCGGCGGACTTCAGCTCGTTCATGCTGTGCCGCACGACCTTCGCCTCGGCCCCGGCCCGCCGCACCTCGGCCGCCGCGTCCTGGTCCGTCACGGCCACCACCGGGCGCCCGTCCGCGCCGATCCAGCTGCCCGCCGTACGGGCGGTGCCGAGCCGCTCGACCAGGCCGGCCCCGGTGCCCCCCGCCGAGAGCGTCGCGCTGCGCGGGGCGGCGGGGACACCGGCGGTCTCGCCGGCCATGGCCGCCTGCGCGACCATTCCTCCTCCGAGGAGCAGTCCCGCGACGGCCGCCAGCCGTGTCACTCGCCGGACGACCCGTCGTCGTACGTGCCTCATGCATGGCTCCCGAACCCCGAACACACGGTCTCAACACCGCTGGGCCCTCCGGTACTTGAGTGCCCCTCCTCCATACGTGGGGGGACCCGGCCGTGTTCAGCGCACGGCGTCCGCCGTCCGCCGTGGCTGGATCGCGCCGTTCGGGACCGGGCCCCGCCCGCCCTATCGTGGGCGCATGAGGAGCAGCCCGAACGGCAGGTCCGGCGTACCGAATCCGCTGCGCGTCCTCGGCCTCGGCGACCTGAGGCGCCGTACCAGCCTGAAGTGGCGCGCCCACCCCGACGACGTACTGCCGCTGTGGGTGGCCGAGATGGACGTGCCCGTGGCCGAGCCGGTGGTCCGCGCGGTCGGCGACGCCATGGCGCTCGGCGACACCGGCTACCCGGCGGGCACCGCCTACGCCGAGGCGCTGGCCGCCTTCGCCCACGAGCGCTGGCAGTGGGACGGCCTCGCGGTGGAGCGCACGTTCCTCGTGCCGGACGTCATGCTGGGCGCCGTCGAGCTGCTGAAGCTGGTGACCGGACCGGGCGACCCGGTGGTGGTCAGCCCACCGGTGTACCCGCCGTTCTTCCAGTTCGTCTCGCACATGGACCGGCGGGTGGTGGAGGCGCCGCTCGGCGCGGACGGGCGCCTCGACCCCGGTGCGCTGGAGGACGCCTTCCGGCGGGTGACCCGTGGCCGCGGCCGCGCCGCCTGCCTGCTGTGCAGTCCGCAGAACCCGACGGGCGCGGTGCACACCCGTCAGGAGCTCACCGCCGTGGCCCGACTGGCCGACCGGTACGGGGTGCGGGTGGTGGCCGACGAGATCCACGCCCCGCTCGTGCCCGCCGGCACCGGCTTCGTCCCCTACCTCAGCGTGCCGGGCGGCGAGCGGGGGCTGTCCCTGATGTCGGCCAGCAAGGGGTGGAACCTGCCCGGCCTCAAGGCCGCCCTCGCCGTCGCGGGCCCCGCGGCGGCCGCCGACCTCGCCCGGATGCCCGAGGAGGTGGGGCACGGCGCGAGCCACCTCGGGGTCATCGCCCACACCGCGGCGCTGCGGCACGGGACCGCCTGGCTGGACGCGCTGCTGGCCGGCCTCGACGACAACCGGCGGCTGCTGGCGGGCCTGCTGGACCGGCACCTGCCCGCGGTCGCCCACCGCCCCGGCCAGGCCACCTGCCTCGCCTGGCTGGACTGCCGCGCCCTCGGTCTCGGCGACGACCCGGCCCAGGTCTTCCTGGAGCGCGGCCGGGTCGCGCTCAGCTCCGGCCTGCCCTTCGGTACGGGCGGCGCCGGCCGCGTGCGCCTGAACATCGGGACCTCGCCGGACGTGATCGCCGAGGCGGTACGGAGGATGGCGGCGGCCGTCGGCTGATCCGGGCCGCGCCACCGTCCGCGAGCCGGGCCGGCGGCCCCGCGGGCGGGTGACACCGGTCGGGGGCAGGGGAGTTCACCCGTCGCTTCACGGGCTCCCTCGGGCACGCGGCGGCCTAGACTGCCGCGCATGGACGACAGCCTGGTGGAGCGTCTGGCGACCGGCAAGTACGTGCTGATCACCAGCTACCGCAAGAACGGCAGCCCGGTCGCCACCCCGGTCTGGGTGGTGCGGGACGGCGACGCCCTCGGCGTGTGGACGGCCGCCGACTCCTGGAAGGTGAAGCGGATCCGCAACCGCGGCGACGTCCTCGTCGGCCCCTGCGACGTGCGCGGTCATCCGACCGGCGAGCAGGTCGAGGCCACCGCCGAGATCTGCGACCCGGCCACCACCGCCCGCTACCGGGCTCTGATCGCGCGCAAGTACGGCCTGCTCGGCCGCCTCACCCTGCTGGGCAGCCGGCTGCGCCGCGGCGAGCGCGGAACCGTCGGGATCCGGGTGACCCCCAGGCGCTGACCCGCGCCCGCGCGCCGAGGGCGCCCTGCACGGTCCGGGGCCGCGCCTTGCACGATCCGGGGCGGCCGCTGACGCGGCGGTGGCCCCCACGCGCCGGTCCGCGCGTGAGGGCCACCGCTCCGCCCGGCCCGCGTCTAGGAGGCGTCGAGCACCGTGCCGTTCAGCTCCGGACCGCCCGCGCGCGGCTCCCCCTCGTCGTCGACGAGCGCGAAGCGGACCGACTCGGCCGGCTCCTTCACCTTGTCCCGGACCGTGGGCACGCTCACCTCCGCGGTCAGCCGGCCGGCGGGCACGGTCGCCACCAGGTAGAGGTACTCCAGCCGGGACAGCGGACGCTCCGGATCGGGCGACTCGCCGGTGTTGTCCTTCACCCAGCGCGCCTCGACGTCCTTGGTGGACAGCTCCGGGCCGCCGGTGAAGGGCCGTACCGCGAACACCGCCGGGATGTCGGTGTCGGCGGCCTGGGACAGCGTCACCTTCCACTTCAGCGCGCTGCCCTCGGTGACCCGGCCGGCGACCGGCGTGACGGCGACCGTGGGCGGCGCGTCGTCGTTCTCGACGGTCACCCCGCCCCGGTAGGAGCCGATCACCGAGCCGCGCACCGCCTTGAGCAGGATGTCGTACCGCAGGTCCGGGCCGAAGCGGGTGTTGCCCCGCACCCGTACCGGTACGTCGATGCCGCGGCCGCCCGGACGCACCGTCACCAGCCGGTCCGTGGCCTTCCCGGAGTGCGGGTCCACGACGTACAGCCGCACCTGCCCGCTGCCGTGCCCGGAGACCCGGACCGGCACCCGGTAGGTGCGCTCGCCGGAGTCGCCCTCCTTGACGGTGAGCCGGCCGGCGTCGACCCGGGCCGGCGCGGCGGCCCGCACGGCCGGCGTGCCGGGGCGCCACCCCCAGGCGTCCATCAGCCAGGCGCTGCCGGTGCGGCTGCGCGGCGTCAGTTCCAGGGCCGTGACGCGTCCCAGCTCGACCCCGGCGCGCGCGGCGGCGCCGAGCGGCACCCGCAGCTCGCGCGCCCAGTAGGAGGCGGTGCGGTCACTGCCCGGCAGTCCGTCGGCGCGGACCCGGCCGAGCGTGGCCCGGTGTCCGGCGGAGTCGGTGAGGGACACCTCGAGCGTGGTGCCGGTGCTGTTCGGCGGCACGAACACGCGCAGGGCGAGATCCTTGGCGCCGTTCAGGGCGACGGGCGCCCCGGGTCGTATCCGCACCGGGTGGCCGGCCGCGGACCAGCGCAGCGCCACCGCGCGGCGGCCGGTCTCCCGGTCGGTCTCCCACTGCGCGAAGTGCGGGGAGACGCCCTTCGCGCCGGAGCCGAGACAGGCCGCGGACGGGCGTGGGTCCACCGCCGCGCACAGCCGGCCGCCGCTCACCGTGACCGGCCCGTCCGGCAGGAAGCCGCCCCGGCGCCCGGCGCCGACCGCGTGGGTGAGCACCCGGGCCGGGTCCGCCGACCGTGCCCGGAACCCGGAGCCGTCGAGCAGCGGCCGCACCCGGTCGTCCCCGGCGACGAACAGCCGGGCCGCGGCGGCGATGTAGGTGGAGCCGGCCCGGTGCTGCCGGTCCGCGGTGAGCCGGGTCGCGCTGCCCGGCGAGCACACCGGGTCGCGGTGTCCGGGCTCGTCGTGGAAGTCGTCGTCGGCGGGCGCCTGTGCCTTGCCCGGGGTCCACTCGGTGTTGAAGAAGTTGTGGTTGGCGCCGACGACGTACACCGCGCTGTGCAGCGCGGCGCCGCGGCCGACCCCGCGCGTGCCGTCGACGTACACCTCGCCCTGGAGGTCGGAGACGTCGCCGTCGCAGCCCGGCAGGATGGTCGCGGACGGCACGTCGGCGACCGGGTTCTGGCCGAAGACCGTCGGACCGATCAGCACCGTGCCGCTGATGTGCCAGCGCACCCGCCCGTGGTACCCGTCCTGGCGGGAGGGCGGCGGGGCGAGGCTGTCCATGGCGGCGCGGTTGACGCCCTCGCCGCCGCGCGAGTGCCCCACCAGCAGCACGCGGGACAGGTCCGCCTTCGGCGCCCGCCGTACGGCAGCGGGGGCCGAGGCCGGGCGGGCGGCCCAGCCGGCCCAGCGGGCGAGGTGCAGCCGCACCAGCGACGAACGGGCCTGCGCGCCGCCGTCCTCGGCGGCGAAGTCCTGGCCGTTGACGCCGTCGGCCGCGACGGACACGGTGACATAGCCCTGCGAGGCCAGCAGCTTCTGGTCCTGCAGGTAGCCGCGGTGGCTCGGAATCGGCCGGGTGCCGGCGGGGCAGGGCCAGTCGCCGGTCACGTCGTCGGTGTGCGGCTTGTAGCAGGTGGCGTGGCGGCCGTGCAGAAACAGCGCGAGCGGCCGGCGGCCGGTGGCGCCCCGCGGGGCGACCACCACGGCGCGCATCTCGACGGGCGCCCGGAACCCGGGCAGCCGCACGGAGTCGAGGGCGTACTCGCCGGTGACGGTGCGGTACGGACCCGGCCTGCCCGGGTCGACCTTGTTCGGCGGGAGCGGCGCGGGCGGCCGGGCCGCCGCCATCGAGTCCCGGCCGGGCGGCTCCGCCGGTGTCCGGGGCGCGTCCAGCCTCCGCCCGGCGGCGCGCACCGTCAGGCCGCGCAGATCGCCGGGGCGCGCCCGGCCGAGGGCCAGCCGGAAGGTGTGCCCGTCCTGCGCGGGCCGCGGTCTGCCGAGCAGCCGGTCCCCCGCGTAGAACTCCACCCGCGCGTCCCCCATGGGCACCGTCGTGTCCGAACGCCACACCAGCTGACGGCCGGAGCCCTCACCGGCGACGCTCCATCCGGGCGGGAGCCCGCCCTCACCGTCGGGCGCGGTCGCCGACGCCCGCTGGGCGGGCGGATGCGCGGGCTGCGCCACCGCGGGCGCCGCCGCCACCAGGGCCGGCACCACCAGCGCGGCGGCCCCCCTGCTCAGGGCTCGGATCAAAGGTCCCCTCCTCGCAGCACGATCCCCCTCGGTCCGGGGGGCCTTGGGCGTTCCGGAGGATGGGGCGCGCGGGCCGGGGGTTGCCTGCGGGGCGGCGCCGGTTCGCGGCGGGGGCGCGATCAGGCCAATCGGGTGAACCGCGGTGCAGGGGCCCGGGATCCGCCGTGTGGCGGCGGGGCGGCGCCGCGCGGCGCGGCTACGGTCTGCCGCGTGATCCACCGGACGGGCCCCCGACCGCCCGCGGCCGTGCCGCCGGCGGGCGTTCGGGACGCCGCCCGGGCCGCCCGGCCGCCTTCGCGCGCCGCGGGCGGGACCGGTGCCGTCGTACGCGCCGTGCACATGCACGCTGCGCCGGTTACGAGTGCCGCCGTACGGGCCGTATGCGCCGTGCGCGCTCTTCCTGCCGTACGCGCCGCGCGCGCCGTGGCCGTCGTACGGGGTCCCGGCCCCTGCGCGCCGTGGGTGCGGCGGGCGTCCACGGGGCGGTGACGGGGCTGGTGCGGTGAAGCGGACGCGGGCCCGGGGCAGGGCCGTCGGGCGGTGGCTCGGCGCCCGCGCCGGGCGGTGCCTGGCCGTCTCGGTGGCGCTGCACACCCTGGCCGTCCTCACCCACCCCACCGGCCCGCTGGATCTGCGCGTCTACCACGAGGCCGCGCCGCGCCTGCTCAGCGGCGGCCTGTACGACTACGCCCTGCACACCGGCCCGCCGATCCCCCTGCTGCCGTTCACCTACCCGCCCTTCGCCGCCCTGGTGTTCCTGCCGCTGTCCCGCCTTCCCTGGGCCGTGGCGGTCGTGCTCTGGCAGGTGCTGTCGGTGGGCGCCCTGCTGGTCGTCGCCATGTGCGCGGTCCGGCTGCTGCGGCCCCGGCCCGCCGGCGGGGTCCGGGCGCCGGCCCTGCTCTGGACGGCCGCCGGACTGTGGCTGGAACCGGTGCGGCACACCCTCGACCAGGGCCAGGTGAACCTGCTGCTGGGCGCACTGGTCCTGGCGGGTCTGACCGTGCCGCGCGCGCCGGCGGTCCGCGGCGCGGCCGTGGGTCTGGCCGCCGCGGTGAAACTCACCCCGGCCGTCGGCGGGTTGTATCTGCTGGCCACCCGTCAGTGGCGGGCCGCCGGCCTTGCGGCCGTGGCCGGGGGCGCGGCCACGGCCCTGGCGTGGTGCCTGGCGCCGCATGAGTCGGCCCGCTACTGGACGGCGCTCGTGACGGACACGCGCCGCGTCGGCCCCGTGTGGTCGGTGCGCAACCAGTCGCTGCGCGGAGCGCTCGCCCGGCTGCTGGGCCCGGACAACCCCGTCTGCACGGTCTGGTGGGTGGTGGCGTGCGTGCTGGTGACCGTGACGGCGGCCCGCGTCCTGCTCGCCGCCGCCCGGCGCGGCGACGGGCTCGGAGCCCTCGTGGCCGCCCAGTTGCTCGGGCTGCTGGTGTGCCCCGTCTCCTGGAGCCACCACTGGGTCTGGTGCCTGCCCGCCATGATCCGGCTGGCCCACGGCCCCCTGCCGCGCCGCCTGCTGGGCCGCGTGCTGGGCCGGGCCGCGCTCGCCGCCTGGGCCCTGGCGGCCGGTGCGCGCCTGGTGCCGCTGCTGATCCGCGCGGAGGACCGCCTGGCGCCGGCAGACCCCGGCGGGTACCCCGCCCCGCTCGCCTGGCCCGGCTGCGTCTACGCCCTCTGCGCGGTCCTCACCCTGTGCGCCCTGGCCCCCGCCGCGGGAACCGCGCCGGGGGAGGGGCGCAGGGGCCGGGGGAGACCGGAGGAAGGGGAGGACGACCTGGAGTCCGCCGGGAAGTGCGGGAAGGGCGGGAAGGGCGGGCAGCTCGGAGAGGGCCCGGACGGGCGTCCGGACGGGCGTCCGGGAGGGCGTCCCGCAGCCGGCTCGCGCGGGCGCGCCGGCCTGGGCTCCGGCGAGGGCACGGACCTCAGGTCCAGGCCCGGTACGGCTCGTCGAGCAGCTGGAAGACCGGCTCGCCCCGCACCGGGTCCTTGGCCGTCGACAGGCGTACCCGGTCGCCGCTGTGGATGCCGATGGGCGGTCCCATGACCCGGCCGCGCACGATGAACCCCTCGCTCAGCTCCACCAGCGAGACATTCCGCGCGGCGGGCGTGTTGCGGTGCACCACCGTGGAGTGGCGGACCGTGCCGGTGCCCTCGCTGCGCTCGGTCCGCAGCTCGCTGCCCCGGCAGACCGGACACAGCACCCGGTGGTACATGGCCGTGCCGCACCAGGCGCAGCGCTGGTAGTACAGCGCCTCCGGGTCGCGGGCCTCGGGCTCGAGCAGACCGGTCGCGGAGCCTGCTGCCGATTGAGCGGCGTTTCCTGAGTGGTGGTACACGCTGGTCAACTCCCTGCGCTCGGCCGGAAATCGCACGTGCGCGGGGCCATCCGCGCACGCCTGTGCGCGGCTTGCCGTGCCACCGTGCACGACCAGAGAGTATGGCACTGAGTGTCAGACGTAAAGGCACTGCGTACCCTCAATTTCCGGGGGGCCGTTCCGTTCCGAGCGCCGTCTCGACCTCCCGCACCACCTGCCACAGCGGTGTCCCGCGGCGCGCCACGACCACCACCACGTCCTCCTCCGGGCCCGCCGGCCGGCGCGGGGCGGGCTTCGCCGGGGCCTCGCCGAAGGCGGCCCGCACCTGGCCGAGCGCGTGGTCGACGGCCGCGCGCGGATCGCCCTCGCCGTCCGAACGCAGCCAGGAGCGCAGGGCGTTGTTGTGCGCGGCGACCACGGCGGCGGCGATGACGTCGGCCCTCAGGGTCCCGTCGGGCCGCCCGGCGAACCGGCCGCGCAGGTACTGGGCCAGGGCCCGCTCGTAGCGCCACACCACCGACAGCTCGTAGGCCCGCAGTCCGGGGACCTGCTTGGTGAGCCGGTAGCGCTGGACCGAGAACGCCGGGTTCTCCGCGTACATGAGCAGCACCATCCGGGCGGCGTCACAGGCCCGGCGCACCGGATCGGCGCCTCCGTCGGGCGCGGCGAGGAAGGCCGTCATGTCGGCCAGGCACCGCTCGTGGTCGGGGAAGACCACGTCCTCCTTGGAGGGGAAGTAGCGGAAGAACGACCTGCGTCCGACCCCGGCGAGCGCCACGATGTCGTCGACGGTGGTCTGTTCGTAGCCCCGCTCCAGGAACAGCCGGAAGGCGGCCGCCACCAGGGCGTCCCTCATGGGCGGCTTCCCGGCCGCGACAGGTGTCTCCGGCGCCGCCCTCGTGCCGTGCGCCGTCCGCGCGCCCTGCGCTGCCCGGTCCTTCTCGCCGCGACGGGGTGCCGCGCTGCTGGAGCTCATGGACGGGAACGTAGCATCCGGACGGGACAGGATGGCACTCAGTGCACTTCAGGAGGGAACTGAGTGCGCACATCGGACCCCCGGGGTTCCCGAAGTAACCTTTCTCCGCCGCCCTCGCACCCAGGAGCCCCGTATGCCGCCCGCACGTCCCCGCATCCTCTACGTCACCGACCTGGCGTACCCGGCACGCGGCCGGCGCTACTGCGACGAGGACATCCGGCTCACCGCCCGCCTGCGCGAGGACTTCGACCTGGCCCTGTGCCACCCGCGCGACGCCGCCGCGCTGATGGACGCCTTCGACGCGGTCGTCGTCCGCAACAGCGGCCCGGTGCTGGAGTACCGGGAGGCCTACGACGACTTCAGGGCCCGGGCGCTCGCGCGCGGCACCCGCGTCTACAACCCCCTCACCGGCCGCGCCGACATGGCCGGCAAGCAGTACCTCCTCGACCTGACCGCCGCCGGCCTCCCCGTCATCCCCACCGTCGACCGGCCCGAGGACCTGCACCGCCTGCCCCGGGCCGCACGCTACGTGGTCAAGCCGAAGCTCGGCGCCGACTCCATCGGACTGCGCGTCGTCCCCGCCGAGCGGCTGCCCGGGCTCGCCGACGGCACCGTCCTGGTCCAGCCGCACATCGACTTCGCCTACGAGGTGTCCTTCTACTTCGTCGACCACGACTTCCAGTACGCCCTGCACGCCCCCGACCCCGAGCGGCGCTGGGAGCTGCGGCCGTACGCACCCTCCCGCGCGGACCTGGAGTTCGCCCGGCGCTTCATCGACTGGAACACGCTCGGCCACGGCATCCAGCGGGTCGACGCCTGCCGTGCCCCCGGCGGCGAGCTGCTGCTGGTGGAGCTGGAGGACCTCAACCCGTACCTCTCCCTGGACGCCCTCGACGACGACCGCCGGGACGCCTTCGTCGCCGCCGTGAAGTCCTCCCTGCGCCGCTTCCTCGACGCCGTGCACTGACCGTGGCCTGCGCGGACGGCGGCCCGTGAACCGACCCGGCGGCGGACACGTATCCCTCCCCGGGGATGGGGCCGTTGCAGGGACGGAAGGAGTGCAGTGTGTCGACACCGCCCGGACGCGGACAGCCCCACGGCGGGCCGCCCCTCGAGCCGGTCCGCGTCATACGGGCCAGACGGACCGACGCCCTCGCCGAACTGATGCGGGAGTTCGAGCGCGACACCCGCGGACCGGGCGGCGGGGCGACCGCCGGCCCGTCGGCCACCGGAACCGGATCCTGGGCCGGGCCGGCACCCGCGTCCGCCGGGGCGGGGGAGGGCGAGGAGGCGGCCACACAGCGGATGCCGCCCGTGCCGCCGCCCCCGCCACCGGGGCCGCCCCGGCCCTCCGCACGCGGACGGGAGCCCGCGCCCGCCGCGCACCGCCGCGGGGTGCGCCGGGCCGCCGTCGCGGTCGCCGTCGCCGCGGCGGCCACGGCCGGCTTCGCCTGCGCCCTGCTGCTGCCCGGCCGGGGCGAGGCCGGCACGGCGGCCGCGGCGGTCCCGCACCCTTCCACGAGCACGAGCACGAGCACGGGCACGGGCACCTCCAGCGCACCCCCTCCCGCCGGCGCCCCCGCCGCCACCGTCCCACCACCCCCGGCCGGCGCCACCGCCGCCACGGACCCCGACGGACCCGGCACCCTCCGCGAGGGCGACAGCGGCCCGGAGGTCGCCGAACTCCAGCAACGCCTGCTGCGCGTCCCGGACGTCTACCGCGACGGCTCCACCGGCGGCCGGTACGACGCGGCGCTCAAGGCGGCGGTGGCGCGCTTCCAGCTCTGGTACGGCATCAGCGGCGACGAGACCGGCGTCTACGGCGACGACACCCGCCGCTCCCTGGAGGCCCGCACGACGGTGGAGGGAGGCTGACGGCGGGCGAGGCGGCCCCGGACCCCGGCCCGCGGCGCGGCCGCCCGAACCCCGGTCCCCGGTCTTCGGCCCGCGACCGGTGAACGGGCCGCCCGGCCAGGACCAGCCGCCCGGCCAGGACGGGGTGCGTGCCTAGGACGGGTCGTGCGGAACCCGGACGTCCAGCACGCACACGTCGTCGCGCCGGTCGCCCTCCAGTACGGCGGACAGCAGCGGGGTGAGGGAACCCGCCGCGTCGGTGCCGTGGGCGGCGGCGGCCGCGGCGAGCCGGTCCAGACCCCGTTCGATGATCTCGCCGGGCCGCTCGACCAGGCCGTCGGTGTACAGCAGCAGCCGGTCTCCGGGCTCCAGCCGGACCTGCCCCTCCTCGTACACCGGCGCCCTCGCGGCGCCCAGCAGCACACCGTGCGGGCGCTCCAGGTAGCGGGGCTCGCCCCGGCGCAGCAGCAGGGGCGGCGGATGGCCCGCCTGCGCCCACACGAGCAGGTGCTCGGCCCGCTTGTAGCGCGCCAGCACCATGGTGGCGGTCCGGTGGTTCTCGCCGGAGTGCAGCAGCAGCGTGTTCAGCCGGGACAGCGCGCCGGTCAGCGACGAACCCGTGATGATCATGCCCTTCGCCGTGAAGCGGAGCTGGGCCATCGTGGCCACCGCGTCGATGCCGTGCCCCGCGACGTCGCCCACCACGAACAGGGCGTCGCCGTCGGCGAGTTCTATCGCGCTGAACCAGTCGCCGCCGACGTTGATCCCTACCTGCGCCGGCAGGTAGGCGAGGTCGACCCGCAGTCCCGCCAGGCGCACCGCCCGGCGCGGCAGCGGCAGCAGCGCGTGCTGCAGCCGCCCCGCCAGCATCCGTTCCGCCCGCAGGACGCCGTGCTGCGCCAGCATCGCCCGCTCGCTCTCCACCAGGGCCAGCTCGGCGCTGCGCTGCGCGGTCAGGTCCTGCACGAACCCGAGGATCTCCGCCGGGCTGCCCCGACGGTCCGCCACGGTCTCGGCGACCAGCCGCAGATGCCGCGTCCCGGCCCCGGTCCTGACCCGGAACGGCACGTCGAACGGCTTGCCCTCGGTGACCAGTTCCCGCGCGGCCTCGGCCAGCGCGGGCGCGTCCTCGGGGACGGCCAGGTCCGCCAGCTCCTCCAGCCGCAGCGGTCCGTGCGCCGGGTCGCGGTCGAGCAGCGCGTAGACGTGGGAGGACCAGGCCGCCTCCCGGGTGCGCAGGTTCCAGGTGGCCCAGCCCAGGCGGCCGAGGCGCTGCAGGTCCGCCAGACGCTGTTCCTGCCGGTCCGAGGAGTCCTGCCGCAGCCAGGTCACGACCAGGCAGTCGCCCATCCGGGCCGCGCGCACGGAGTAGGTGGACAGCTCCCGGCCGCCGGACGAGAGCTCCTGCTGCGCGTACGGTTCGCTCTCGTACGGCTCTCCGGTCGTGAGCGTGCGCAGCCAGCCCTGCCACACGGGCTCCTCCGCGACGGCCGGCCAGCACTCGAGGACCCGCAGCCCGACCAGTTCACGCCCGCTGCGGCCGACCACGTCGACGGTGGCCGCGGTGGCGGCGTCGACACGGTAGTCCTCCACCTGTCCGGAGGGAGAGCGCAGCGGGGTGAGCAGCGTGGTCGCGCCCGGCATCGCCGCGAACAGCGCGTGCACCCGTTCGTCGTCGGCGCCGCCTTCGAACCGCTCGCCGCGGGCCAGGAAGGCCCGCATCCGGCCCGCGCACAGCCGGGCGACGGCCTGCAGCAGTTCCCGCTCGCGCGGGGTGAACGCGCCCCGCCGCTCGCGCAGTACGCCGATGGCCACGTCCGCCGAGCCGCCGCTCAGCACGGGCAGCCAGGCCCGTGACGGCCACCGCCCGGTGGCGTCCCCGATCAGCAGGTAGCGCTTGCTGTCCGACTCGTGATGCTCCAGCCACAGCGCCTGCCCGCTGCCGAGCACGTCCAGTGCGGCGACCCCGCTGAGCGGCGGCACGTGCCGCCACTGCGCGGCGAGCGTGTCGCCGACGCCCGAGTGGCCCATCAGGGCCATGCCGCCTGCCGGCAGCCGCCGGTACACCATCACCGCGGCGGCCCCGACGGGCCCGGCGAGGTGCTCGTGCAGACACCGCGCGAGGTCGTCCGGCGTACCCACCCGCGCGAGTCCAAGCCCGATCACGGCGAGCACGGCCGACTCGTCCTCCTCCTCGAGGAGGGCGGCTGTGACCGCCCAGGCGCGGCCCTCGTCCGCCGCGGCCCCGGTTCCGGCCCCGGCGCCGGCGTCCGCCCGACCGCCGGGGCCCGTCCCGGTCCCGGCGCCCTCGGCCCCCGTGCCGGCGCCCCTGGCGTCGGCAGGGGTGGCGCTCCCGGTCCCGGCGGCGGACCCGACGCCCGCGCTTCCGGTCCCTTCGGCGGGGGCTCCGGTCCGGGCGGCGGTGCTTGTGACGTCGGCGGGGGTCGCGGTCCCGTCCTCGGCCACGGGCACGGTCCCGGCACCGGCGCCGGTCCTGCCTTCGGCGGCGACTGCTTCGGCCGCGGTTCCCTTACCGGCGGCGGTCCCGGACTCGGCCCTGCGGGCGGTCCCGGCGGTCCCGGTGGCGTCACCGGCGGGCTTGTCGTCCCGGTCCGCGCCGGCCCCGGGCCCCGCGTCGGCGGACGGACCGGACCCGGTGGACGGACCGGACCCGGCGGCGGGTCTCCCGCCTCCCGTGCCGGACGCGCCCTCTCCGCCGGCCGTGCCGGTGGCGGTGCGGTGCGAGCGGGCGGGGGAACCGTCGCCGGCCTCGGCGCCGGGCGCGGGGCTGCCTGTCGTGGCGCCGGGCGCGGGGCTGTCCGCCGTGGGGCCGGGCGAGGGCACCAGGGTGCCGAGGGTGATCCAGCACTCCTCCATCAGGCTGTGGCCGGCGTTCCTCGCCCGCTGGAGCAGCATCTCGTGCGCGGCCTCGGGGGAGCAGCCGGTCAGTGCCATCAGCACGCCCTTGGCGCGCTCGATCACGGCCGAGGCGGCGGCCAGGTCCTGCAGCCGGTCCATCTCGGCGCGCTGCCTGGCCACCACCTTGGCCAGCGCCGCTACATCGGGGACGGCGCCGGGCTCCCCGGGAAGGGCGGGCTCGCTCGTCACGCCACGAGCATTGCACATCCGGCCCGCTTCGATCACGGGCGTGCCTGCGCGAATCCCGTGGACCACCGGTTCCGAGGCCCGGTCACGTCCGCGGCCGGGCTCCCGGACCCCCGCCAGGGAGCCCGGGCGGTCCCCGCCCAGGAGCCCGACCGCGGTGCCCGGGCGGTCCCCGCCCGCGGTCGCCGCGCCGGACCCTGCGACCGTCCGTCCGCGGCGCCTCAGCGGCCGGTGTGGCTGCCGTGCCGCTCCACCAGGGCCTCGGTCACGGCCCGGACGCTGCGGGCGATGTGCTGCAACTGGAGCAGCTCGGCGGCGTACAGCTTGATCGTGTGCTCGATGACCGACTCGGGCATCCCGAGCCGGGGCAGGTCGGCGCGCGCGGTCTGCAGCGCCGTACGGGCCACCCGGATCTCCTGCTGCACCTGGATCTGCGCGTGCCGGGCGAGCAGCACGGGGTGCCGGATCAGCACCGGGTAGCTGCCGTAGCGCGCCGGCACCAGCTCGCGCAGCCACTTGGCCGCCGAGCGCTCCCAGTCGTAGCTGCCCGGCGTCTTGACCTGGCAGGGCCAGTCCGGGCTGATGCGCGTGGTCGTCAGGTGCATGATCATCGCTTCCGGGTGTGCGGCGTCGTGAGGGGTGGTCCGACGAGGGTGGGGTGGCCCCGGCCTAGGGGATGACCGGGGCCACCGCGGGCGATCGCGCAGGCGATGCCCGCTCGAACACCCCGTGTGCCGACGTGGGTAGGAGACGGCGGCGCGGCGTGTCCGTGCAGGAGCCCGGGAGACCGGCGGCACCCGTGCGGGAGGCGGTGCGCACTGCACATGGCGGCCGTCGGCTTTCTCGGGCGTCGCGGATGGTGAGGGCTGGGCTGCGGAACGTGCCTGGAGTGGGCCGGGCCGCGATCCGTGAGCAGTATTTATATATGCCGTCTGCTTTGCAAGACGTATGAAAACATTCATGCCTGCTTTGAACGGCATCCTCCCGCTGAGCGCCGGGGCCGCTCCCGGTCGTCAGTCGCGCAGGAAGAACTGGTGCTGGTCGGCGATCTGCTCGTACTCCTCCAGCCGGGCCTGGGTGCGCTCGGGGTCGGCGTCCGTCATGGCCTGGAGCAGGGCCGCGCACATCACGCCGGACGCCGCGTAGGAGTCGAACACCAGCCGGGAGCCGGTGCCGGTGGTGAACACGACGTCGGCCTCGTCGGCCACCGGGCCGAGCGCGAGGTCGGTGATCAGCGCGACCTTCAGCCCGGCGCTGCGGGCGACCCGGACCGCGGTCAGGGTCTCGTGCGCGTGCCGGGGCATGGAGAAGGCCAGCACCCAGGTGCCGCCGGCCTCCCGGGACTGCAGCAGCGCGTCGTAGGCGACGCTGCCGCCGTGGGTGACCAGCCGTACGTCGGGATGGATGCGCCGGGCCGCGTAGGCGAAGTACTCGGCGAGCGAGACCGAGATGCGCAGGCCCAGCACGGTCAGCGGGGCCGACCGCGACAGCTCGCGGCCGACGGCGATCACCGCGTCCGGGTCGGCGAAGTCGCGGCGCAGGTTCTCCAGGTTCTCGATCTCGGCGTCCACGGCCGCCTGGAGTTCGTTGGCCCGGTCCTCCTCGGCCGCCCCGGGGCCGGTCGCGAGCGTCCGCAGCGCGATGGACTGCAGCTTCTCCCGCAGCGCGGGGTAGCCGCTGAACCCGACCGCCGCGGCGAACCGCGTCACCGAGGGCTGGCTCACACCGGCCCGGTCGGCGAGCTCCGTGATCGACAGGAAGGCCGCCTCGGCGATGTTCTCGATCAGGTACTGCGCGATGCGGCGCTGCCCGGGGGAGAGGTGGGGGCCGTCGAAGAGCGCTCGCAGCTGCGACGCCGGGGCGGCCTCGGCCTCCGGAGCCGTCTTCCCCGAGGTGATCGCGGACGCACTCGCGCGAGCCTGCTGCGGCGATGGCACGGAGCCGCCTCCTTTGTCTCCCACAGAGGTTCAACATAGCTCACTCACCGTTGTGACCAGGGCTTGTACGAACGCATCCGGCCGCGCACCGCGGGAGAAACGGGCACCGGCACGGATAGCCGCGCCGAGCGCGGGCACCCGCTTCACCAGCCCCCCATGAGCCCAGCAGACGACGACCGACGTATCGGCAGGTGAAACCGGACATGAGCGCACTCAGCGCCCTCGAACAGGCTCTGGAGAACCGGTGGGAGGCGCTGTGGGCGCGGATCGCCGGCAAGGGACCGGTCGAACTCCTCGACGCCCTGCGCCGCGAGTGCGACGCGAACGCCGTCGTGTGCAGCGGGCGGCGGGTCATGGTGCCCAACGCCTACGACGTCGAACTCGACGCCTCCGTGCACGACGGACTGGGGCGCCACCGCAACCGGGTGGGCCAGGTGCTCACCGACAGCCTGGCCCGGCACGCCGAGCGCCACGGCTACGAGTGGGCCGGACCGCTGACGGTGCACGTCGCCCGCGCCCGCCGGGTGCCCAACGGCCGCTACCGCGTGGCCAGTCGGGTCATGCCCCACGTCAGCGCCGAGGCGTTCCGGCGCCCGGCCTGAACGGTCCGCCCCCTGGCCGCCGGCCCTCGACCCTCGACCCTCGACCCCCGGCCGTCCCCGACCCCGACCACGGCCCGTCCCCGGCCCGCGCCGCCGTTCACCGCCGGTAGATCGTGATCGAGTGACCGACCTCGTCCACCGCGCGGCTGGAGGCGATCAGGGCGGCCAGCCGCCCGGTGGCCTTGGCCACGGACGAGTCCGACACCACGAGCAGTCCGCGCACCCGTCGCGGGGGCACCGTGCGCGGGTCGGCGGCGCGGATGCCGTAGTACGACGGCACACCGCTGCCCTTGTAGACGAGCCAGACCCGCTCCCGCGGATACCGGGTGCGCAGCCGCTCGGCCAGCCGGCCCAGGTCCTGCCCCCAGTCGACGTTGGAGTCGTGCAGCCACAGATGCGTGCGGGCCGGCCCGCCGAACGCCTCGTTGGAGTACGGCAGATAGTACGGATACGTGCGCAGCGAGCTGACCGCCACGAAGGCCACCAGCGCCGCCGCCACCGCGAGCACCCACCGGGTACGGCGGACGGCGGGCAGGGCGGCGGGCACGGCGGCGGCCACGACGGCGAGGAACATCGGCAGGAACAGCGCGTAGCGGGTGCCGAAGTCGCGCGAGGAGTGCATCGCCGCGGCCAGCAGCACCGCCGGCGGCAGCAGCAGGTACGGCGCCGCCGGCCGCAGCCGCCGCACCGCGAGCAGGAAGGCGGCGCCCGCACCCCACAGGACCAGCATGCCGAGCGGGGTCTTCACCAGCAGCGCGGCCGGCAGGTAGTACCAGCGCGCCCCGGTGTAGACGTGACCGAACAGGAAGCCCTGCCAGGGGTAGTTCTCGAAGCCGAACTGGACCCGCATGCCGTCGCGGTACGCCTCGGGGAACGGCATCAGCGCGACCAGCGCCCCGCGCAGCCCGTGCACCGCCGGCACCGGCTGCGCCGGCGTCCACCGCAGCCGCGGGTCGACCACCAGATAGGCCGCCCAGACCACCGCGACCGCGACCGCCGCCGTCACGGCGGCCCACCCGGCGCCCGCGGCCAGGGCGCGCAGCCGGGCGGCCCGGCCGCGCGGACGGCGGCCCGTCCACACCGACAGCACGGCCAGCGGCAGCAGCACCGCCACCGCCGGCAGCGCGTTCATCTTGGTCGCCAGGGCCGCGCCGAGCGCCGCGCCGGCCAGGGGGACGTACCACCGGGGCCGCCGGCGCGCCCGCCACAGCAGCCACGCCGAGGTGAGCACGAAACCCGCCGCCGGCACGTCCAGCGTGGCGAGGGAGCCGTGCGCGATCAGGTCCGGCGAGAAGGTGTACAGGGCCAGCGCGGTGAGCGCGCCCAGCCGGCCGGCCGGCTCCCGGGCGAAGGCGAACACCACCAGCCCGAACAGCAGCGTGACCGCGACGACCGGCAGCCGGGCCCACAGCATCAGCCGCCAGGGGTCGTTGCCCGACTCGTACAGCAGATGCCGTCCGAGCCGGCCCTGGTCGCCGTGGAACGACGGGTCGAAGCGCGGATCGGCGACCGCGACCCCGGCGGCGATCAGCAGCTTGCCCAGCGGCGGGTGCTCCGGGTTGTAGGCCAGGCTGTGCTGGTGCAGGTAGACGGCCGCCGTGCCCACGTACACCGGCTCGTCGATGGTGGGGGTCTGCCGGGCCGCCGCGGTGACCATCGCGAAGGCCATCTGCGCCAGCAGCAGCACCGCCGCCAGCGGTACCAGCCACCGCCGGTGCCGGTGCAGCGGACCGCGCGGGCGGCGCGGGCGCGCGGTGGCGCCTCCGGCGCGCGGCGGCTCGTGCGCCGCCCCCGCGTCCCCTTCCCCACCGGTCTCGCGGGCCGGGCCGGCGGCGGGCCCGGGAGCCACGGCCGTGTGCTGATCCTGCGCCATCATCCGCCTCGCGGCACGCGTCGTACCGGCAGACCCTCTGCCGTACCCACCCGTACGGCCCGCGACCGGCCGGAGTTCACCCCGGGCCGCCCCCGACTTCACCGCCGCCGGCCGCTCCCGGGTCGCAGCCCGGGCCGGCCCCGTCGTCCGCGCCGGGTCCGGACGGCACGACGTGCGCCGGTACGACGTGCGCGGGTACGACGTGGGCCGGCACGACGAGGTCCGCGCGGTCCCGGGTGGCCGCCACCAGGTCCGCGTTGCGCTGGTCGCTGCGCCGGACCCAGGCGACCGCCTCCTCGTGCGTCTTGCCGAACTGCTCGTGGCGCGCGACGAGACGGCGCACGCGTTCCGCCTCGTCCAGTTCGCAGAACCACACCTCGTCCAGCTCGGCGCGCACCCGCGCCCAGGCGCCGGTGTCCAGCAGCAGGTAGTTGCCCTCCGTCACCACCAGCCGGACCGAGGGGGGCACGGGGATCGCGCCCGCGAGCGGCTGCTCCAGCACGCGCTCGAACCCGGGCGCGTACACCGTCACGCCCTTCCCGCCCCCGCCCGCCGTCACGCCCTTCCCGCCCCCGCCCGCCGTCACGCCCTTCCCGCCCCCGCCCGCCGTCACGCCCTTCCCGCCCCCGCCGGCCGTCCCGCCGCGCCCGTCGCCCGCCGGGCCGGCCGTGTCCCCGGACCGCCCGCCGTACTCCTCGCGCAGCCGGCGCAGCAGGGCCGCGTACCCGGCCGCGTCGAAGGTGTCCGGGGCGCCCTTGCGGTCGCGGCGGCCCAGCCGTTCGAGTTCGGCGTCGGCGAGGTGGAAGCCGTCCATCGGGACGTGCGCGACCCAGGGTTCGCCCGTGCCGTTCAGCGCCCGCACCAGATGCTCGGCGAGCGTCGACTTGCCCGCGCCGGGGCTGCCCGCGATGCCGAGGATCGCGCGGTGTCCCTCGCGGGGCAGGGCCCGGGCCCGTCGCAGCAGTTCGTCCAAGGTCGGCGGCACACCGGACAGTGTGTCACCCGGCGGCGGCGCGTCCCGACGTACCGTGGGCATCTGCCGGCCGCCGAACGGGTCGCCACGTGCCCGATGTGGCGCTCCCCACCCTCTCGACGCCGCGACGCGGGGAAAGGTTCCTGTATGACGGAGCTCGGTCTGCCCGAACACATCAGGGTCTGCCTCTTCGACCTCGACGGGGTGGTGACCCGGACGGCGGTGGTGCACGCGGCTGCCTGGAAGGAGACGTTCGACGCGTTCCTGCGGGAGCGGGAGGGCCCGGACTTCCGGCCCTTCGACGCCGTCGCCGACTACGACGAGTACGTCGACGGACGCCCCCGCGCCGACGGCGTGCGCACCTTCCTCGCCTCCCGCGGCATCCACCTGCCCGAGGGAGAGCCCGACGACCCGCCGGACGCCCCGACCGTCAACGGTGTCGGCAACCGCAAGAACGAGCTGCTGCTGCGGAAGATCCGCACCGAGGGCGTGGAGCCGTACGAGGGCACCCTGCGCTACATCGAGGCGGTCCGGGCGGCCGGCCTGCGCACCGCGATCGTCTCCTCCAGCGCCAACACCCTGGACGTGCTGCGCTCGATCGACGCCGAACGGCTCTTCGACGTGCGCATCGACGGGGTGGTCGCCCGGGAGCGCGGACTGCCCGGCAAGCCGCACCCCGACACGTTCCTGGCCGCCGCCCACGACCTGGGCGTCGACGCCAAGCAGGCCGCGGTCTTCGAGGACGCGCTGGCGGGCATGGACGCGGGCCGCGCCGGCGGCTTCGGATACGTCGTCGGCGTGGACCGCGTCGGCCAGCGCGACGCGCTGTACGCGCACGGCGCCGACGTGGTGGTCGAGGACCTGGCCGACCTGCTGGACGGACCCTGCGCGAAGGGAGGGGACGCGTGATCACCCACCGTTCGTACGCGGTCGAGCCGTGGACCGTGCGCGAGACCGAGCTCAGCCTGGACGTCCTGGCGCAGAGCGAGTCCGTCTTCGCGCTGTCCAACGGCCACGTCGGCTGGCGCGGCAACCTCGACGAGGGCGAGCCGCACGGTCTGCCGGGCTCCTATCTCAACGGGGTGTACGAGGTGCACCCGCTGCCCTACGCGGAGGCCGGCTACGGCTATCCGGAGTCCGGCCAGACGGTCATCGACATCACCAACGGCAAGGTGCTGCGCCTCCTCGTCGACGACGAGCCGTTCGACCTGCGCTACGGCCGGCTCGTCTCCCACGAGCGCGTCCTCGACCTGCGCCGGGGCGTGATGGAGCGGACCTGCGAGTGGATCTCCCCGGCCGGCACGCGGGTCCGGGTGCGCTCCACCCGGCTGGTCTCCCTCACCCAGCGGTCCATCGCGGCGGTGGCCTACGAGGTGGAGGCGGTCGGCGGCCCGGCGCGGGTGGTCGTCCAGTCGGAGCTGGTCGCCAACGAGCAGCTGCCGGAGTCCGACGGCGACCCGCGGGCGGCCAGGGCGCTGCAGGCGCCGCTGGAGCCGGAGGAGGACTTCGCCTCCGGCAGCAGACTGCGGCTGGTGCACCGCACCCGGCACAGCGGGCTGCGCGTGGCCGTGGCCGCCGACCACGTCGTCTCCGGCCCCGAGAGCACCACGACCGACAGCGAGAGCCATCCGGACCTGGCCCGGCTGACGGTGGCCGCGGTCCTGGAGCCGGGGCAGAAGCTGCGGTTGGAGAAGTCCGTCGCCCACGGCTGGTCCGGCGCCCGGTCCCGGCCGGCCATGAGCGACCAGGTGGACGCCGCCCTGGCGGCCGCCGCGCACGGCGGCTGGGCCAACCTGGTCGAGGAGCAGCGGGCGTTCCTCGACGACTTCTGGGCGCGCGCGGACGTGGAGGTGGACGGCGACGAGGAGATCCAGCAGGCCGTCCGCTTCGCCCTCTTCCACGTGCTGCAGGCCGGTGCCCGCGCCGAGGAGCGGGCCATCCCGGCCAAGGGGCTGACCGGTTCGGGCTACGACGGGCACGCCTTCTGGGACACCGAGATGTTCGTGCTGCCGGTGCTGACCTACACCTCGCCGGACGCGGTGGCCGAGGCGCTGCGCTGGCGGCAGAACACGCTGCCCGCCGCCCGCGAGCGCGCCGCCCAGCTGGGCCTGCGCGGCGCGGCGTTCCCCTGGCGGACCATCGAGGGCGAGGAGGGCTCGGCGTACTGGCCGGCCGGCACCGCCGCCTTCCACGTCAACGCGGACATCGCGCACGCGGTGGTGCGTTACGTCGCGGCGACCGGCGACGAGGACTTCGAACGGGACACCGCGCTGGAACTGCTGGTGGAGACCGCCCGGCTGTGGCGTTCGCTCGGCCATCACGACCACCACGGGACCTTCCACATCGACGGCGTGACCGGGCCCGACGAGTACAGTGCGATCGCCGACGACAACACGTACACCAACCTGATGGCGCGGGCGAACCTGCTGGCCGCCGCCGACGCGGTCGAGCGCTGGCCGAAGGAGGCCGAGCGGCTCGGCGCGGACGACGAGGAGAGCGCCACCTGGCGGGACGCCGCCGAGGCCATGAACATCCCGTACAACGGCGAGCTGGGCGTGCACGAGCAGCACGCGGGGTTCACCCGCTACCAGCGCTGGGACTTCGCCGCCACCCGCGCCGACCAGTACCCGCTGCTGCTGCACTTCCCCTACTTCGACCTGTACCGCAAGCAGGTGGTCAAGCAGGCCGACCTGGTGCTCGCGATGTACACCTGCGGCAGCGAGTTCGACGAGCCGCACGTCGCCCGCAACTTCGCGTACTACGAGCCGCTGACGGTGCGCGACTCCTCGCTGTCGGCGTGCGTGCAGGCCGTCATCGCCGCGCAGACGGGCCATCTGCGGCTCGCCTACGACTACGCGGCCGAGGCGGCCCTGATGGATCTGGAGGACCTGGAGCACAACACCCGCGACGGCCTGCACATCGCCTCGCTGGCCGGCACCTGGCTGGCGCTGGTGGCCGGCTTCGGCGGCACGCGCCGGGTGGGCGACCGGCTGGAGTTCTCGCCCCGGCTGCCGGAGAAGTTCAGCCGGCTGGCCTTCACGCTCCAGTTCCGCGGCCGCCGGCTGCGGGTGGAGATCGACCAGCAGAGCGCCACGTACACGCTGCTGGCCGGTACGCGGCTGACGATCCGTCACCACGGCGAGACGTTCACCGTCCACCCCGGCGCTCCCGCGACCGGCCCGGTGCCGCCCCCGAAGCACCTGCCACCCCCGGAACAGCCCCCGCACCGCAAACCGAACAGCCGCTGACCCCCACCGTCCGCGCACCCGCACGACGGACCGCCCCGCGATGCGACCGCCCCGCGTCCGGCAGGCCCGCCGTCCCGCCGTCCGGCTGTCCCGCCGTCCGGCTGTCTCGCCGTGCGGCTGTCCCGGCGTGCGGTTGTCCGGGCGTGCGGTTGTCCAGGCGTGCGGTTGTCCGGGCGTGCGGTTGTCCGGGCGTGCGGCCGTCCCGCGTCCGGCAGGCCGGTCGTCCGGCCCTGCGGCCGTCCGGCCGTTCCGTCGTGCGGCAGGCCGGCCGTGCGGCCGACCCGCCCTCCGGGCGTCCCGTGCTCCGGGGGCCCGCCGTCGCGCCGTGCGGCCGTCCCGGCGGCTCGCTGTCCCGCTGGACGCCCGCGCTCGGGGCAGGGCTGGGCCCTCTGGGCGCGCCCGGGCGGGCCGGGCAGGGGTGCGCCGGACCGCCGCTGACCCGGGCCGTGTGCGGGCCGGGCACCCGGCCGTCCCGGCGTCGGGCCGTTCCGCCGTGCGGCTGGCCCGCCCTCGGCCCGTCCCGTGCTCCGGCGGGCCCGCCATCGCGCCGTGCGGCCGTCCCGGCGGCCTTCCGTCCCGCCGGAAGCCCGCGCCCGGGGAACGGCTGCGCCCTCCGGGCGCGGCCGGGCGGCCGGGTACAGGGTGCGCCCCGCTGCGACCCGGGCTGCGCCGTGACACCTGGACGTCCGGCGGCGACCGGGTGGCGCTGCGGCACCGAGGTGCCGGGACGCCCGGCGGCGGGGACGCGGACGTGATGCCGGACGCGGCGAGGAGCGGCGCCATGGTGCCCAGTCCGTCCGGGTGGCGGCGCCGTGGTGTCGGGACGCCCGGCGGTGGAGGCGGGGCCGGGCAGTCCCGTGCGCGCCCGGCGGCGGAGGGGGCGGAGACGTGATGCCGGACGCGGCGGGTGCGGACGCGGTGGTCAGGCCGGGTCGCCGGTGAGCAGTGCGCGCAGGGCGCGCTCCTCCTCGGGGCTCAGCCCGGTCACGAACTGCTGCAGCGCCGCGATCGGGTCGGGCCCGCGGTCCAGGGCCTCGTGCATCGCCTCGGCGGTCACCTGGGCCGCGTTCTTCGCGGGCCGGTACGCACCGCGCCGCCCGTCGACCTCGCGCAGCACCAGGCCCTTGTCGTAGAGCCGCTTGAGGATGGTGTGCACGGTGTTGTACGCCAGATCGCCGCTTATCCCCGCCTGGATGTCGGCCGGCGTCAGCGGCTGCTCGGTGGCCCACAGCGCCGCGAGGACCTCGCTCTCCAGCTCCCCGGAGCTGCGCCGTTCCGCCCTGCCATGAGGCCCTCCACCAGCCATGCCCTCAACCTTACAGCGCGTAGTAGAAGTCAGGCGTTCGGCCGTATCGCACCCGGCGAGCGCCTCCGGAGCGGGCTACTTTGTCCCTGGTTCCCCGGTTCGCCCGGTGCCCGACGTCCTGCCCGGCTCCCGTGCCGATCCCGCACCTTGCGGCGCAAGAGACCCTACAGTGTGTAGGGGGAGGGGTGGAGATGGCCGACACAGCACACGCGATTCTCGGTGCCATCCGGCGATCCTCGGGCGCCCCCGGGGCCGCGCGGGCGCGGCGGAGTCCCGGCGGCGGCCCCGGACGCCACGCCGAGCGGCGACGGGAGCGCGCGCTCCCGGGCGCGGTGGCCGCCGCCTTCGTCCTGGCCCAGCTCGTCCTCGTACGCCCCGGCCTCGGCCTCGGCTGGGACGAGACCGTGTACGTCAGCCAGGTCGGCACGCACGCGCCCGCGGCCTTCTTCAGCGCCCCACGCGCCCGCGGCGTGCCGCTGCTCGTGGCCCCGGTCGCCGCCTGGTCGTCCTCCACCCCCCTGCTGCGCGTCTACCTCGCGCTGCTGTCCGGCCTGGCCCTGTACCTGGCGCTGCGCGCGTGGCGCGGACTGTTCCCCGCCGGTGTGACGGCCCTGGCCGGCGCCCTGTTCGCCTCCCTGTGGATCACCGTGTTCTACGGCCCGCAGGCCATGCCCAACTACTGGGTCGCCGTCGGCGCCCTCGGCTGCGCCGGCTGCTTCCTGCGCGCCACCGCGGGGAACCGCGACGAGGGCCCCGCCGTGTGGGGAGTGGCCGGGTGCGCGGCCCTCATGGCGTGGATGCGGCCCATGGACGCGGTCTGGGCGGCGTTACCGCTGCTCGTCCTCGCCGTGCGCCGATGGCGGCGCCCGGGGCCGCTGGTCGCGCTGCTCGCCGGCCTCGCCGCCGGATCCGCGGAGTGGGTCGTGGAGGCGCACTTCGCCTACGGCGGCGTGCTGCGCAGACTGTCCGACGCCTCCGCCATCCAGGGCGGCCTGGGCTGGCACCTCGCCGTGGTGGACCAGTTGCGCAGCCTGGGCGGGCGCGCCCTGTGCCGGCCGTGCACGGGGGCGCTGCCGCACCCGGTCGTCACCCTGTGGTGGTACGCCCTGCCGGTGCTCGCGCTGCTCGGCCTCGCCGTGGCCGTACGCGCCCGCCGCGCCCGGCGCACCGTGGTGGTGCTGGCCTGCGCGACGACGGCGGCTTTCCCGTACCTGTTCCTGATCGGCTACGCGGCGCCCCGCTTCCTGCTGCCTGCCTACGCCCTGCTCGCCCTCCCGGTCGCCGACGCCCTGGCCCACCTCGTCAGGACGCCGGACGGCACCTGGCGGCCACGGGCGCTGACCCTGGTCTCCCTCGCACTGGCCGTCCACCTCGCGGCGCAGTACGCCGTCCTGGCGCACACCGTCGGCCGCACCACCGACGACCGGCGCGGCTGGGACCGCACCGCCGCCGCCCTGCACCGGCTCGGCGTGCGCCCGCCGTGCCTGCTCACCGGCGAGGAGGCCATCCCCATCGCCTACTACACCGGCTGTGCCTCCGCCGCGACCTCCGGGCACAACGCCAACACCACACAGCCGGCCATCGAGCGCGCGGCACGGCGCATGCCGGTCGCCGCGCTCGTCCCCGCGCACGCGGCCCCGCCCGCCTACGCCCGTGCCTGGCCCTCCCACCCCCTCGGCGGCCTCAGGGTGTACGTCGCGCCGTCCGCGCGCTGAGGCGCCACGCGGGGAAGCGGCGTACGGGCCCCCGGTCCCGGCACCCTGCGCGCAAGCGGCCGGATTGGGACGGCCGCAGCGGGAAACGCGGTTCGACGACGGCGGACACCGCCGCGGACCGAACCGCCGCTAGGGAGGAAACCCGTGAGCACCGATCCCATGGCCGACGACGCCTACCAGCCCACCGGCAGCAACGAGGAGCAGGAGGACGCCGCGCCGCTGGACATGCAGGACGCGGTGGACGAACGGACGTACGACGACACCCTCGACGAGGGGTACTCCCCGCCGGAGAAGCCGCTGGGCGTCACCAAGTACGGGACCACGGCCGCCGAGCAGCACGAGGGGGAGAGCCTGGACCAGCGGCTGGCCCAGGAGCGGCCCGACGTGGGGGAGCCGGAGGGCGACGACATCGGCGACCTGCCCGGCGGCGAGGGGGAACCGGTCGACCCCGAGGCGGGCGCCGGCCGCGCCGGCCGGCTGGTGGCCCCGGACGAGGGCGCGCACCTGGACACCACGAAGGAGGAGATCGCCGAGGACGTGGGCATCGACGCGGGAGCGGCGGCCGCGGAGGAGGCCGCGGTGCACATCGTGGAGGACGACGGCGTGCTGCCCGAGGACCGCTTCTGAGGCACCGCACCCGGCGGCCCGCAGTGCACCTGGCGGCCCGCAGTGCACCTGGCGGCCCGCACCGCACCTGGCGGCCCGCACCGCACCCGGCGGCCCCCGGCGCACGCGGCGGCCCCCGGCGCACGCGGCGGCCCCCGGCGCGGCGCGCGCGCCGGCGCCCTCAGTCCCCCAGCCGGTCGACCTGGCGCAGCTTGTTCGTCGCGTCCAGGGCGGCGACCTTGTACGACTCCGCGAGCGTCGGGTAGTTGAACACCGCGTCGACGAGGTAGTCCACGGTGCCGCCGCAGCCCATCACCGTCTGCCCGATGTGGATGAGCTCGGTCGCGCCGGTGCCGAAGCAGTGCACCCCGAGCAGGGTGCGGTCCACGGGTGAGACCAGCAGCTTCAGCATGCCGTGCGAGTCGCCGATGATCTGCCCGCGGGCCAGTTCCCGGTAGCGGGAGATCCCCACCTCGAACGGCACGCTCTCCTCGGTCAGCTGGTCCTCGGTGCGGCCCACGAAACTGATCTCCGGGATGGTGTAGATGCCGATGGGCTGCAGGTGGTGCATCCGCCCCACCGGCTCCCCGCAGGCGTGGTACGCCGCAGCCCGGCCCTGCTCCATCGAGGTCGCCGCGAGCGCGGGGAAGCCGATCACGTCGCCCACGGCGTAGATGTGCGGCACCTCGGTGCGGTAGTGCTCGTCGACCTTGATCCGGCCGCGCGCGTCGGCGGTCAGCCCCGCCTTCTCCAGGTCGAGTTCGTCGGTGAGGCCCTGCCGGCCCGCCGAGTACATCACCGCGTCCGCCGGTATCTTCTTGCCGCTCTGCAGCACGGTGAGGGTGCCGTTGCGGTGGCGCTCGACGGCCGCCACCGTCTCGCCGAAGCGGAAGGTGACGGCGAGGTCCCGCAGGTGGTAGCGGAGCGACTCGACGATCTCGGCGTCGCACATGTCGAGCATGGCCGCCCGCCTCTCCACCACCGTCACCTTGCTGCCGAGGGCCGCGAACATGGAGGCGTACTCCATGCCGATGACCCCGGCGCCGACGATGACCATCGAGCGCGGCACCCGCTCCAGTTCGAGCACGTTGTCGGAGTCCATGATGGTGCGCCCGTCGAACTCCACGCTGTCGGGCCGCGCCGGGCGGGTGCCGGTGGCGATCACGATGTGCTCGGCGCTCAGCATCCGCTCGTGGCCGGTGACTTCGCGCAGGGCGACGGTGTGGTCGTCGGCGAAGCGCCCGGTGCCGGCGAACAGCGACACGTGGTTGCGGGAGAGCTGGCTGCGGATGACGTCGACCTCGCGGCCGACCACGTGCCGGGTGCGCGCGGTCAGGTCGGCGACGGTGATGTCCTCCTTGAGCCGGTAGCTCTGCCCGTACAGATCGCGCTGGGACAGGCCGGTCAGATAGAGCACGGCCTCGCGCAGGGTCTTGGAGGGGATGGTCCCGGTGTGGATGGAGACGCCGCCGACCATGTCGGGGCTGTCGACGACGGCGACCCGGCGGCCCAGCTTGGCCGCGGCGATGGCGGCCTTCTGGCCGCCCGGTCCTGATCCGATCACGAGTATGTCGAAGTCGGGCACGCTGGGAGTCTGACAGCACGGAGCCCCGCGGGGAAGGGACCGGCAGCAGCCCTCCGAACTGTGAGCAGGCCACGGGCCGGGACGGCTCCCGGCAGGGGAACCGTCCCGGCCCGCGGCCCGCCTCCCGCAGTGTCCGTTCCGCCGGGGGCGCCCTGGTCCGCGGGGCGCCCCCGGCGGCCCCGGCCGCGGGGCCCCGGGTCAGGGCAGCAGCTTGTCCAGGGCGGCCGGGCCCTCCGTCTCGATCTTGCGCTTGGCCCACTCGAGGTTGCGCGGGGTGATGTCGCGGCCCGCGGCCAGCACCACGTCCTCCGGCGAGACGTCCGTGCCGGTACGGGCGTGCAGCATCTTGTCCGGGGTGAGCCCGCTCCCGGACGGGCGGGACGCATCGGGTTGTGACGTCGACATGTGACCTCCTCGGCTCCGGCCGGGTTCCGCCCGGTCCGGACTGCCCGGCCGCGCCGCGGGACCGGGACCTCCTCCCACGATTGCCCGCCGCGGCGCACCTTGCATCCGGAGCGGCCCGGCGCACGGTGGAATCCGCCGTCCGGGCGGCCCGCTCCTAAGCTGGAAGAGCCGCCGGAGGCCGGACGGCCCCGATCCCCGGAGCCCGTCCGCGTGCCCACACAGGGAGGCCGCCGTGATCCCGGACACCCCAAGCCGCCGCCCCGAGCCGGACACCCCCCGCTATGTGCCGATCGCCGACCACGGCCTGATCGGCGACCTGCGCAGCGTCGCCCTGATCGGCACCAACGGCATCGTCGACTGGTACTGCAGCCCGTCCTTCGACGACCCGAGCGTCTTCGCCGCGGTCCTGGACGCCGAGCGGGGCGGCAGCTTCGAGCTCGCCGCCGTCGACGCGGCACGCACCAAGCAGTTCTACTTCCCCGACACCAATGTGCTGATCACCCGGTTCTTCAGCGAGGACGGCGTCGGCGAGGTGCAGGACTTCATGCCGGTGACCGGCGAGGGCGGGGAGGCGGACCGGCACCGGCTGATCCGCCGGGTGCTGTGCGTGCGCGGCACCGTCCCGTTCCGTGCACGGGTGGCGCCCCGGTTCAACTACGGCGCCGATCCCCACACGGTCCGCCCGGAGGGCCAGGTGGTGGTGTTCGAGTCCGCGGGCCACGCCCTGGCCCTGACGGCCACCGTGCCGCTGGAGTGCGCCGGCCCGGACGTGAAGACCGACTTCAAGCTGGCCGAGGGCGAGTCGGCCGTCTTCGCCCTCGACCAGGTGGGCGGCGCGGTCGCCCCGCGCCGGTGCGCGCACGCCGAGGCCGAGGAACAGTTCGCCGCCACGGTCGCCTACTGGCGCAAGTGGCTGTCCCAGTCCCGCTACCGGGGCCGCTGGCGGGAGATGGTGCACCGCTCCGCCCTCACCCTGAAGCTGCTCACCTACGCCCCGACCGGCGCCATCGTCGCCGCGCCCACCACGAGCCTGCCCGAGCGGCTCGGCGGCGAGCGCAACTGGGACTACCGCTACGTCTGGGTGCGCGACGCGGCGTTCGCCGTCTACGCCCTGCTCAGACTGGGCTTCAGCGGCGAGGCCGAGGCGTTCATGCGGTTCCTGACCCGGCACATCAGCCCCGGCGACGGCTCGGGGGCCGGTCCGCTGCAGATCATGTACGGCATCGACGGCCGCACCGAGCTGCCCGAGCGCGAACTCGCCCACCTGGAGGGACATCAGGGCTCGGCCCCCGTGCGGATCGGCAACGCCGCCGTGGACCAGCTCCAACTCGACATCTACGGTGCGCTGGTCGACTCGGTCTACCTCTACGACAAGTGGGCGCAGCCCATCTCCAGCGGTCAGTGGGACGACGTGAGCGCGCTGGTGGAATGGGTCTGCGAGAACTGGGACCAGCCCGACGAGGGCGTCTGGGAGACCCGCGGCGGGCGGAAGAACTTCCTGTACTCGCGGCTGATGTGCTGGGTGGCCATCGAGCGGGCGATCAGGCTCGCCAACCGCCGCGGCCTGCCCGCCGAGCTGCTGCGCTGGCGGCAGACCCGGGACGCGATCTACCGCCGCATCATGGACCGCGGCTGGTCGGACCGGCGGCAGGCGTTCGTCCAGTACGAGGGCGGCGACGTGCTGGACGCCGCCGTGCTGATGATGCCGCTGGCGAAGTTCATCGCGCCGACCGACCCCAAGTGGCTGTCCACCCTCGACGCGCTGACCGAGGACCTCGTCTCGGACTCCCTCGTCTACCGCTACGACCCGCGCACCAGCCCCGACGGGCTCAGCGGCGACGAGGGCACGTTCTCCATCTGCACCTTCTGGTACGTGGAGGCGCTCACCCGCGCCGGCCGGCTCGACGAGGCCCGTCTCGCCTTCGAGAAGATGCTCACCTACGCCAACCATCTCGGCCTGTTCGCCGAGGAGATCGGCCGCACCGGCGAGCAGCAGGGCAACTTCCCGCAGGCCTTCACCCACCTGTCGCTGATCAGCGCGGCCTACAACCTCGACCGCGCGCTCGGCTGAGGCGGCGTGTGCCCCGCGGCCGGGGAGGGTACCCGGGCGCCGCACCGAGGACGACGTGGAAGTCCACCGAGGAGGAGGTCCGCATGACGAGCGGTACCGAGACCGGCGATGTGACCGGCACGCGGGACAAGGACTACAACCTGATCTGGTACGTCGAGGCGTGCCTGAGCAACGCGCTGCGCCTGGAGCAGTACGTCCAGGACGCCGAGCGCGACAAGGACGACGAGGTCGTCGAACTCTTCCGCAAGGCCCAGGCGGACAGCAGGAAGGGTGCCGAGATGGGCAAGGAGCTGCTGCGCTCGCGCCTGGGCGGCGACTGACGGCACGGCCGGCGCCATGCAGGGGCCGGCCCGGGACCCGGCAGTGCCGGGTCCCGGGCCGGTGTTCGACCGCCCGGCCGCGCGGGGTCCGGTCGCGTGCCGGGCGCCCGGCTCAGCCGATGTGGTACGGGTCTCCGTAGACCCGCCAGTCCAGCGGAGTGTTCAGGTCCAGATTGCGCGCCCGCAGGAAGACCCGCTGCTCGGTGTCCACCCTGCTGGTGTCGCTGTGCGCCTCCTCCTGCTTCATGGCCCACACCCGCGCGTCCAGGAACGCGTCCAGGTAGGTCACCTCGTCGCCGCCCTGGGCCGGCGGCCTGGCGCTGCGCAGGGCCCGCCTGCGGATGTTGCGGAAGCTGGTGGGGTCGTCGCCGTCGCCGTGCATCACGATCGCGTCGTAGTACGCGAACTGGCCGAGCGCGCGCAGTCCGTCGGCCTTGCCCTGCGCGACCGCCGGGTTGAAGTAGACGCGGTCCCGCTCGTCGTTCTGGGCCTGCTGGAACGCCGTGTCCCGGGCGGCCCTGCGCCAGTCCCCGGGGAAGTCCGGGTCGAGCCCGGCGTGCGAGTCGCTGCCGTTGACCCGGCGCAGCGCCGGCAGGTACTTGGCCAGCACGTTGCCGGGCCTGCGGCCGGTGTAGAGCTGGACGAGGTCGAGCATGTCACCGGTGCCGGAGCAGAAGCCGATGATGCCGGCGGTGTAGCCGCGGCCGTCGCCGATGTCCTCGATGTACTTGTACTGCGCCTTCCAGTCCAGCGAGGAGTTCTCGGCGCTGGAGACCAGCCGCATGGCGATCTCCTTCTTCGCCGGGTCGTCCAGTCCCACGGCGGCGGGGGCCGCGACGGAGCGCTGGGCCCTGACGAGGGGGACGGCGGCGAGCGCGGCGCCGAACAGGGCGAGGGCGGCGCGGCGGGAGGTGCCGGAGGGCGCGGTCCTGTCGGGGTTCGATTGCACTGCGGGCTCCAGAGGGGGGGTGGGGGGTGGGAGTCGTTCCGTGCGGTCCGTGCGGTGCACTGACAGGAAGGTTTACTATCAGAACTTCGAACACGTGGTCAGTCGTCGAGCGGAAGTTCGTAGGAACGAACGAGGCCTAGGGCAGCGGCTGTTCCGCCCAGATGACCTTCCCCTCGGGCGTGTAGCGCGTCCCCCAGCGCTCCGCCAGCTGGGCGACCAGGAACAGCCCCCGGCCGCCCTCGTCCGTGCCGGCCGCGTACCGCAGATGCGGGGAGGTGCTGCTGCTGTCGGACACCTCGCAGATCAGGGCGCGGTCGTGCAGCATCCGCACGCGGATGGGCTCGGCGCCGTAGCGGATCGCGTTGGTGACCAGCTCGCTGAGGACCAGCTCGGTGGTGAACGCCAGTTCCTCCAGCCCCCACGCGGCAAGGCGCCGGCTGACCGACGCGCGCACCTCCGCGACGGCCGCCGGGGCCGCGGGGACCTCCCACTCGGCGACCCGGTCCGCCGGCAGGGCCCGGGTGCGGGCGACGAGCAGTGCGATGTCGTCGCCGGGCCGGGACGGCGTGTGCGCGTCCAGCACCGCCCGGCAGATGTCCTCGGGCGACTCGCCGGCCGAGCGCAGCGTGGTGAGCAGGTCCTCCAGCCCGGCGTCGATGTCCCGGTCCCGGTCCTCGACCAGCCCGTCGGTGTACAGCACCAGCCGGCTGCCCTCCGCCAGCTCCAGCTCGGCCGCCTCGAAGGGCAGCCCGCCCAGGCCCAGCGGGGGCCCGGCCGGCACCTCGGCGAGGCGGGCGGTGCCGTCCGGCGCGACCACGGCGGGCGGCGGATGGCCGGCCCGGGCGACGACACAGTGCCGGGAGACCGGATCGTAGATCGCGTACAGGCAGGTCGCGCCGGTGACGGGCGCGCCCGCGCTGTCCGCCGTCTCGTCCTGGTCGATACGGCCGACCAGCTCGTCCAGCAGCCCGAGCAGCTCGCCGGGCGGCAGATCCAGGGTGGAGAAGTTGTGCACCGCCGTGCGCAGCCGCCCCATGGTGGCCGCCGCGTGCAGCCCGTGGCCGACGACGTCCCCCACGACGAGCGCGACCCGCGCCCCCGACAGCGGCAGCACGTCGAACCAGTCCCCGCCGACGCCCGCCTGGGCCGGCAGATAGCGGGAGGCGAGGTCCAGGGCGCTCAGCCGCGGCAGACTGCGCGGCAGCAGGCTGCGCTGCAGGGTGACGGCCATGCCGTGCTCGCGCGTGTAGCGGCGGGCGTTGTCGATGGAGACCGCGGCCCGGGCCACCAGCTCCTCGGCCAGCGTCAGCTCCTCGGCGTCGAACGGCTCGTCCTTCTGCGACCGCCAGAAGTTGACCAGGCCCAGCACCTGGTTGCCGGCCCGCACCGGCACGGTGATCAGCGAGTGGATGCCGAACTCCACCACCTGCTCGGTGCGTTCCAGATCCTGCGCCAGCCAGCCCGGGGCCGCCTCCAGCCGGGGCTCCAGCACCGGCCGGCGGGTCTTGAGGGCGTGTGCCTGCGGGGAGGTGGCGACGAACCGGATCTGCCGGCCCACCGGGTACAGCGGGGCGCCCTTGCTGATGCCGGCCATCGCCGCGCGCCGCAGCGCGGCTCCCGGCTCCGGCTCCTCCCCGGCGAGGACGGCGTCGTGCAGGTCGACGGTGACGAAGTCGGCGAACCGCGGCACGGCCACCCGCGCCAGCTCCTCCGCCGTCCGGGTCACGTCCAGGGTCGTGCCCACGCCCACGCCGGCGTCGTAGAGCAGGCTCAGCCGCTCGCGGGCCACCTCGGCCCGGCCGGACAGGGTCCGCAGCTCGGTGAAGTCGCGCAGGGTGGCGACACTGCCCGAGGGGCCGCCGTCGAGGTCGGTGGGCCGCTGGTTGATCGCCAGCAGCCGGTCGCCGGCCGGACGCACCTCGTCGGTGGCCGTCCGGCCCGAGGCCAGCAGGTCGGCCGTGGCGGGTTCGAGTCGCAGGTCGCGCACATGCCTCCGCTCGGCGTCCTCGGGCAGCCCCAGCAGACGGTGCGCCTCGTCGTTGGCGAGCAGCATTTCGCCGTCGTCGCCGACGATGAGCACGCCCTCGCGCACCGAGTGCAGCACCGCGTCGTGGTGCTCGTACATCCGGGTCATCTCGCCCGGTCCCAGGCCGTGGGTCTGGCGCAGCAGCCGCCTGCTGACCAGCGCGGTGCCCGCGGTGGCCAGTGCGAGGCCCGCGGCCGCGGCGGCCAGCACGACGGGCAGCTGCCGGTCCGCCACGCCCCCCACGTTCCGTGTGGTGATGCCCGCCGAGACCAGGCCCACGACCGTGCCGTCGGGGCGCCTCGACCGGCACCACGGCCTGCACCAGCTGCCCGATGGTCCCGTTGACCTCCTCGACCACGGTGCGGCCGTGCAGCGCGGGCTCGACGGTGCCGACGAACCGCTTGCCGATCCGGTCCGGCCTGGGGTGGGTGTAGCGGATCCCGTCGGTGTCCATCACCACGATGAAGTCGACGTGCGCCGCCTTGCGCGCGGCCTCGGCCTTCGGCTGCAGCAGGGCCGTGGGATCGGGGGCGGCCAGGGCCGCGCGGGTGCCCGGGGCGTTGGCGAAGGTCTCGGCGACGGCGAGCGACCGGTTGCGGGCCTCCTGGGTGCTGTCGTGACGCACCTGGAGGACCAGCGCGACGACCGCGGCGAGCACCAGCAGCAGCACGATCCCGACCTGGAGCGCGAACACCTGTCCGGCGACGCTGCGGGCGCGCAGCGCGGAGCGCAGCCCGGAGGGGCGGCCCGCCGGCCGCTGCCGCTCGGCCCGCCGGCGCGCCCGGCGGGCGGGGCCGGGCGCATGCTCGGGGCGCCGACCGCTCGGGCGACGCGTCGACCGTGTGCCGGTTCGACCCGGAAGCCGGACCATGAGCCATGTCTACACTGCCCCGCCCGGTCGGGCGAGGGCCGTGACCGCCACGGCCGCACCCGGTGTGTGCGCCGGGCGGGCAGGGTGTGTGCGCCGGGCACGGTGGCGGGCACGGGGCGGCCGGACGCGGAGGGGAACCCGGACGGCGTGCGTGCCGCCCGGACGGGGCGGCGCGACGAGGTCAGCGCCGCGGCCGGGGCGCCGGGCAGCGCCTGGCCAGCAGCAACGCGATGTCGTCGGGCCGGTCGGCGGTGTGCCGGGCCGTCGCGGTGAGCCGGTCGGCGACATTCGTCAGGGACTGACCGCCCGGATGGGCGGCGGACGAGCCCATCCGGGCGAGCGCGGTCCGCAGCGCACCGACGCCCTCGTCGATGTCCAGGCCCGGCCGCTCGACCAGGCCGTCGGTGTACAGCGCCAGGATGGCCCCCCGCTCCAGCCGCAGCTCGGCCACCGGGTACTGCGCGCCGGGGTCCACCCCGAGGACCACGCCACCCGGTGTGTCGCACACCTCGGTACGGCCGTCGGGGTGGCGCAACAGCGGCAGCGGGTGCCCCGCCCGGGCGATCCGGACCAGCCCCGTGGCGGGGTCCAGGCGGATGTAGCAGCAGCTCGCGAACTGGCCCGGATCCAGGTCGATCAGCAGGTGGTTGGTGCCGCTCATCACCTCGTCGGGCGGCCGGTCGCTGAGCGCGAACGCCTTCACCGCGCTGCGCAACTGGCCCATGGTGGCCGCCGCCTGCACCCCGTGCCCCTGCACGTCGCCGATGACCAGGGCGAGACCGTCCCCGGCCGCCACGACGTCGTACCAGTCCCCTCCGACCTCCATGCCCTGGGTTCCGGGCAGATAGCGCCCCGCGGTCTCCACCTCGGGGTGGGCGGACAGACGGCGGGGCAGCAGCGCCTGCTGCAGCCCGCGCGCGAGGGCCGCCTCGGTGTCGTAGCGCTGGGCCTTCTCCATGGCGTGGGCGATCAGGCCGGCCAGCGCGGTCAGCACGGCGCGCTCCTCGCCGCTGAAGCTGCGGGGGCGGTCGAACCCGAGGATGCACGAGCCGACCGGGCGCCCGGAGGCGATCAGCGGCAGGAAGGCCCTGGACCCCACCTCCGCGTCCAGGGGCAGGCCCGGGTACTGCGCCGCGAGCTGCGCCATCGAGTCGAAGAACAGCGGCCGGCCGGTGGTGAGCGTCTCCACGCCCGGTATGCGGGCGTCCAGGCCGACGCCCTCGAACGGGGCGAGGAAGCCGTCGGGGAAGCCGGTCTCCCAGGCGAGGTACAGGTGCCGCTCCTGCAGCAGGTAGATGGCGAGGCGGTTGCCGCCGAAGGCGGGCAGCAGCTCCTCCATGACCACGGCCGACACCTGGCGCGCGGTGACCGCCTCGGTCAGGGCGATGGCGAGGACGATCGGCCGGTACAGATGCGCCGCCGCGCTGACGGGCCCGGCGGCGGGCGCCGCGTCCGGGTCGGCCGGCGCCGCGTCCAGCTCCGGGGGCGCCGCGTCCAGGTCCGGAGGCGCCGCGTCCGGACCGGGGGGCGCCGCCCGCGGACCGGGAGGCGCGCCGCCCGGGGCCGCGACGGCGGAGGCGTCCGGGGCGGCACCCGGCGCCGTGGGCCCCGGGGCGGCCGGCGGCGCGTCCGGGCCGGCTGTCGCGCCGGCCGGGCGGACCGTGCACGTCAGCAGGTCCGGCCCGGCATGCGCGGTCAGCGTGAGCAGACCGCTGCCGCCGCCGTGCCGGGGCGGCACCGTGCCCGCGCCGCCGTACGGCCGCCGGGCCTGGAACCGCACCGGTTCGCGGGACAGCAGCGCCGCCCGCAGGGGGTCCTCGCACGACGGGTGGGCGAGCCAGGGCACGCTGTCCCACAGCGAACGCCCCACCAGCGACCTGCGCGGCCGCCCGAGGAGCTGCGCGGCGCGGGGATTGGCGTAGACGACGACGCCCTGCCGGTCGACGCAGAACACCCCGTCCGGCAGCAGATCGGCCGCCGCGTCGCCCACCGTGCCGGGACCGGCGTCCCGCACCAGGCCGTTCACCCGGTACGCGGCCGGCGAGGACGCGGCGTACGACGTCCAGAGCTCCATCAGCCGCGGCGCGCCCTCCCCGGTACGCACCCGCAACGGCAGGACGGGCGCTCTGCCCGAGGCGGCCTCCCGCAGCGCGGCCAGCATCCGGTGGCCGTCGTCGCAGGTCACGGTGTCCGCAAGGGCGCGACCGGTGCCGGGGAACGCCTCGCGGCTCAGCCCGAGCAGCAGAAGGAAGCCGTCGTCGGCGGTCACCGTGTCCGTCGCCGGGTCCCAGGAGAACCGCCCGATCCGCTCCTCGTGGCCGCCCGCGGCGGGTGGCCGCACGCACAGCGGCTCCCTGTCCCAGACCACCGGCGTGTCCTCGCCGTCCAGCCCGGACAGCGCCGCGCCCAGGTCCTCGGCGACACGGGCCAGCCGGTCGCGGCCGGGCAGCATCTCGGCGGCGTCCGCGGCGGCGGGCCGCAGCGCGGCCAGCACCCCGAAGTTCGCCTTCGGGCCGGCCACCGGCACGCACAGCGTCCCGAACTGGAACGGCAGGCCGGCCGCGAACTGCGGGTAACGGCGCATCGTCTCGGTGGCGTTGGGGAGCACGACCTGAGCGCCGAGCCGGTAGGCGTCGGCGACCGGGAAGCCGCGGTTGACGTGCATCCGCCACCAGGCCCGGAACAGCGGACAGGGCAGCCCCGCGAGCACCGCCAGCCGCAGCAGGCCGGGCGTGCCGGAGCGCAGGTAGACGCCGCCGGCGAAGCCGCCGGCCGCGCCGATCGCCTCCACGGAGGCGTCGGCGAGCAGGGCGGCCAGCCGCCCGGCCGTCCGGTCCGCTTCCTCGGCCTCGCCCGTCATCGGTCCCGCCTCGTCGCTGCGCCGCCCCCCTAGGACGACACAGCAAGAATGCGCCACGAGGCGCCCGGCGCGCACCCGGCGCGTGCGAAGACGTGCGGGGTGTACGAGGCGTGCGGACGACGTGACGCATCCCGGGGTGGGCAGGGGCGCACCCTGTACGCGGCCCTCGTACGACCGCCGCTGTGGTGTGGCCGGCGCGATGCGGGTGGCCGGGCGTGGTGCGGGTGGCCGGGCCTGGTGCGGGCGGCCGGCAGTCGATGCCCTGGCTGCCGGTGCCCGGCAGTCGGTTCCGGCACCGCGCGTCGGTACCTCGCGCCGGCCGTGGGACTCCCGGCCGGGCCGGTCGTCGCCCGGGTGCCCGCCGCATCCGGCCGCACGGGCTCGCCCGGGGCGCCCCGGGGCGCGGCCCGACTCCGCGCGGTCGCGCGGAGTCGGGCCGGCAGGGCGGATCAGGACCCGGGCTCCCCACCGCCGGAGGAGCGGATGTTCTGGGCGACGTCGCGGAGCTTGATGTTGTGGTGCTGGGAGATGCGCCGCAGTACGGCGAAGGCGTCGTCCTCGCTGAGATGGTGGCGTTCCCGCAGCATGCCCATGGCCTCGCCGATGGCGTGCCGGGTCTCCAGGGCGTGCTCCAGCTGGTCGACGGTGCGGGCGCTGGAAAGGGCCACGGCGGCGTGCGAGGCGAGCAGCCAGCCGGCCGTCTCGCTCTCCGGGGTGAAGGCACCGGGGCGGTCGGAGTAGACGTTCAGCGCCCCGAAGTCCTCCTCGTGCGTGTAGAGCAGGAAGCCCATCATGCTGCCGATTCCCAGGTCCCGGGCGCCCGGCGCGTACCTCGGCCACTGCGGCTGCGGCCGGCCGAGGTCGGCGATGCGGAACATCCGGTCGCCGCTGACCTTCCGGGCGGCGTCGAAGCACGGGCCCTCGCCCAGCTCGCCCTGCAGCCGGTCGGACTCGACGACGATGTCCGCACTGGCCGACAGGGTCACGGCGCGGCCCTTGTGCACGGCCAGCACACCGGCGGCCTCGCACCCGTCGATCAGCTCGACCGCCGCCGAGACGGCCTTGTCGAGCGTCGCCTCGGCGGAGTCCTGCGCCAGCAGGCTCCGGGCGAGGCCGGCCATCTGCTCGGCGAACCCGCGCCAGTCCATCCGCACCCACCCCTCTGTAGACCGCAGTGTCCGGTGCAAGGGTGACGTCGCGCACGACTCCCGCTCTCGCAGCCTACCTCGCGGGCTCCGGCCCTGTTCGCGGCCGCCGCACACGCGGATGCCCCGGCCGCCCGGGCCGGGGCACCTTGTCGCGACGGCCGGTTCGCGGCCGACGACGGCCGGTTCAGGGCCGTACGGGCGTCACCGGGATCAGGAACCCCAGGTGCCCTGGTTGACCGCGCAGTTCCAGCCGGAGCCGTGCAGGGTGAACTTCAGCTTGTAGTTGCGGGTGTTCAGCAGGTGCGTGCGCACCTTGAAGCCGAGGCTCGCCTTGCCCTTGAACGTGCCGGTGTAGACCGACACGGTCTGCGACGTCCGGTGGCTGATCTTGCCGCCCTTGGGCGTCGCGGTGCTGAAGCGGATGTTCTTGCTGTTGGTCACGGTGAAGGTGACCTTCTTGAAGCTCTTGGTCGTCTTGCTCTTGATGCCGAAGTACAGGCCGCCGTTGGTCACCCAGCCGTTGTGGTCCACGTAGAAGCGGGTCGGGTAGACGATGTTGACCGGGCAGCCGGAGCTCTGCGGCGCGGCGGTCGCCGCGGAGGCGGCCCCGGCGAGGCCCAGCTGAGCGGCGGTGACGGCCCCGACGGCGGCCAGGGCGGCGACGGACGTGCGCATGCGGTTCACTGCGGTGTTACCTCTTCCCCCTACGGCCCTCACGGACCGGAGCGACATGGCCGCGGACGTCCCGGAGGACGCCCGCGAGCCTGTGACGCCGTACTTCTTAGCACGGGGGGCACACCGGCGGGCAACAGGATTGACCGCTGGGTCACTTGGTGACGAAATCGGGACATCCTCGGGGCAACCCCGCGTCAACTGCGCGAATGTGACGGCGACTCATGCGGGGGCGCCGTACTGCGGCGTCGCGCGTCCCGCACACGGCACCCCGTTTCCCACGTGTGGGTGACGTGCGGGCGACCCGCGGATGTCCCAGGTCACGGCCTGGCCAACACCTCCCCGCACGTTGGCCACTTGTTCACCCCTCGTCCCCGACCGGCTCCTCCCGGGCGGGCAGACAGTGGGCGGCGGCCCGTCTCCCGGGCGGGCCACCGGCACGCGTGAGAGCTTCTCCCGCCGATGAAGGGGCATTCATGGCCGAGTTGACACGCCGCAGACTCCTGGGCAACGCCACGGGCGTGCTGGGCGGCGCCGCGGCGCTCTCCCTCCTCCCGCCCAACCTGCAGAAGGCCGTCGCCGCGGGACCGCCCCGGCGCGGTGCGCTGCGGGACGTCGAGCACGTCGTGATGCTGATGCAGGAGAACCGGTCGTTCGACCACTACTTCGGCACCCTCTCGGGCGTCCGCGGCTTCGGCGACCGGCACGCACTCAGGCTCGACAGCGGCCGTTCGGTCTTCCACCAGCCGGACCCCGAGAACCCCAAGGGCTACCTGCTGCCCTTCCACCTCGACACCCACCAGACCAGCGCCCAGGCGATCCCCTCGACGAGCCACGCCTGGTCGGTGCAGCACGAGGCGTGGAACGGCGGCAGGATGGACCGCTGGCTGCCCGCCCACCGCAAGGCCGACGGCGTCAACGGCCCCTACGTCATGGGCTACTACACGCGCGAGGACATCCCGTTCCAGTTCGCGCTCGCCGAGACCTTCACCCTCTGCGACAACTACTTCTGCTCGGTGTTCGGCCCCACCTGGCCCAACCGCCTGATGTGGATGACCGGCACCCTCGACCCCGGCGGCACCCGCGGCGGCCCGGTGCTCACCAACAGGGCGCCCACGCCGTACCGCTGGACGACGTACGCCGAGCGGTTGCAGAACGCCGGCGTCAGCTGGAAGGTGTACCAGCAGGACGACGACTACGGCTGCAACATGCTGGAGCAGTTCGCCGCCTTCAGAAGCGCGCCGCCCGGCTCCGACCTGTACGAGCGGGGCGTACGGCCCCAGCCCGAGGGCGCCTTCGAGGACGACGCCCGCAACGACCGGCTCCCCGCGGTCTCCTGGATCATCCCGACCAGCCACCAGTCCGAGCACCCGGACTACCTGCCGGCCGCCGGCGCCGACTTCGTGGCCTCGAAGCTGGAGGCGGTCGCCGCCAGCCCCAAGGTGTGGCGCAAGACGGCGTTCATCCTCAACTACGACGAGAACGACGGCCTGTTCGACCACGTGCCCCCGCCCACGCCGCCCGCCGGCACCCCGGACGAGTTCGTCCAGGGCCTGCCCGTCGGCGCCGGCTTCAGGGTGCCGGCCATCGTCGTCTCGCCCTGGACCGTCGGCGGCTGGGTGGCCACGGAAGCCTTCGACCACACCTCGGCGCTGCGCTTCCTGGAGCGGTTCACCGGCGTCGAGGAGCCCAACATCAGCGACTGGCGCCGGGAGACGTTCGGCGACCTCACCTCCGCCTTCCGCTTCTCCCACGGCCGGCCGCGCCCGCCCCGCCTGCCGGACGACACGGCCGAGCAGCTGGAGAGGGCCAAGGAGGAGGTGGCGACGCTGCCGAAGCCGACGCTGCCCGGCGCCGACCAGACGTTCCCCCGCCAGGAGAGGGGACACCGGCCGCACCTGTGACCCCGTGCCGCACGGCCGTCGCGGCACGGCGCGGCGCCGGACGCAGTACGGTGCCGCCATGTACGCCACCACGGTCTCCCGGCACGTGAACGCGCCGCCCGCCGCCGTGTACCGGGCGCTCCTGGACCCGGACGCGGTGGCGGAATGGCGCGTCCCGGACGGCATGACCGGACGGGTGCACGAGTTCGACCCGCGCGAGGGCGGCCGGTACCGGATCTCCCTCACCTACGACGGCCCCGAGGGCGCGGGCAAGTCCGGCGGGCGCACGGACACCTGCCACGGGCACTTCGAACGGCTGGTCCCGGACCGGCTCGTGGTCGAGGCCGTCGAGTTCGAGACCGACGACGAGGCGCTGCGCGGCACGATGACCCTGACCACCACGCTGACCGGTGCGCGGGACGGCGGGACGGACGTCGTCCTCGTGCACGAGGGCGTCCCGGACGCCGTCCCGCGCGGGGACAACGAACGGGGCACGCGCATGGCCCTGGACAACCTCGCCCGGCTGGTGCAGGGCGGTCACTGACGGCAGGCGCTCCGGGCCGCGGCGACCGCCTGCCCGGCGTACCCCCGCCCGAACAGCACCGTGTGCACCAGCAGCGGGAACAGCTGGTGCAGACCGACCCGCTCCGCCCAGCCCGCCGCGAGCGGCGCCGCCTCCTGGTAGCCCTCCAGCACCCGCTCCAGGTGCGGGCAGCCGAACAACCGGAGCATCGCCAGGTCGGTCTCCCGGTGCCCGCCGTGCGCGGCCGGGTCGATCAGCCGGACGTGCCCGTCGGCGCCCCAGAGCACATTGCCGTTCCACAGGTCGCCGTGCAGGCGTGCGGGCGGCTCGGGAGGGCCGGCCAGCTCGGGCAGCCGCTCCAGCGCCTCCTCGACGACGGCCGCCTCGGACCTGCGCAGGGTGCCCGCGTCCACCGCCCGGCGCAGATAGGGCAGCACCCGGTGCTCCCCGTACCAGCGGGGCCACTCGTCGCCGGGGACGTTGCGCATCGGAGCGAGCCCGATGTACGCGTCCCCGGGCCCGCCCGGCGGGGGCGCGCCGAACGCGGGCGCCCCGGCCGCGTGCAGCGCGGCCAGCTCGCGGCCGAACCGGACGGCCGCCCCCGGGCTCGGCCGGCCCGCCGGCACCCGGTCGCTCACCAGCCAGGCGCCGTCGTCGCCGTGCACCCGGGGCACCCGCACCGCGCCCGCGGCGGCCAGCCAGCGCAGCCCGGCGGCCTCGGCCCGCACCGCGCCCGGCCCGTGACCGTGCTTGACCACGACCACCCGTCCGCCCTCGAGGGTCACCTCGGTCAGCGCGCCGGACAGCGGCCGCTGCCCGGTCACGGCCAGGCCGGTGAACCGGGCCGCCGCGGCACCCGGTCCGTCCCCGCCGGTGCCGGCCGCCGGGGACCCGGTCATGACGCCAGGCGCTCGCGCACCCAGGCGAGCAGCCCGGGCACCGCGGCCTCGATCATGTCCAGGACCTCGTCGAACCCCTCAGGGCCGCCGTAGTACGGGTCGGGGACGTCGAGATCGCCGGTGGCGTCGGGGTCGAAGGAGCGCAGCATGCGCACCCGGGAGGGGTCCTCGACCAGGCGGCGCAGCGCCTTCTCGTGGCCCCGGTCCATGGCCAGGAACAGATCGGCGTCCAGATGCTCCGCACCGACCTGCGCGGCGACGTGCTCGACCGGGTAGCCGCCGCGGGCCAGTGTCCCGGCGGCGCGCTCGTCGATGCCCTGTCCGACGTGCCACGGCCCGATCCCGGCACTGGTCACCCGCACCGTCCCGGCCAGTCCCGCGCGGCGCAGGTGCTCGGCGAACACGAGGGCGGCGGTGGGCGAGCGGCAGATGTTCCCGCTGCAGACGAAACAGATGTGCACGGCCCCCAGGGTACGGGGGGCGGCCGTAGGCCCGCGGCGGCCCACCCCGGGGTGGACGCGGCGGGCGAGCGGAGTCCACCCGGACCTCCACTCGCGGGTTGATCACCGGGCGTCGGCCGATTCACAGCCTTGCTTCATGGACGCGCACGCCCTCGAAGTCGTCGGAGGCGACGGTGTGTCATCGACGCGGAAGGAGAGCGCAATGGGCCGGGAGAGGGCGGCAGATGGGCCGGAGGCGGGCGCAATGGGCGCAATGGGCCGGAAGGAGGCGGGAGTTGTCCGCGCGGGCGCGGCCCGGACGGCCCCGGGTGCCGGGCGGGACCACACGGGAGGGGCACAGGACCGAGGGGGCCCGGGGGTCACCGGCCGGCCGCCGCCGCCTCGCGGTGCCGCGCCCAGGCCAGGTCGCGCAGCTCCGGGCCGCTCAGGACGTCCGCCGCGGTGCACGCCAGCGCCTCGGTCACCGCCCGCAGTACCTCGCGGGCCCGGGGCGAGGCCGCGGCCTGCGCGAACTCGGGCGTGTGGTCGGACCCGTCGGAGCCGATGACGGCCACGAAGGGATGGATGGCCGGCACAGCGGGGACATCCGCGGGGTGGCCCGGGTGTGCCACGAGTACGACGTGCCGCTCATCGTCGACGAGGCCTGGGGCGCGCACCTGCCCTTCCACTCCGCCCTGCCCCCGTGGGGCATGGACGCCGAGGCGGACCTGGTCGTCACGAGCGTGCACAAGATGGGCGGCGCGATCGAGCAGAGTTCCGTCTTCCACCTCCAGTACGACAGAGTGGCGCCCGAGGTGCTCAAGCAGCGCGAGGACCTGCTCGGCACCACCAGCGCCTCCACCCTCGTGTACGCCGCGCTGGACGGCTGGCGGCGCCAGATGGTCGAGCAGGGGCACGAACTGCTGGACGGCGCGCTGCGCCGGGCCGAGCGGATCCGGGCCGCGGCCGGCGAGCTGCCGGGGCTGCGGGTGATGGGCGGGGAGATCGTGGACGAGGGCCTGGCCGCCACCTACGATCCGCTGAAGATCGTCATCGATGTGCGGGGACTCGGGGTGAGCGGCATGCAGGCGGCCGAATGGCTGCGCGCCCACTGCCACGTCGACGTGGGTGGCTCGGACACCTGCCGGATCAGCGCCTCGATCACCCACGCCGACGACGACGAGACCGAGAAGGTTCTCCTCGACGCCCTGCGCTCGCTGGTGGACCGCGCCGACACCATCGAGCGGAAGCCCGGGGTACGGCTGCCGGCCCCCTCGGCACTGGAGCTGGAGCAGGCCCTACTGCCGCGTGAGGCGTTCTTCGGGCGCGCCGAGCAGATACCGGCCGACCGGGCGGAGGGGCGGATCGCGGCGGAGATGATCAGCCCCTACCCGCCCGGCGTCCCTGTCGTGGCACCGGGCGAGGTGATCACCGGGGAGGTGCTGGACTATCTGCGCAGCGGTGTGGCGCACGGCTTCCTGATCGCGGACGCGGCGGACCCCACGCTTGAGACCCTGCGCGTGGTGGCCCGGCGCTGACCGGCCTGCGCCCGCCGGGCCCGCTGGGCCCGCCGTGCCCCGCCGGGGGGCCCGCGTCGGCCAGGTGTGGCGGGCGTGGGTCGGCCGGGGGCGGCCGGGGGCGGCCGGGGCGTGGGGCCGGCGGCCGGCCGGTGCCCGGGCGGGCACGAGGGCGCGCCGTGCGGGAGGGCGCGGTGCCGTCAGGTCACCGGCTGGCGTTCGTGGACGTGGTAGACGTGAAAGGCGCGTCCGATGACGGGCTGGGCGACATTGCGGACCCGGACGCCGCCGGTCGTCATGCCGTTCTCCGAGCCGGCGTGGGCGTGGCCGTGCACCGCGAGGTCGGCGCCCGCCGTGTCGATCGCCTCGGCCAGCAGATAGCTGCCGAGGAAGGGATAGATCTCCAGCGGCTCCCCGGCCAGCGTCTCGGGCACGGGGGAGTAGTGGGTGAGCGCGACGCGCACGTCGCAGCCCTGCTCGCCCAGGTGCTCCAGTGATGTGCGCAGCCCGTCGGCGCAGCGGCGCGAGTACCGGATGAACTCCTTCATCACCGGCTCGCCGAACTCGCCCCCGCTGCGGCCCAGGAAGCCGCCGCCGAACCCCTTGGTCCCGGCCACCCCCACGCGCGCCTCGCCGCAGGGCACCACGACACCGCGTCCCTCCAGCACCTGCGCGCCCGCGTCCTCCAGGATGGCGGTCACCTCCTCGGGCCGGCCGTCGTGGTGGTCGTGGTTGCCGAGGACCGCGACGACCGGCACCGGCAGACCCTCGATCTCCCGGGCCACCACCCGGGCCTCCTCGGGCGTGCCGTGCCGGGTGAGGTCCCCGGCCAGCAGGAGGACGTCCGCGCAGTCGGGCAGCGTGTCGAAGGCGGGGCGCAGCGTGCCCTGGGTCTCGGGCGCCATGTGGATGTCCCCGACGGCTGCTATCCGGATCATGCGAGGTCCTCCGCGTGGTCGGGAGAGGATGCGTCGGCGACGACGAGGTCGCAGTGGACCGGGTGTCCGGCCAGTTCCCGGTCGACGAGTCCGCAGATCTGGTCCCGGCACTGCGCCGACGGCACCGTGCCCGTGAGCAGTACGGCCTCGCCGCGCACCTCCAGCCGCACCCCCAGTTCGCCGAGCGGGCCGCCCGCGATGCGTTCCCGCAGGTGGGCGGCGCGGTACTCGAGGTTGTCCGACGTGTCGTCCCGGGTGCGACGGCCGCCACCGGGAGCGCCGGACGCCTGCTCTCCTGCGTGATTGCTCATGACCGCTCCTTGCGCGGGGAGATGACATTCAGGCGCTCGAGGAGGAAGAAGAACGCGGCAGGCATCGGCTCGTCCTCGCAGGCGCGCCGGACCCGGTCCCAGTCGACCTTCTCGCGCAACGCCCGGGCGATGGGCAGGACGGCGCCGAAGTCGCAGTGGTGTTCGGAGAAGGCGGCGATCAGGCTCCACAGCAGATCGGTGGGCGCGAGCACGGGCATGCGCACCGAGTCGACCGACAGCTCCTCGGCCCGGGCCAGCATCTCCGACGAGACCGGCTCATGGGCCAGTTCGAAGATGACGTCGATGTCCTGGTCGAAGCACTTGGCCTTGATCAGCCAGTCCTCCGGGGGCGTGAAGACCGTCAGACCGCCCTCGCGAAGAGTGGCGGCCACCGCCTCGGCGTCCTCGGGCCGTACACAGAAATCGGCGTCGTGCTGCAGATTCTCGCTGCCGCCGTGGGCGTAGACGGCCACACTGCCCGCCAGCGCGAACGGGTGCCCCTTCCTCTTGAGCAGCGCGCCCACCTGTTTGGCGGCCTCCAGGATCGCCTGGTTGCGGTCGTGGGGCAGCTGCTGGAGCCGCGGGTGCGCCGCTCGGTCCGACGGCATTCCGTCCTCGCCCGCCGCCAGACGAAGGCCGGGGGGACCCGCGCGCCGGGCGGGGGCCGCGTCGCCTCCGTTCCGGGTCATGGTCACTCCATTCACCGGCGCGCGGCGTGCGCTGCCGGACGTCGCGTCCCTGACGCCTGCCTGTGTCCGGCGGGTACCCGGCGGACCCTGCACGACACGGAGAGATCGCCCGGCCGGGGGCCGGAGGGCGCGGCTCAGGTGGTGCGCAGGGTGCGCCTGGCCAGCTCGTAGGCCGGGAGCATCTGCTCGTGCTCCTCGTCGTCCAGTCCGCCCAGGTGCAGGATCACCGGCCCCTTCGGGGTGCCGACCGCCAGCGCGCTCTCCCGCTTCGACTCGTCCGTGAGCTCGCTGGTGTACCGGTACTCCACCTCCACACCGCGCAGTCCGCCCGTGGTGAACTCGCGGTAGGTCTCCGAGTCGACGGCGCCCTCGGCCGCCACGAAGGCGCGCAGCACCGTACGGGCGTCCCCGGCCCCCGGAGCACCCGTCCAGACGCGCAGGAAGCCGATGTTCCCGGCCGGCTTGGCGTCGATCTCGCACGCTGCGGTCACCGGGCCCTGGCGCAGGAGCGCGTCGGCGAGCTCCCCGGACAGCGGGGACCCGTTCGCGGCGTCGCGGTCGACGGCCTTGGCCTTCCAGCCGGCGGCGATGTCGAAGGCGACGGGCAGCTCGCAGGACGAGCCGGGAGCGCCGATCCTGCCCCCGCTGCGGGCGGCGGCGCGGGTCGCACCGGCCGCGGGCGTCCCGCTCGCCGCCGTGGTCGCCGTGGTCGCCGTCGCAGCCGGGGCGGCCGGGGCGGCCGGGGCATCGTCCCCGCCCGGCGATCCGGAGCAGCCGGTCACCGTCCCGCCCACCAGCAGCGCCACCGCGGCGCCCGCACCCCGCCACGCCGTTCCCGCCCCGACCCGCGCCACGTCCGTCCCCTCCCTGTGAGCGGATCACAGTAACCGAGAGAACGCTTCCCCGCGGAGGCGTGAGCGGCCACGTCGTGACGGCCAGGGCCGCCCCCGACGGCCCGGGCCGCTTCCCGCCCTCGTCCCCGGCTCGGCGGCCGGCGGACGACGCGTGCCCGGATGTGGCGGAAGCCACGTCCCGAAAGAGGTTTGGGCCATATTCCGCCCGCCGGGCCGCGAGTTACGGTGCACGTGTCCTTTTTGTCCCTCAGGAGCGCGGACGGCCTGGCAGTGCACGAAGACCTCTCCCCTCTCATCGCGGCTACCGCACAGTGGCTCACCAGCGCGTACCCGCCCTCCGGCGGTGCGCTGGCCTCCGTCCTGTGCGAGGTGCAGGCACGTCAGGCGGTCACGGTGGCCGCCTGGCTGCGCTACCCGACGGCGATGGACGCCGGGCTGGTCGGTATGGCCGGCCCCGGCGGCTCCGGCCGTCTGGACTGGATCAGCGGCGCGGACGGCGCGGAGACCGACGACCCGGACGTACACGCGTGGCGCACCTGGGTGGACGAGGTCGTGGCGAGCTGGGCCGCGTGCCTGCTCACCGACCCCGGACTGGCCGCCCGTGCGGTGGCCGCGGTCGAGGGGTGCGCCCACGCGGCGGGCACGCCCGTCGAGTTCCGGCGCCTGGTCGCCCCCGACGAGCCCGACCGCAGCGCGGCGGCGCTCCTGCGCCACCCCGACCTGCTGGCCCCGGTGACCGCCCTCCACCGGGCCGAGCTCCTGACCCGCCTCGGCCCGGACCCGGCCCTGGCGGCCTGACCCCGGCCGCACCCGCGGCGTGCGCGGCCCTCACCCCGGTCCGGCGGCAGCCCGGATGCGGCGTCCGGCTGCCGCATGCGGGCTGCCGCGTCCGGGGCTGCCGCGTCCAGCGCCGGACCGCGCCGGACCGCGTTCAGCTCCGGATCTCGGTGCCGACCGCGACTCCGGCTGTGCAGCGGCCTGCTGAGGGTCATCCTCGTTCTGACCGCTGACCGCTGACCGCTGACCGCTGACCGCTGACCGCTGACTGCTGACCGCTGACTGCTGACCGCTGACTGCTGACTGCTGACCGCTGACCGCGCACGCCGCGGGCTGCGGGCCGCCGCCCGAGCGCGGGCGTCCCGCGGTGGCTCGTACTGCCCGGCCGACGTCCGCCGCAGTCCCCGTCACAGCCGCCCCCGCCCCGCCCCTTGAAGGGGCCGAGGTCCCCCCGAGCCCGGTGGCACACCGGCCCCGTACCCCAAGGTCGCTGGAGCCTCGTCACCCCTGTCGCCGTCGCGGCTGCGCCGCCTCCTCCGTCGCCCGTTGGAGCGCTTCCCGGGCGGCCTCGAGAGCCGTCGCGCGGTCGGCCGGGACCAGGCCGACGCGGGTGCGCCGGTCGAGGAGGTCGTCCTCGTCCAGGGCGCCCTCGTGCCGCGCGGCCCAGAGCAGTTCCGCGCGGGTGACGGGATGGCCCGCCGTCAGGGGCTCGCCCAGCCGCGGGTCGCGGGCGGCCAGGGCGACCAGGGCCGGCGCCTCGGTGCCGTAGCTCCGCACCAGCCGGCGCGGAGCGGGGAGCGAGGCGAGCACGCGCGGTGACGCCGCGCCGACCAGGGGCAGCCCTGCCGTGGGGGAGGGCCCCGCGACCAGGCCCTTCGCGGACACGGCCGCGTCGACCGCGTCCTCGGCCATCCTCCGGTACGTGGTGAGCTTGCCGCCGACCACGGTGATCACACCGTCCGGCGAGGTGAGCACCGCGTGGCGGCGTGAGATGTCGGCGGTCCGGGGCGCCGCGCCGGACCCCGCGCCCGGCTCGGTGTCCAGCAGCGGGCGCAGGCCCGCGAAGGCGCCCACCACGTCCTCGCGGTGGACGGGCGTGTCCAGCGCGCTGCCCAGTACGTCGAGCAGGAAGCCGACGTCGCTCTCGGGGACCTCCGGAACGTCCGGGACGTCCCCCTCCACGGGCTCGTCGGTGAGGCCGACGTACACCCGCCCGTCCCCCTGCGGCAGCACCAGGACGAAGCGGTTGGTCTCGCCCGGCACCGGTATGTGCAGCCCGGCGGGCAGCTCGCCGAGCCGTTCGGCCCGCAGCACCAGATGGGTGCCGCGGGAGGGCCGTATCCGGATGCCGTCCACCAGCCCGTCCGCCCACACCCCGGAGGCGTTGATGACGGCGCGGGCCCGGATCTCGCCCTCCTCGCCGGTCAGTTCGTCGCGCACCCGGGCTCCCGTGGCGGTGAGTTCCAGCGCCCGTACCCGGGTGAGGACGCGGGCCCCCTGGGACGCCGCCGTCCGGGCGACCGCGGTGACCAGGCGGGCGTCGTCGGTGAGCCGGCCGTCCCAGGACAGCAGGCCGCCGCGCAGTCCGGTCGTGCGCAGCGCGGGCGCGAGGTGGCGGGTCTCCACGGCGGACAGCCTGCGCGGCGCGGGCAGGGTGGCCCGGGCGGTACGCGCCGCCAGGCGCAGGCCGTCGCCCGCGCGGAACCCCGCCCAGGCCAGGGCGGCCTGGCCGCGGGAGACCAGCGGGGTGAGCGGCAGCACGAACGGCTGGGCCCCCACCAGGTGCGGCGCGGTGCGCTCCATCAGCACACCGCGCTCGACCGCGCTCTCGTGGGCCACGTCGAACTGCGCCGAGGCGAGGTAGCGCAGGCCGCCGTGGATGAGCTTGGAGCTCCAGCGGGAGGTGCCGAAGGCCAGGTCGTGGGCGTCGATCGCGACGACGTCCAGTCCGCGCGCCGCGGCGTCCAGGGCGGCCCCGGCGCCGGTCGCGCCGAGCCCGACCACCAGGACGTCCACGGCCGGGCCGCCCACGGTGCGGGCCAGTTCGCGCGAGCGGCGCCGGGCGTCGAGGGAGGAGCCGGGGGCCACGCTCCCCGGCCCCGGGATGGCCGTGCCGCTGCCGGAGGTCATGGCGTCAGGGTCCTCTCCAGGATGGTCCGCAGCTCGGCGAGGAAGGCCTCGCCGGTGAACTCGGGGTCGTCCTCGTCGGTCATCGTGCGCAGCGACAGGGTGAAGGACTGGACGACCAGCAGCAGGGCGCGCGCCTGCCGGACGGGGTGCCCGGCCCGGACCGAGCCGTCCGCGTGGCCCTCGCGCAGGGCCTGCGCGAGCAGCCCGAGGAGGGCGTCCTGGCTCGCCCCGCGCCGGTCCAGGACGTAGGGGAGCAGCAGCTCGGGGTCCACGTCGACGATCTTGCGGAAGAGCGGGTGCGCGCGGAACGCGGCGACCCCGGCCGTCAGTCCCTCCACGATCGTGGCACGCGCCGTGACGCCGGCCCGGCGCTCGGGCATCGCCCCGGTCGCCACGCCGATCCACTCACGCGTCATCAGGTCCCCGACGAGCGACCGCACGTCGGGCCAGCGCCGGTAGAGCGTCATGCGGGAGACACCGGCGCGGCGGGCCACGTCCGTCATGGTCGTCCGGCGGACGCCGACGGCCAGCACGCAGTCCCGCACGGCGTCGAGCACGGGATCGCTCTCAGGGCCCCCCGCGCGGACCGGGGAGGCGGCGCGGCTCGGAGAACCGGAGAGGCCCGGGGTGGCAGCGCGATCCGGGGAACCGGAGCCGCCCGGGGATGCGGGGTGTTCCGGGGAACCGGACGCGCCCGGGGGAGTGGGGCGGTCGGAGCCGGGGGCGTCCGGGGCGTCGGCGGCGTCGGGGGAGGGGGCGCCGCGGGAGGCGGCGCGATTCGGAGAACCGGAGAGGTCCGGAGAGTCGGCGCGTTCCGAGGGACCGGGGCTTTCCGGAGACCCGGAGCCGGCCGAAGGACCCGGGCCGTCGGAGGCAGCGCCGCCGTCGGGGGCGTTGCGGCCGTCCGGGGCATCGCTGCCGTCCGAGCTGTTGTGACGAATAGGCGTCATGTGTCACAGTGTAACGCCCCCGGCGGTCACGCGGCAGACGGCGGCCCGGCACGACCGCGCGCCGGGCATGCCCGACCCGCCGGGTCCGCCCTTCCGGGCGGCGCCCGCTGCCAGGACCGGGACATTCCACGTTCCCGAGACCTTCGACCTTCCCTTCCCCTTCCAAGACGACCGGTGAGGAACACCCCATGGACATGCTGTGGAGCGGCTGGGGCGACCCGGCGCGGGCCACACCGCTGCCCGACACGGTGGTCGGACTGCTGCGCGACCTGCTCGGGGTCGAACCCCGCGGCACCGGCCCGGTCGCCCTCGGCGAGATCCCCGTGCCCGACTCACCGCTGACCGCCGCCGCACGGCGGGCCCTGTGCCACGCCGTCGGCGACGAGGCGTACGTCCGCACCGACGCCGAGCCGCGGATCCGCCACACCCGAGGCAAGTCCACGCCCGACCTGCTGCGGATCCGTGGCGGTGACGTGAGCGACGTCCCCGCGGCCGTGGTGCTCCCCGCGTCGCACGACGACGTGGTCGCCGTGCTGCGCGCCTGCACGGCGCACGGCCTGGCGGTCGTCCCGTTCGGCGGCGGCACCTCGGTCGTCGGCGGCCTCGCCCCCCAGCGGCGGCGCCCGTTCGTCGCCCTGGACCTGCGCCGCATGGACGGCCTGCTCGACCTCGACCCGGTCTCGCGCACCGCCACCCTCCAGCCCGGACTGCGCGCCCCGCGGGCCGAGGCCCTGCTGGCCGCGCACGGCTTCACCCTCGGCCACTTCCCGCAGTCCTACGAGTGGGCCACCATCGGCGGTTTCGCCGCCGCCCGCTCCAGCGGGCAGGCGTCGGCCGGCTACGGCCGCTTCGACGAGATGGTCCTCGGCCTCACGCTCGCCACCCCCGAGGGCACCCTGGAGGCGGGACGCGCCCCGCGCTCGGCGGCGGGGCCGGACCTGCGCCAGCTCGTTCTCGGCTCCGAGGGCGCCTTCGGCGTCATCACCTCGGTGACCGTCCGCCTGCGCCCGCTCCCGCGCAGCCGGGTGTACGAGGGCTGGCGGTTCCGCTCCTTCGAGGAGGGCGCCACCGCGCTGCGCCGGCTCGCCCAGGACGGGCCGCGGCCCACCGTGCTGCGCCTGTCCGACGAGACGGAGACGCTGATCGGCCTGGCCCAGCCCGACGCCATCGGGTCCCCGGGGGGGTCGCAGGACTCGGGCTGCCAGGCGATCGCCGGGTACGAGGGGACCGAGGAGGACACCGCCCACCGCAGGGAACGCGCGGCGGCCGTGCTGCGCGAGGGCGGGGGCACGTACCTGGGGGAGGAGCCGGGCGAGCGGTGGGCGCACGGCCGCTACTCGGCGCCGTACCTGCGCGACGCGCTGCTGGACGCCGGGGCGTTCGCCGAGACCCTGGAGACCGCCGCCTTCTGGTCGCGCGTCCCCGCCCTGTACGCCGGCGTCCGCGAGGCGCTCACCGGCACGCTCACCGCGGCCGGCACCCCACCCCTGGTGATGTGCCACATCTCCCACGTGTACGAGAACGGCGCCTCGCTGTACTTCACCGTGGTGTCCGCCCAGGGGAAGGACCCGGTGGCGCACTGGGCGCCCGCGAAACGGGCCGCCAACGAGGCGATACTCGCCGCCGGCGGCACCATCAGCCACCACCACGGCGTGGGCACCGACCACCGGGACTGGTACGTCCGCGAGGCCGGGCCGCTCGGCATCGAGGCCCTGCGGGCCGTCAAGCGGCGACTGGACCCGGGCGGACTGCTCAACCCGGGCGTCCTGCTGCCCGCCGACGACGCCGCCGACTGACGCCCGCCGCCCGCCGACCGGCACCCGCACCCCGCCGCCGCACACCCCGCCGCCGCGCGTGGCGCAGGGCGTCCGCGCGGCACCCCCGTCCCCGCGCCGCACCCCGCATGGCACGCTGTACGCCGCCGGCCGCCACCCCCGGTGCACGTCACCCGGCGTCCGGCACCCCGCCACCCGTCACCGTCCGCCCGTCCCGCGGTTCCCGCCGCCACCACCCCGTCCCGCCCCGGAGGCCCACCGATGCGACAGTTCACCGCCATCGTCAACCCCACCGCGGGTGGCTCCGCGGGCGCCGCGGCGCTGCTGAGGGTGGCCCGGCCGCTGCGGGAGGCCGGCGCCGGACTGGAGACGGAGTACAGCCGCAGCCTGGCCCACGCCCAGGACCTCGCCCGGCAGGCCGGGGAGCGCGGCCGCGTGGTCCTCGCGGTGGGCGGTGACGGTATCGCCGGCGGCATCGGCGGGGCGCTCAGCGGCACCGGCGCCCTGTTCGGGATGGTCCCGGCCGGCCGGGGCAACGACTTCGCCCGTGCGCTCGGGCTGCCCGAGGAGCCGTCCGAGCTGGCGCGCGTGCTGCTGCACCACGACCCGCGCCCGGTGGACACCATAGAAGTGGAGTCGGCGGTCCACCCCCGCACGGTCGTGCTCGGCAGCGTGTACGCGGGCGTGGACGCGCTCGCCAACCGGCACGCCAACCGGGCCCGGCTGCTGCGCGGCGCCGCCTCGTACTACGCCGGCGGACTGCGGGCCGTCGCCACCTGGCGCGCCGCAGCCTTCCGCGTGACCGTGGACGGCGAGGAGCACACCCACCGGGGCTACACCGTGGTGGCCGCCAACTCGGCCTACTACGGCTCCGGCCGCATGATCGCCCCCGGCGCCCGGGTGGACGACGGGCTGCTCGACGTGGTGATGATCCGCCATGCGCCGCGCCGGCTGTTCTTCACCCTGATGAACGAGCTCAAGTCGGGCGCGCACGTCGAGCGGCCGGAGGTGGTGGTGCTGCGCGGCAGGGAGATCCGTATCGCGGCCGACCGGGACGTGCCGTACGGCGCCGACGGCGAGGTCGACGCCGTCCTGCCCGTCACGGCCCGGGTGCTGCCGGGCGCGCTGTCCGTGGTGTGCTGAGCCGGGGCGTTCTCAGGCGCAGCCCCAGGCCGACATCCCCTGGAGGGCGGCCAGCCGCCGGGCCACGGCGATCTGCTCCTCGCGCGTGGCCAGGTCGGCCCGGGGCGCGTAGCGCAGGCCGCCGGCGGCGATCCAGCTGGACTGTGTGAACTGCAGCCCGCCGTAGTAGCCGTTGCCGGTGTTGGCCTTCCAGTTGCCGCCGGACTCGCAGGCCGCGATGACGTCCCAGTCCGGGCTGCGGTGGCCGCCCGGCGCCGCCGCCGGGCCTCCGGTGAGTGCGGCGGTGGTCGCCGCGGCCAGCAGGGCTCCACGCAGCGCGTGGCGGCGCGGGGAGCGGCCGGGGGCCCTGTCGTTGTGCTGCTGCCAGATCATGTGCAGACTGTTACATCATATCAACGGAAAGTAGCCGAGCGACACGCCGGAGATGACGGGGTGTCACGCGCGCTCGCCCGTGGGATCCGTGGATCCGCGCCCACCGCCCAAAGGGGCCGACGGAAACGCTCCGGATGGCGGAAGAGTGCGGACATAAGCGGACGAAACGCCGCAAAGGTCCTTCGTCGCGCCCTCCGGAGCGGCGACCATGCCGTGTCATGGACATCCTGCTCGTCGCCAGCGCGTTCAACAGCCTGTCCCAGCGTGTCCACGCGGAGCTGACGGACCGTGGGCACCGGGTGGACGTCGTCCTCGCCACCCACGGACCCGACGCTGTCCGGGACGCCGTGGCGGAGACACGGCCGGAGCTGATCGTGGCGCCGATGCTCAAGACGGCGCTGCCCGAGGACGTGTGGCGGGAACACACCTGCCTCGTGGTGCACCCCGGACCGCCGGGGGACCGCGGCCCCTCCTCCCTGGACTGGGCCATCACCGAGGGCGCCCGGCGCTGGGGCGTGACGGTCCTCCAGGCCGAGGCGGGCATGGACGCCGGTGACATCTGGGCCGACATGCCCTTGGACACCGCCCCGGTGGGCAAGAGCGACCTGTACCGCAACGAGGTCTCCGACGCCGCCGTCGCCGCCGTGCTGCTGGCCGTACGGCGCTACGCACAGGGCGAGTTCAAGCCGCGGCCGCAGTCCGACCCGGCCGTCCGCGTCGTCCGGCGCGACTTCCTGCGCCAGGAACAGCGGCGCGTCGACTGGGAGAACGACACCACCGACACCGTGCTGCGCAAGCTGCGCGCGGCCGACTCGCAGCCCGGCGTCCTCGACGAACTCCTCGGCCGGGAGCTCTTCCTGCACGGCGGGCACCCCGAGGACCGGCTGCGCGGACGCCCCGGCGAACTGCTCGCCGCACGCGACGGAGCCGTCTGCCGCGCCACCCGCGACGGCGCCGTGTGGATCCCCGAACTCAGGCCGCGCAAGAACTCCGGCGACCCCGCACCGTTCAAACGCCCCGCCGCGTCCGTCCTCGGCCCCCTCGCGCCGCCGGAGTCGACCGTCCCACTCGAACTCCCGCCCGGCAGACGCACCTGGAGCGACATCCGCTACCGGCGGCGCGGCGACACCGGCTTCCTGACCTTCTCCTTCCCCGGCGGGGCGATGAGCACCGACCACTGCCGCAGGCTGCTCGCCGCCTACCGGTACGCGCTCACCCGCCCCACCCCGCTGCTCGTGCTCGGCGGCGCCCGCGACTTCTTCTCCAACGGCATCCACCTGAACGTCATCGAGGCGTCCCCCGACCCCGCCGCCGAGTCCTGGGCCAACCTCAACGCCATGAACGACCTCGTCGAGGCGGTGCTGCGCACCACCGACCGGCTGGTCGTCGCCGCGCTCGGCGGCAACGCGGCGGCCGGGGGCGTGATGCTGGCCCTCGCCGCCGACGAGGTGTGGTGCCGCACCGGCGCCGTGCTCAACCCGCACTACCGCAGGATGGGCCTGTACGGCTCGGAGCTGTGGACCTACACCCTGCCGCGCCGCACCGGCGCGCACACCGCCGAACGGCTGACCGAGCAGGCCCTGCCGGTCAGCGCCGCGACCGCGCACGGCCTCGGCCTCGTGGACCGCCTGCTGCCCGTCCCCGCCGCGCAGTTCACCGCCGAGACCGAGCGCATGGCCGCGGCGCTCGCCGGCGACCCGGAACTCGGCCGCCGGATCGAGGCCAAGGCGGCGGCGCGCGCACGCGACGAGGCGGTACGGCCGCTCGACGAGTACCGCCGCGCCGAACAGGCCCGGATGCACGAGATCTTCTTCGACCCCGGCGCGCCCTACCACGCGCTGCGCTCGGCCTTCGTGCGCAAGGTGCCCGGCCCCTGCGTACGCCCGCTCGCCCCGGTCGCGGGACCGCTCGCCGGCGGCACCCGGTGACGCCGGCACCGGCCCGGCTGCTGGTCGCGGGCATCGGCAACATCTTCCTCGCCGACGACGCCTTCGGCCCCGAGGTGATCCAGGCCCTCGGCGCCCACCCGCTGCCGCCCGGGGTGCGCGTACGGGACTTCGGCATCCGCGGCCTGGACCTCGCCTACGAACTGCTCGACGGTTATGACACCGCGGTCCTGGTCGACGCGGCCCCGCGCGGCCACCGGCCCGGCACCCTGTCCCTGATCGAGCCCGAGCCCCCCGGCGGCCCGGACGCGCCGGCCGCCCCGCCCGAGGCGCACGGCATGGACCCGGCCAAGGTGCTGGCCCTGGCCGCCCACCTCGCCGACGGACCGCTGCCGCGCGTCCTCGTCCTGGCCTGCGAGCCCGAGATCCGCCCGCGCGGCGACGAGGACATCATGCCGGGACTGAGCGCCCCGGTCCGCGAGGCCGTCCCACGGGCCGCGACGGCCCTGCACACGATGGTCCCCGTCCTGCTCGCCGACCCGGCGGCGAGCCCGCCGTTGGGCCGCCCGGAGGAATCCGCCCCGCCCCCCACGGCTGCGCTCCCGCCCCTGACGGCCGCCGCACCCGAAGATCGATGAGGACCACCCGGTCCCGGCATCGGACCCGGCGACCGGTTCCGGCGATCGGTTCCGGACCCGGCGGCCGGGTCGGGACCCGGCGACCGGCTCCGGGGCCGACAACCGGTTCCGAGGGCCGGCGACGGGTTCCGGGGCCGGCGGCCGGTTCGGGGCCCCGGGTCCCGGGTCCTCGTTCCCGGGTCCCCGACCACGGACTCCTTCGTCCCTCGCCCACCGAACCCCCGAGGAGCAGCGCCATGTGCCGGTCCGTCGACGTCAAGCAGGCCGTCCTCGCCAGGAACGACGGTCTGGCCCAGGCCCTGCGCGAGGATCTGGCCCGGCAGGGCGCCGGCGTGGTCAACCTGCTGTCCAGCCCCGGCAGCGGCAAGACCGAGCTCCTCGGCCGGGTCCTGGCCCGCGCCGTCGAGCGGGGCGTACCGGTGGCCGCGCTCACCGCGGACCTGGCGACCGAGAACGACGCCCGCCGCCTGGCCCGTTCGGGCGCTCCCGTGCAGCAGGTGCTCACCGACGGGCTGTGCCACCTGGAGGCCCGCCAGGTCCGCGCCCGGCTCGAGGGCTGGCTGCCGCCGGGCACCGCGGTGCTGTTCGTGGAGAACGTCGGCAACCTCGTCTGCCCGGCGTCGTACGACCTCGGCGAGACCCTGCGGATCGTGCTGATGGCGGTGACGGAGGGCGAGGACAAGCCGCTGAAGTACCCCACCGCCTTCGGCTCCGCCCACCTGGTCGTGGTCACCAAGACGGACCTGTCCGAGGCGGCCGGTTTTGACGAGGGCGCCTTCCGGGCCAACGTGGCGCGGGTCAACCCGGGGGTGGAGATCGTGCGGACCTGTGCCCGCACCGGCGACGGCGTCGACACCGTCCTGGACCGCGCGCTCGCCGTCCGCGACGGAGCCCCGCCCCACCGGCCGCCCCTCGCCCCGCACCCCCACGACCACGACCACGACCACGACGAGCCGTACGGTCACAGCCACACGCACGACCACAGCCACGACCACGGCCACGGCCACGACCGCGCGGAGACGGGCGACCGGGCCTCCGGGCACCCCGCAGATCCGCATCCCGCGGCCACCCCCGCCTCATGACCGCGCCCGCCGCCGGCCGGGTGCGCCGCCGGCTCACCGTGCGGGGCACGGTCCAGGGCGTGGGCTTCCGGCCGTACGTGCACCGCCTGGCCGGCGGACTGGCGCTGGCCGGCTTCGTCGGCAACACCGCCGGCGGCGTGCTCATCGAGGTCGAGGGGACCGCGGACGACGTCGCCCGGTTCTGCGACCTGCTGGTCCGCCGGCCGCCGCCGCTGGCCGCCGTCACCGGCGTCGCCCATGAGGACCTCGAACCCACCGGCGCCGACGGCCCGTTCACCATCCGCGCCACCGAGCGGTCCACGGGCCGCACCCAGCTCCCGCCCGACACCGCCACCTGCCCCGACTGCCTGCGCGAACTGGCCGACCCGGCCGACCGCCGCCACCGGCACCCCTTCATCACCTGCACCCACTGCGGCCCCCGCTTCACCATCGCCACGGCCATGCCGTACGACCGCAAGGCCACCACCATGGCCGGCTTCCCCCTGTGCCCCGCCTGCGCCCGGGAGTACGCCGACCCCGCCGACCGGCGCTTCCACGCCCAGCCCGTGGCCTGCCCCGACTGCGGGCCGCGGCTGCGCCTGGTGCCCGCCGAGGGCAGCGGCGCCCGCCCCGCCCGGGACGGCGAGGCACTGGCCGCGGCCCGGGCGCTGCTGGCCGCCGGGCGGATCGTCGCCGTCAAGGGCGTCGGCGGCTACCACCTCGCCTGCGACGCCACCGACGCCCGCGCCGTCGCCACGCTGCGCGCCCGCAAGGAACGCGGCGGCAAGGCGTTCGCGGTGATGTGCGCCGACCTCGCCACGGTGGAGCGGATCGCCGCCCCGACCGACGCCGAACGGGCCGCGCTCACCGGCCCGCGCCGGCCCATCGTGCTGCTGCGCCGGGCCCGGCGCCCGGCCGGCCTCCGCCTCGCCGACGAGGTCTGCCCGGGCAGCCCCCACGTCGGCGTGATGCTTCCCTACAGCCCGGTGCACACCCTGCTGTTCGGCCTGCCCGGCGATCCGCCCGGCCCCCGCGTCCTGGTGATGACCAGCGGCAACCGCTCCGGCGAACCCATCGTCACCGACGACGTCGAAGCCCTGACCCGGCTGGCCGGGCTGGCCGACGCCTGGCTCGCCCACGACCGCCCCATCGCCTCGCCCTGCGACGACTCCCTGCTGCGCGTCCGGCCCGACGGCACCGAGCAGGTGCTGCGCCGCTCCCGCGGCCACGTACCGCGCCCGCTGCGCCTGCCCGTGCCCGTGCGCCCCGCGCTCGCGGCCGGCGGCGACCTGAAGAACGCCCTGTGCGTGGGCGACGGCGACCAGGCCTGGTTCGGCCCGCACACCGGGGACATGGGCGACCTGGCCACCCTGGAGGCCGCCGGGCGGGCCGAGCGGCACCTGCTGCGCCTGACCGGTGTCACCCCCGCGCTGCTGGCCGCCGACCGCCACCCCGGCTACCACTCCGCCCGCCGGGCCCGCGAACGCGCCGCCCACCTGGGCCTGCCCCGGCCCGTGCTGGTCCAGCACCACCACGCGCACATCGCCTCCGCGATGGCCGAGCACGGCCTCGACGGCGCCACACCCGTGATCGGCGTCGCCTTCGACGGCACCGGCTACGGCGACGACGGCACCGTCTGGGGCGGCGAGGTGCTGCTCGCCGACTACGCCGGCCACCGGCGCTTCGCCCGCCTCACCCCGGCCCCGCTGCCCGGCGGCGACGCCGGCGTCGCCAACCCCTGCCGGCTGGCCCTGGCCCGGCTGTGGGCCGCCGGCCTGGACTGGGACCCCCGGCTGCCCAGCGTCGCCGCCTGCACACCGGACGAACTCTCGGTGCTACGGCGGCAGTTGGAGCGAGGACTGGCCTGTGTGCCGACCTCCAGCATGGGCCGGCTCTTCGACGCCGTCTCCTCCCTCACCGGCGTGTGCCACCGCGCGGGATACGAGGCCCAGGCCGCCCTGGAGCTGGAGGCGGCGGCCGCCGAGGCCCACGACGCGGACGGCGCGGCGTACCCCTTCGGACTCACCGGACGCACCGCGGGAACCGGGACGGGCGCGACCGGGACGGGCGCGCGGCCGGGGCCGCTGGGCTGCGACCCCGCGCCCATGCTGCGGGCCCTCCTCGCCGACCTGCGCGGCGGCACCCCGGCGCCGGTCATGGCCGCGCGGTTCCACCGGGGCGTGGCACGCGCCGTCGCGGAGATCTGCCGGCGCGCCCGCGCGGCCACCGGCCTGCACACGGTGGTGCTCAGCGGCGGCGTCTTCGCCAACGGCCTGCTGGAGCAGGAGTGCGCCGGGCTGCTGGACAAGGACGGCTTCACCGTACTGCGCCACGGCGAGGTCCCCCCGAACGACGGCGGGCTGGCCCTCGGCCAGCTCGTGGTCGCGGCGCACATCCCGCAGGGCGGGACGCACATCCCGCAGGACGGGACGCATACCCCTCAGGGCGGGAAGCACATTCCCCCGGGCGGGGCGCACATCCCCCGGGGCGGGACGACCGGCGGGCCGGGCGACCGGCGGCCCGCAGACAGCGACGAGACGGAGTGACCCCATGTGTCTGGCAGTGCCCGGCAAAGTCGTGTCCATCGACCACCGCGCCGATCCGCTCACCGGCCTGGTCGACTTCGGCGGCGTGCGGAAGCAGGCGTGCCTCGAATACCTGCCCGACGTCCGGGTGGGGGAGTACGTGATCGTCCACGTCGGCTTCGCCCTGCAGCGACTGGACGAGGAGTCGGCCCGCGCGTCCCTGGAGCTGTTCGAGCAACTGGGGCTGCTGGAGGAGGAGTTCGGCGACGCCTGGCAGCAGGCGGCCGAACAGGCCGGGACCGCCGGGACGGCGGCCCCACCCGCCCGCGCGGCCGCGGAGCACGAGCACGAGCACAGTGGGAGTGAGGCCCGATGAAGTACATCGACGAGTTCAACGACCCGGCCCTGGCCCGGCGGCTGCTGGACGAGATCCGCGCGACGGCCACCAGGCCCTGGGCGCTGATGGAGGTCTGCGGCGGCCAGACCCACTCCATCATCCGCCACGGCATCGACCAGCTCCTCCCCGAGCAGGTCGAGTTGATCCACGGTCCGGGCTGCCCGGTCTGCGTGACCCCGCTCGAGGTCATCGACAAGGCACTGGAGATCGCCGCCCGCCCCGAGGTGATCTTCTGCTCCTTCGGCGACATGCTGCGGGTGCCCGGCACCGACCGGGACCTGTTCCGGGTCAAGGGGGAGGGCGGCGACGTACGGGTGGTGTACTCGCCGCTCGACGCGCTGCGGCTCGCCCGTCAGCACCCCGGCCGCCAGGTGGTCTTCTTCGCCATCGGCTTCGAGACCACCGCGCCCGCCAACGCGATGGCCGTGCACCAGGCCCGCCGCCTCGGCCTGGACAACTTCAGCCTCCTGGTCTCGCACGTGCGCGTGCCCCCGGCCATCGAGGCGATCATGACGGCGCCGGCCTGCCGGGTGCAGGGCTTCCTGGCGGCCGGGCACGTGTGCAGCGTCATGGGCACCGCCGAGTACCCCGACCTGGCCGCACGGCACCGGGTGCCCATCGTGGTCACCGGGTTCGAACCGCTGGACATCCTGGAGGGCATCCGCCGGGCCGTGCACCAGCTGGAGCGCGGCGAGCACCGGGTGGAGAACGCCTACCCGCGCGCCGTGCGCGAGGCGGGCAACCCGGCCGCGCTGCGCATGCTGGAGGAGGTCTTCGAGGTGTCCGACCGCGCCTGGCGCGGCATCGGGCCCATCCCCGCCAGCGGCTGGCGGCTGTCGGAGGCCTTCCGCGAGTACGACGCCGAGCACCGCTTCGACGTCGGCGGCATCCGCACCGAGGAACCCGCCGTGTGCCGTGCGGGCGAGGTCCTGCAGGGCCTGATCAAGCCCACCGAGTGCGCCGCGTTCGGCACCAGCTGCACCCCGCGCACCCCGCTGGGCGCCACCATGGTCTCCAACGAGGGCGCCTGCGCGGCCTACTACCTGTACCGCCGGATGAACGGCACCCCGGCACAGGGTTCCCGCATTCCGCAGGAGGAGATGAACCCCGTTGGCTGAACTGGCTTCCGCCGCGTCCGAGGCCCCCGCCCGGCCGGCCGTCCCCACCGAACCCGTCGACCCCGCGAACTGGACCTGCCCCGCCCCGCTGCGCGACCAGCCCGTCGTGGTGATGGGGCACGGCGGGGGCGGCGCCCTGTCCGCCGAACTCATCCACGACGTCTTCGCCCCCGCCTACGGCAACCCCGTCCTCAACGGCATGGGCGACTCCGCGGTCCTCCACCTGGGCGGCGCCCGGCTGGCGTTCTCCACCGACTCCTACGTCGTACGGCCGCTGTTCTTCCCCGGCGGCAGCCTCGGCGACCTGGCGGTCAACGGCACCGTCAACGACCTGGCGATGAGCGGCGCCCGGCCCGCCTACCTCTCGGCCGCCTTCGTCCTGGAAGAGGGCGTGGAGCTGGCGGTCGTGGACCGGATCGCCCGGGCCATGGGCGCGGCGGCCGAGGCGGCCGGCGTCACCGTGGCCACCGGCGACACCAAGGTGGTGGAGGCGGGGCACGGCGACGGCGTGTACGTCACCACCGCCGGCGTCGGACTCGTGCCCGAAGGGGTGGACATCCGCCCCCAGCGGGCCCGGCCGGGCGACGCCGTCCTCGTCAGCGGCCCGATCGGACTGCACGGCGTGGCCGTCATGAGCGTCCGGGAGGGCCTGGAGTTCGGCGTCGAGGTCGCCAGCGACACCGCGCCGCTGGCCGACCTGGTGGCGGCCATGCTGGCCGTCACCCCGGACATCCACGTGCTGCGCGACCCCACCCGGGGCGGGCTCGCGGCCTCCCTCAACGAGATCGCCCGCGCCTCCGGCACCGGCGTCCGGCTGCGCGAACGCGCCGTCCCGGTCCCGGACGCGGTGGTCAACGCCTGCGGATTCCTCGGCCTGGACCCCCTCTACGTCGCCAACGAGGGCCGGCTCGTGGCGTTCGTGCCGCCCTCCGAGGCCGAGGCCGTCCTGGCGGCGATGCGCGCCCATCCGCAGGGCGGCGGGGCCGCGCTCATCGGCGAGTGCGTCGCCGAGCACCCCGGCATGGTCGTCGTCGCCACCGCGCTCGGCGGCACCCGGGTCGTCGACCTGCCGCTCGGGGAGCAACTGCCGCGCATCTGCTGATCCGCACGCGGTGGCCGGCCGTACGGTGATGCCGCGGGTGCGCACGCACCCGCGGCACCACCGCCGCCACAACGGCCCCCGGGCTGCCGGGCCCCGGGCTGACTACATGCTCCGGCCGCACCCGGGAAGGCGCGTCCGCCGCGGCCGGAGCGGACCGCCCGGCCGCGGCGGACGCGCACGGGCCGTCAGAGCGGTGGTGGGCCGGGCTCGATCCCGGTGATCTCCAGCTCCCGCCCGCTGCGCAGCTCCCGCGACGGGCGGTCGCAGTCCGGGCACCAGAAGAACGGCGGCATGCCCACGGCGAACTCGCGCGCGCACGGCGCGCAGTACGCCCGTGCGGCGACCTGCTCGACGACCAGCCGGGCGCCGGCCAGGGCGGTGCCCTCGCGGGCCACCTCGAAGGCGAAGTCCAGGGCGTCGGGCACGACGCCGGACAGCTCGCCCACCCGCACGGTCACCGCCGAGACGGTGTCCGTCCCGTCCTCCCGCGCCAGTGCGCCGGCCCGGTCCACGATGGCGGCAGCGATCGACAACTCGTGCATCCGCTCACCGCCGTTCGGTCAGTTCCGAGAAGAACTGCTCGACGGCCGGCCACACCCGGCCGCCGCCCGACAGCCCCCGCCACTCCCGGCGCACCACGGCGACCATGCGCAGACAGTCGTCGACGGGCACGATCCAGTGGTGGTCGAGCCCCCGCACGGTGTTCACCAGCAGCGCCTCCACCTCCGGCCGCACCGAGGCCAGGTGCGGGCAGTCCTCCGCCGCCCGCCGCCAGGCGGCGGCGTCCACCTCCCACCGCATGGCCCCCGCCGGGCTCGGTCCCTGCGCGGTGACCGTGCCGTCGTCGTGCGGTACGAAGAACACCAGGCCGACCGGCACCCCGAGGGCGGCCGTGTCCACCCGGGGAAGCCGCACCCGGCGCCGGGGCACGAGCCGCAGACGGCCGCCGCCGGCGCCGTTCCCGTCGAACAGCAGCGAGCAGGGCCGGCAGGCGCACCGCACCTGCGCCCGGCCGGTGTCGTAGAGATGCGGGTGGTCCTCGGGCAGCGGCGCCGCGCACAGTTCGCACACCTCCGCCCGGGCCGTCGCCGTGCGTCCGGCCGAGGAGCGGATGATCCGGGCCAGCGCCCCGTCCGCGGTCACCGCGTCCCCCGGGCCGCCGGCGAGCCGCGGCGCGTCAGCGTCTCCAGCGGTACGAACGCGGGAGCCGCCCGCCCCGGCTCCTCGTCCGGCAGCGGCTCCACCGCCGTCAGCTCCGGCGCCGCGGCCAGCACCGCGGCCCGCACCGCCTCGGTCACCTCGCCCGTCCCGGCCCCGCCCCCGCACCCCGCGCCGCAGCCGCCGCCCGTGGTCAGCCGCACCCGGGCCACCCGCCCGTCCAGCCCGGCCCACTCCACGTCGCCGCCGCGCTCCCGCACCACGGGACGCAGCCGCTCCACCGCGCGGGCGGCGCGTCGCTCCGCGGACTCCGGATGGATCGCGTGCAGCACCAGCAGATGCCCCAGCAGCTCGTCCTCCGCCAGCAGCCGCGCCAGCTCGCCGTCCGCGTGGTCCAGCACCCGGGCCAGCGCCTCGCCGTAGACCTCGGTGACCAGCCCCACCGCCTCCAGGGCGGAGCGCACGGTCGGGCCCGGCGCCTCCTCCAGCCCGGCCAGCAGCTCGTCGACCCGCGCCAGCCGGGCCTCGATCTCCGGGTCCGCCAGCCGCCCGGTGGCCGGCGCCTGCCCCGCCGTACCGGTCATGGTGTGCCTGGTGTCAGGCATGGGGTGCTCCGTAGGTGGGGGTGTGGTGGGTGGTGAGGGTTTTGCCGTTGCCGAGGTACATGTGGACGCC